>CAYMLL010000331.1:0-3304 GCA_964390645.1 uncultured Planctomycetia bacterium | reverse complement strand
AGCCGGCGGCGTGCGCCTGGCGAATGGTCGCCTCGTCGAGCTCGACGTGCTCGCAAGGCGCGACGGCAGGCCGGTCTCGACCGACCTGGCGATCTCGATCTTCCAGGGCGACTCCACGGGGATGCCCGACATGGCGCTGCGCTCGGCTCTGGAGCCGGCCCTTGCACCCGGCGTCTTTCTACCCGCCGACTTTCTCGACGCCGGGCCGAAGGCGAGCGACGGAGATGCCGGCGAGGCACTCGCCACTGCCGAGAGCCGTGTGTCCTCATCGCGAGGATACGCCCGCCGCGACGCCTTCCTCCTGGTTCACGGAGCGTTCGCGTATCCCGCCACCGGGACGGCGCTGACCGCGAACGGCCTGCCGGAGCTCGAGGAAGGCCGTCTGGAGCCCGTCACGCTGACACCCCGCGCCGGCACCCGGCGAGCGAAGCTGCTGCGCGTCGAGACGCCCGGGAAGGCACCCGACGACAGTGCCGTGGCCGGCAGGCGCGGCAGGACCGTCGTCGAGGCGACCGGGCTCGAGCGCCTTCTGGAGCGCGCGCCCTTCACGCGCCTGGCCCGACCGGCGCCGGGGTCCGACGCCGTCGAGCTGATCGTGCCCGGGAAGAGGATGCTGGCGACACCCGGGCTCGGCCGCCCGAGCGACAGGCCTCCCCAGAACCGGCGCGTTCCGTCGTCGAGCATCGACACCCGCTGCGGTCTCTTCTGGAGCGAACGCGTACGCACCGACTCGAAGGGTCGCACAACGATCAAGCTGCGCCTCAACGACGTGGTCTCCGACCTCGCGTGGATCGCGCAGGGCCGATCCTCCGTGACGACGGCCTCCGGTCGCGGGCGTATCCGACCGACCGTCGGCTTCCGGGCCGACATCGAGACCCCGTCCCATCTTCACGTCGGTGACCGCGTCGACCTGATGCTGAAGACGACCATCAGCGACGGCTCGCAACGACCGGTCGCCCTCCGGATCGACGCACCGCCGTGCCTGAGGCCACTGATGCGCACGAGGCTGGGCTACGACCCGCGGCTCGACACGAACCTCCACCGCTTCCGCTTCGAGGTCGTGGCGCCTTCCGAGGATGCCGAGCTTCGCATCGTCGCGGAACGCGGCCGCTACCGCCAGACGCAGCTGCGAACGCTGCGCGTCCTTCACCGCGACATCGAGAAGACGCACGGAGTCGCGGGCAAGACGCGCGGCGTCGAGCGCTTCAAGCTGACCGTCCCCGGAGCGGCGATACCGGGCAGTGTACGGGTCTTCGGCAGCGTCAGCCCGGGCCACGTCGCCCGCATGCGCGAGGCCTTCCGTGCGAACCTGCGCCAGCCGCACGGCTGCTTCGACCAGTACACGACCCTGAACTTCGCCAACCTGCTGACGCTCGACGCGCTCCGCGAGCTCGACACCGACCCCGGGCTCATCGAGAAGGCGTACCACTACGCTCGCCTGGGATACGACAAGATCCTGACGTACCGCGACCCGCGGAGCGGCGGCTTCCGCCTCTTCCCGGACCAGGCGCCGACGGTCCGGTGCACGATCATCGGCCTGCGACATCTGGCGCTCTACACGAAGCTCTACGACGGACTCGGACGGCCGCAGCTCGAAAGCTCGCTCGAATGGCTCGAGAAGGGCAGGGACATCTCCGCGGTCGAGGCTCTCCATCTGACCGCGTCCCTGAACGACATCGGCCGCTCGTGGCGAGGCGCGCGGCGTTCCTGCCTCACCCCCCACGCGAGCCTCTACGAGCAGGCGCTGGGAGCCTACTGCCTGGCGACTTGGCCGCAGAGCGCGGTCGAACGCGAGACGATCGGGCAGACCGCCGAGCGCGCGCGGTTGCTCGAGAAGCACGTCGACGAGCTGATGACGGTCCTGAGCAGCGGCAGGGCGACACCCGCCGACTACGGCGAAGGACTGATGGGCGGACGGGGAGGAGGTATGGCGGTGGCCGTCAGGGCGCTGCTGGCGCTCACGCTTCACGCAGTCGACCGACCAGCGGAGGGCCGCGACGTCCTCGGTCGGACGGCCGAGAGCCTCGGACGCCACGGCTGGCGTTGCGGTGGGGCGTTCGCCCTCGCGGCCTACGCTCGGCTCGTCCCTCCGCTCGGCGAGCGCATGGTGACGGCCCGATTCACGGCGACGCCGGGCGGGACGAAGGTCTTCTCGTCGCTCCCCGGGAGCACGCGCGTGCTCGCGTTCCACCGCAGCGTCGAGACTCTCCCCGGAGAATCGCAGGATATCGACGTCGTGGTCGATTCCGGGCTCGAACAGGACTACGACCTCGGCTGCCGCTACCGGGTCGAGATGCCAGAGCCATCCCCCGACGCTCCCCTGCGCATCCGGACCCGGATCTCGCCGATGATCGTCGATGTCGGACAGCTGGCAGAGGTCCAGGTCACCGTCCGCCCGCTGCGCCGGTCCACGGCCTCGCAGGTCGTCGCTCGCATCGGCCTGCCGGGTGGCTGCGAGATCGTTCCAAGCGACCTCAGGCAGCTACGTGCCCTGTTCTCGGTCAACGGGCACGTCGAGGCGAAGGACGGCTTCGTCGATCTCTACTTCCAGAACGCCCCGCGCGCGCCCGCGAGCTACCGCTTCAAGGTCCGCGCCAGGGTCGCCGGCAGCTTCCGCTCGCGTCCGTCGATCGTCTACCCGTACTACGAGAGCGGCAAGGAGGCCTACGCGCCGGCTCTGACCCTGAAGGTCGTCAACACCTTCGGAAACCCGGTCGACCCGCAAATCCTCAACGCCGCGCAGCTTCGACGTCGACGCTGATCCGCCGCCAGAAGCTGATCCGCGAGGACCGGCAAGGCTCCGGCAGCCTGACGACCTGGCGACGTCGACGCGAGATCGACGCCGCGTCAGATGCGACGTGCGGTCACCGCCCGGCGCCGGAGCCCCATCGGACCGGCCGGTAAGACGAGCCATTGAAGTTCCGGTCTCTCCGTGCCGATGTCAGGAACGAACGCGACGTCGACACAACACGAAACGCAGAGGCACCCCATGCGCCGGCTCACGCTCCTCCTCCGCTCCACCACGGTCCTCGCGCTCGTGCTGATCGCCGCGGGCTGCAGCAGCACCATCGAGCTGTCGCCCGAGAACCGGCAGCAGATCCGCCTGGTCCACGTCAGCAAGGACGTCCCGGAGCAGGCGAGCATCTCCGGCCACCTGGCGGAGATCCACACGGCCACGCGGGGCGGCCTCTGGTTCAGCAGCCTGCTGACGGCACCCGTCGGGATCGTCCTGGCGGTGCTCGACTGGTCCGACGACGAGGAGCAGTCCTCCATCCGCTTTCGCTCCTTCCTCGAGAAGTCCGAC
>CAYMLL010000330.1:0-7878 GCA_964390645.1 uncultured Planctomycetia bacterium | reverse complement strand
GTGGCCAGATCCGATCGTGGATGCGGGACATGGGCTGAGGAGGCACCACCCCTCCACAGCGCGCGGGAAAACCGCCACCCAGGCCCGGCCTCTCTACACGCGACACACCGCCGATCGCGAGCCGACGACGGCAAGCCGGCGGCGCCGGCTCCGGCGATCACCCCTGCTCACCGTCTCCCGATCGATCGCCCCGCGCGCCCCCGTCACCCCTCGTCGATAACGCCCGGCTCGTCCTCCCGCGGCCCGTCGGCCTCGTCCGCGCGCGCTCCGGGTCGGCGCAATCGCCGGTAGCTCGCGACCAGGAGCAGCGCACTGACGACGCAGACGCCGACCGCCCAGGAGACGTGAGCGCTGAGCGCCAGGATCGATACCGCCAGGAGCCCTGCCACCGGCAGGCCGTAGAGCAAGCACAAGGTCAGAAACGCCGCCGCGCCACGACTCTCGCGCGGCAGCTCCGCACCCCGGAAAAGCGTGTCCTTCTCGCCGAGCACCTCCCGGGCCTCCTCGAGCCGCTGCGCCGCGACCGCGACCTTGACGCCGCCGATCGCGACATCGAAGAAGGGCTGAGCCCCGATCGTGTGCTCGTCCTGAACGAACGCCGCGATGCCCGCCGCCTCCAGGCGCTGCACCGCCATGTGCGCGGCATGGGCGTGGTCGAAGCTCGCGACAACCGACAAGGCCGAGTCACCGGACATCTTCGTGTCTCCTTTCGCTTTTCGCTCTGCGGTCCCGTCCGCCCCTGGATGCGTCGTTCACCGGCACCCCGGATTCCACCCATCGAGCGAAACTCTCCGACGCGCCGCCAGAGAGTCCGCCCGCCTGCCGATCCCGCGGCCCCTGACCTCGACCCGGCCCCCGCCCCCCGTTTCCCCGCCCCCACGACGCCCGCCCCCCGCCCCCCCCCCCCCGGGGCGGCCCGCCCCCCCCCCCCCCGCGGCGACGACGACAGCCGCGGGTCGTCCTCCTGACGTCACGGCGCACGCGGCGCTCTCTCCGACCGCGACCGAGCCTCTCACGCTCCCGGACCTCCGTGCCGATTCCCCTCACGCCAGCACCTTCTCCACCACCCGTCCCCCCACATCCGTCAGCCGGAAGTCGCGGCCCTGGTGACGGTACGTCAGCCTCTCGTGATCGACGCCCAGACAGTGGAGGATCGTCGCCTGCAGGTCGTGCACGTGGATCGGGTCACGCGTCACGTGGTAGCCGAGCTCGTCCGTCTCCCCGATGACTTCCCCCGCCCGCACACCTCCGCCCGCCATCCACATCGAGAACGCGAAGGGATGATGATCCCGCCCCTCCTTGCCACGCGTGTTCCCCCGGCGCACCTCGTTCATCGGCGTGCGCCCGAACTCGCCTCCCCAGACCACCAGCGTCTCGTCCAGCAGCCCACGACGCTCGAGATCCAGCACCAGCGCCACCGCGCCACGGTCCGTCATGTCGCAGTTGGTCTTCAGCTTCCTGTCGAGATCGGCGTGGTCATCCCACGTCGAGTGATAGAGCTGCACGAAACGCACCCCGCGCTCCACCATGCGACGCGCCAGCAGACAGTTCGTGCCGAAGGCCCGCGTCGTATCATTCCCCAGCCCGTAGAGCTCCCGCGTCGCCTCGGTCTCACCCGACAGATCCAGCAGCTCCGGCGCCGCGCTCTGCATGCGGAAGGCCATCTCGTAGGCCGCGATCCGCGACGCGATCTCCACGTCACCCGTCCTCTCGAGCTCGAGCCGGTTGAGGTCTTCCAGCGCATCGAGCCGCGCCCGCTGCGAGCCGACACCGACACCCCCGGGGCTCGACAGGTACAGCACCGGATCACCCGACGCACGGAACGTCACCCCGCGATGCTCCGACGGCAGGTAGCCACTCGACCAGTTCGCCGTGCCCGCATCGATCCCCTGCCCGGAGCTCGACGTCATGACGATGAACCCCGGCAGATCTCGGCTCTCGCTGCCGAGCCCGTAGGTCACCCACGACCCCATCGACGGATGACCGAAGACCTGCTGACCACAGTTCATCAGCAGCTGCCCCGGCGTGTGATTCGCCACGTCGGTGCGCATCGAACGCAGCAGACAGATGCGGTCGGCGATCCTGCCGAGATGCGGGATGTAGTCCGAGAGCTCCATGGCGCTCTCACCGTGACGCGTGAAGGTCCGCGGACTCGCGAAGACGCGCGCGGAGCCACGGATCAACGCGTCGTCCAGCCCCTCCACCATGTGCTCCGGCACCCGCTGCCCGTGATGCCTCCGCATCGCCGGCTTCGGGTCGAGCAGGTCGACCTGCGACGGCGCCCCCGCCATGAAGAGGAAGATGACGTTCCTCGCACGCGGCGCGAAATGCGTCCCGGCCCCCCCGCCACCCACACCGGTGACCGCGGCCGCGCCCGCCCCCGGGCTTCCCGCCGTGACCGCCGCCGCGTCCTCCTGCGCCATCAGACGCCCGAGCGCGATGCCGCCGAGCCCGCACGCCGTTCCCTCCAGGAACGCGCGCCGCGACCGGATCCGCAGGTAGCTCCGCTCGTCCATGCTCACCCCTTCGTGATGAACTCGTCGAGGTTCAGCAGGATGCTCGCCACACCCACCCACGCCGCCTGCTCGATCGGCCCGCAGCCGTCGACCGGCTCACCCGCCATCGCCCTCGCCGAGGCGAGGTCGCCCTCGAGCAGTCCCGCCTGCGTCGCCAGGTACTCCTCGAGCCGCGAACGCTCCGCCGGCCTCGGCGGCCGCGCGAGACAGAGCAGGAAGGCCCGGTCGAGACGACCCCGCGTGCTCGTGCCACCCTCGCGAAGCACCCGCGCGGCCAGCGCCCGGGCCGCCTCGAAGAAGGTCGGATCGTTGAGCAGGTTCAGCGCCTGCAGCGGCGTGTTGGAGCGGGTCCGCCCCGCACAGGGGCGGTTGTTCTCCGGAAAGTCGAAGGTCACCAGCTGCGCGAAGGGCGCCGAGCGCTGGATGTAGGTGTAGAGCCCGCGCCGGTAGCGGTCCCCGCCCGCACTCACCGGCCACTTCGCCTCGAAGCTCTCCCGGATGACGCTCGCCGGCTGCGGCGGACGCACACTCGGCCCGCCCACCCGACGATCGAGCAGACCGCTGACCGCCAGAGCTCCGTCACGGATGAGCTCCGCCGACAGGCGCACGCGCTCATGACGCGCGAAGAGCGCCGCCCGGCTCGCGCCCCCCACTCCACTCGCGCGACCCGCGCCGCCCGGCGCAGCGATCGACGACTGCGCGTAGGTCGCCGACCGGACCATCAGCCGCAGCATCGCCTTCACATCCCAGCCGCCGCGCACGAGCTCCGTGGCGAGCCAGTCGAGCAGCAGCGGATGCGAGGGACGGGCACCCCGCGTGCCGAAGTCGTCGGCCGTCGCGACCAGGCCGCGACCGAAGATCTCCTGCCACAGGCGATTCACCGTCACGCGCGCCGTCAGCGGGTTCCGCGGCGACACCGTCCAGCGCGCCAGCGCCAGACGGTCCGACGTGCCGCGCTCCGCTGCCCCATCACGCCCACTCGCCCGATCGAGCGCGTGCAGCGCCGCCGGCGTGCCGGGACGCAGCTCGACACCCCGGCGGCGGAAGTCGCCACGGATGTGTACGTGGGCCGGACGGTCGACACGGTGCCGCACCATCGTCGGCGCGCGCGTCACCGGCGGCAGCCGCTTCGCCAGCTCGTCGAGCCCCTTCACCAGCTCGCCGACCTCGAGCTTCTCGAAGCCCCCGGGGTCGATGCGCGAGCCCGAGCGCAGGAAGTAGTCCTGGAGCCGGTCGCGCTCCGTCGGCGTGCGCTCGGGCCACGGCTCGTGGAGGATGTGGATGCCCTCGAGCTGCCCCTCGCCGAGCCGGCCGCCCCAGACGAGCCCGAGCAGCTCGAGCTCGCGGTCCCAGTGATGGTCGCGAGCCGGGTGCGCCTCCGTGTCGAGCAGCCTCGCCTCCCATCGCCTCTGCAGCGCCTCGAGCTCGACCGCCGCCGGCGCCAGCAGCTCGCGCCGCCTCTCGTCGTACTCGCGCTTCGCCGCCGCGCGGCCCCGCCCTTCGCCTGGCAGCGGAGCGTCGATGTTGAGCTCGTCGGCGTTGTTGAAGAACGCGTAGAGACCGTAGAACTCCTGCTGCGAGATCGGATCGTGCTTGTGGTCGTGGCACTGGGCGCACTCGAGCGTCAGCCCGAGCCAGACCGCGCCGAAGGTGCTGGTGCGGTCCTTCACCTGCAGCACGCGGAACTCCTCGAGGTCGGCGCCGCCCTCACGGTTGCTCAGCGTGTTGCGCAGGAAGCCGGTGGCGATGCGCTGCCGCACGGTGGCGTCCGGCAGCAGGTCGCCGGCGAGCTGCTCGACGGTGAAGCGGTCGAAGGGCAGGTTGCGATCGAAGGCCTCCACCACCCACGCCCGCCAGCGCCAGGCGACCGGTCGCGGCTGATCGGTCAGGTAGCCGTCGCTGTCACCGTAGTGTGCCAGGTCCATCCACCAGCGCGCCCAGCGCTCACCGAAGTGCGGGCTCGCCAGCAGCCGGTCGACCGCGCCATCGAGCGCCGCCCGCGGATCCCGACGCGCCACCTCGTCGAAGGCCTCGAGCTGCGCAGCCGTCGGCGGCAGCCCGGTGAGGTCGAGGTGGAGCCGCCGCAAGAGCGTGCGCCCGGGCGCCGGCGGCGACGGTCGCAGCCCCGCACCCTCGATGCGAGCCAGGATGAAGCGGTCGACGGCGCCGCGCGGCCAGCCGTCGTCGGAGACCTCCGGCACCGCCGGCCGCCGCGGCGGCACGAAGGCCCAGTGCGGTTCAGCGGCCGCGAGCTCGCCGACGACGCAGAGCGTCATCAACAGCAGAGCCGGCCCGCGAGCGAGCCGGCCGGCGAGAGCCCGAGCGCGAACGGTGTGAACGGTGCGAATGGTGTGAACGGTTTGAACGGTGTGAACGGCGTGAACCGGATGGCTGTCGACCGGTGCCATGTCGCTGCTCCGCGGGGAGACGACGCCAGGAGGCCGGGCCGCGACGACCGCCGCGCAAGGCATGCCACCCTCGGCCCGGACACGAAGAAGATCGTCACCCCGCGGCGGGTCGAATCCAAGCGCCAAGCTGCGACCGGGCGACCCCCGGCAAGCCCGCGATGGTGCCTCGCGGACAACGCCGCCCCCCGCAGTCCGGGGCGAGCGTCGTGAAAATCGTCGACGCCGTGAACCCGGCTCCACCCCTCTTGCGCTCGCAGCTCCATCGAGAAGGTTCGCTCGCCGTGCGTCGACGACGTGACCTCACGAGCGCTCTCGATGACGCAAGGCACCTCGACGGACTCCCGTCGCCAGATCGTGTCGGGACGCCAGAGCCTTGCCGTCAGACAGCCGCTCGAGAGCACAGCGACGGCCAGGCACGGGAGCGTGATACCGGAAGTCCGGATCATTCTCGGATCGAGGTCGCGAGCTGGACGGTCAGTCGGTCATCACTCTCATCATCACCCGGAGCTCCCTGGAAGCCAGGCTTCTGTCGGCACGGCGTCGACGACACCTTCCGTCCCGCCGCCACGACACCGGCCCACAGCCGGCTCATCCACCGCTACAGGAAGACACGCCGCGGCGCCGATACCAGGAAGAGCACTCGACCCGCCCCGAGGAGACGACGATTGTCCATACCGAGAACAACCCGGAGACGTCCCAGGCTGCAAGCCAGGCTGCTCGCGGAGTCGCGAGCCCGACAACGCGAAGAAGAGCGCCTCGCTCGCCGGCGCAAGAGCCTGTCCCGCAAGCAGGCGTTGCGATACGGCGTCTTCTTCACGCTGGTCTCCGCGCTGCTCCTGGTGATCGTCCTGCCGTCTCGCTGGGAGAGCGCCGTGATCGCGTTGAGCGCCGGACTGGGGGCCTGGCTGATCTTCCGCAAGAGGTTCGGTCGCTTCCGCGCAATCCTGCTCCTGACGGCCATCGTGGCCGTCAACGGCCTCGTCTGGAACTCCTTCCTGGGGCCGCTGCTGCTCTACTACTACCCTCTGCAGGTCTGCGGCGGCGCCCTGCTCGGCTTTCTCGCCGAGATGGAGACCGATCGGGACCTCTGACCCCGATCGGCGAGCCGGGCAAACGAGACGCCGCGAACCGGCGATGCCAGGGTCGAGGCCCTGCGTCCACGGCCGGGCTCGATCAGGCCCTGCGGGCCCCCGGACTCGACGGGTCTCAGGGAGTCGCGACAGCGCCTGACGGCACCATGCGCCGGGCGCGGAACCTGACGACGTGGTCGCGGGTCCCGTCGTACGTGCGCGGGTTCGGGATCAGCAGGAAGTCGTCGGCGATCAGCGGAGAGAGCCCACCGTCCTCGAGCATCTCGATGTGCGAGAGGCGCGCGGGGAAGATCTCCACGATCGGCCGCCAGCCGCGCTGTGAGCCGTTGGTGTTGACCGGCTTGAAGGAGTCGGCGCCACGCCTGCCGGTGACGGTGAACGTGAAGACGCCGCCGCTCTCCGTGAGCCGCTGGTCGTAGGCCTTCGGGCGCTCCGCCATGCGCGCGCTCCACGCCGGGTCGCCGTAGAACGCGACGACGTCACGGTCGAACTTCAGGCCTCGCTGGTGCCCCAGCCCTTTCTCGATCGAGTAGATCAGCGCGTGGTGATTGGCGAAGAACGCCTCGGTGAACGTGTAGCGGCCCGGCTGCTCGACGAAGTAGTCGAGGCAGCCCCAGCCACCGTAGCCGAACCAGGTCGGCACCGTGTAGCCCATCATCTGGTGCACGCCGGCCTTGTTCATCCAGGCGAGCGCCATGGCATCCGGCCCGTCGATGTTTCCCATCAGACAGTTGCCGATCGGCAGGTAGACCTTCGGATTGTCCGACTCGACCCGGAAGTTGACGCCCCGGGTGTCCTGGCCCAGCAACGTGCCTGCCTTCGAGCGGAAGTGGCCGTTCTCGTACCGGAAGCCGATCTGCCAGTTGCGCTCCGTGGCGTGACCCGACGTCACGAAGAGGTCGGCACGATAGTCGTTGAGCGTGTCGACGAGCGCCCGCGTCGTGTCGTCGGGTCCGCGACGCTCCCTGGCCTCCTCGCCGGCCCTCTTCTGGACCATACGATTCTTCTTCAGCTCGCAGTACCAGACGCCCTCCTCGACCATCTCCATCGCCAGCT
Organism: uncultured Planctomycetia bacterium; assembly: GCA_964390645.1. GTDB lineage: Bacteria > Planctomycetota > UBA8108 > UBA8108 > UBA8108 > CAYMLL01. Next base: position 807 of record CAYMLL010000330.1, on the reverse strand, counting down.
CGGTGCCCGACGCGACCTTGCGGACGACGAGAGGGCGATCATGACGCGCGACGCGAAGCGCACCCTCGGCGTCGAAGCCCGTCAGGATGCCCCAGAGGGTGTCGGTGTAGGGGTCGTCGTCCAGGGCCCGGGTCAGCCGGTGCACCTTCGCGACGAGATCGCGAGTCGCCTCCCCGGGACGAGCGACGAAGCAGGTGTAGCGGGGATGGACGGCGGCGAGACGCTCGACGACGTCGCCCGGATCTCCCGGGTGCTCGAGCGTGACGGCGGCGTGCTTCGCCACCAGGGCATCGACGACCCGGCGCCAGGCGGGATCGGCGTGGGTCTGACGTGACACGACGACGGCGTATCGCGCCCGTCCGGGAGCCTCCTCGACGGACCCCGCCGCGACGGAGGGAGCCCGCAGGCCGAGAGACGGGATCAGCAGTGCGAGGAGAGCAAGACGTGACATGACGGGCCTCCGTGGACGCAACGACGTCGCGAGCGGCGCGACCTCGCCCGAGACCGTTCGCCGCCTCGCCGTAGTGTCGACGCCGACGACGACGAGGTCAACTTCGCAGCCCTCCCGCGGCGGACCGGCGGCGCCCGGGCGGGAGTCGGCCGGGACACCTTCTGCGCGGGCCGTCACGCCGGTCCCCACCGTCTGCGAAGGGACCACTCCGACCCCGGCAGCGTCACGAGCAGGAGCAGCAGCCGCCAGCGGTCCCGGACCGACTCCCCGGGCCCGGGGCCCGGGTAGGGGGGCCCCCGCGGGCGGGGGGCCCCCCCCCCCCCCCCCCCCCCCCCCCCCCCCCCCGCCGCCCGCCC
>CAYMLL010000329.1:0-7889 GCA_964390645.1 uncultured Planctomycetia bacterium | reverse complement strand
GTCTCGGGGCAGCAGCGCGCATACTTGGCGCGCGGGTTCGTGCGCTACCTCGAGGAGGGTTTCGACGGAGGAGGGCTCTCATCGCCGCACACGCGGGCGGCGCTGACGCTCGAGGCGGCCATGGCGCGTTCGCGTCGTGAGCTTCGCGATGCGGAGCGCGGCCACGACCGCATGCTGAGGCGAGGAGGCGGTACCGGCGGTGACTGCGTTGTCGCGCTGCCGGGCGTGCGCGCTCTGGTGCTTCCGGGCGGCACGCTCGAGCTGATCCAGCACATCGAGAAGTACCTCTTTCAGGCCAGCCAGGTGCCGGCGTTGGCGCTTTGCGAGGACGCGCCGAGGCCCGATCCGCTTCCGGATCTCGATGAGAGCGCGCCGGTCGCGTTCCTCCTCGAGCCGGAGAATCGCGGCAAGGTCGAGCTCAGCCAGGTCGCTCCGACCTTCGCGCGGCTCGTCGGTCTTCTCGACAGCCCCATCGCCGAGACGGAGATTTCGCGTCGCGCCACCGAGGCAGGCGTCGAGACCGAGGACCTCGATGATCTCGTCCGTCAGCTCATCGACGGCGGCGTGCTGCGGCGAGTGAGGCTCGAGCGCTGACGGCCGGGCGCGTCTCGCCTCGGCTCTGCAGACCCGCCCGGAGACCATGAGCGCAGGAAGGGCTGCACCATCTGTCCCAGATACGAGGGCGGCATCTCGGCGGGGATGCCGTAGCGCTCGGGGCGCTCGTCCTTCGGGAGCCGGAAGGTCCCGAAGACGATGTCCCAGATCGGCAGCAGCGATGCGAAGTTCGTGTTGTACGCCTCCGGACGATCGACGTGGTGCCAGTGATGGTACTCCGGCGTGACGATGATCGGGCCGAGCCATCGCCAGCGCCAGCGAACGTTCGCGTGGTTGAAGAGGTCGAAGAGCCCGACGAGCAACCGTACCGCGCCGAACTCGTAGACAGTGAGGCCGAGGACCGTGAAGGGGAGCGTTCTGACGGCGATGCCCCAGAGTCCATCGATGGGATGGAATCGCTCGCCGGCGAGCCAGTCCAGCTTCGTCGAGGAGTGGTGTACGGAGTGGAAACGCCACAGCAAAGGAATGCGGTGGGCGAGCAGGTGCTGGGAAAACTTCAGGAAGTCGTCGAGAACGACGGCCAGCAGGAGCACGGCCCAGGCCGGTATCTCGGCCAGGAATCGCGCCGTGGCCGCGATGGAGGTCGAGCCGAACGAGGCGGCGAGAGCACGGTTCGTGCCGAGGAAGAGGACGACGGACAGTGCCGCGACCATCACCGGCGAAAGGAGGACATGCGCGATGTCCGTGCGCACCTCGGCCCGCAGAATCGGTTGCCTGTGCCGTGGAACGAAGCGCTCGAAGCAGGTGAAGAGGACGACTCCGAGCACGAGAAGGAGCGGTTGGCCGACGACGAGGCGCTTGAAGACGTCCTCCTGCCGCGCCAGGGTCGGCTCGAAGGCGGCCACCAGCGCGGCGATGCCGACCAGGAGGAGGAGCGAGATCGGAATGCCGACGGTGGCGTGCGTCGAGGGCTCCCACCAGCGTGGTCTTCGTCGTTTCGGGTCGGCGTCGTTCATCGAATTGTCAAAGCAGGAAGGACATCGCTGCGGTCGCCGCGTTTGCCACCACGGCTATCCGGGCTGCGGTCGTCCAGGTCATCTCCGCGACGAGACGATAGCCGACCGTCTCGACCACGGCCACGGCGAGCTCGATCACGACAAACGGCACCACCGCGATGCCCCCGAGCGTCCAGCAGCTCGAACCGTCGGCCGCAACCCAGCCGGAATACGCGGCGACCGCGGCGGGGTGGGTCACGAGGTTGATCACGAGGCACGCGCCGAGAATTCTGCGCGCGGGAGCTCGACGGGCCAGTGCGACCGCGAACGGGCATTCTCCCGCGACCGCGAGGAGCAGGAGTGGTGCGTAGGCAGCGAACACGGCGACGGTCTCCTTCGATTCAGCTCGCGCAGCCCGCGCGACGTCGACGGAGGTGGCGGCAAGCGAGGATCCCGGCGACAGCGGCGAGGCTGATGGCAGACAGACCGAGCATACGACCCCGACTCCGGGAGGCAGCCGGGTCGGGGTCGCCCGCCGGGGGCGGCGCCCGCCGGGGGCAGGCCCCGGGCCCCATAGGCTGCGGGGGGGGGGGGGGGGGGTTTTCCCCAACCCCCCCCCCCACCCCCCCCCCCGGCGGGGGGGCGGGGGGGGGGGGGCCCCCGTCCGGTGCAGGCTCCGGACGGGAGAAGTCCGCGTCCACTATCGGATTCAGGGGCGAAGGGATCGTCGAGGCCCCGTTCTTTGCCGCGAACAACCACTCCAGGACCTTCTGACGGGACTCGCCGTCCAGCGCGGTGAGGCGGTCCTCCAGGACCCCGCTGTCCAGCAAGTCCTGGAGGCGCGCCGCAGTCACGCCGTCCTCGAAGTCGGGGACCGGAGGGCCTGGAGGCGAGCTGAACGGAGTGGAGATCGGATTCGCCGCGGCACGTTCGGGCGCGATGCTCGAAAGAAGCGCGAGGACGATGGCGAGAAGGCCGAACAAGGCATGGCGTGGGATGGATATTCTCATCGCGTCACCAAAAAAATTCGGCAACTCGGGTGGGCGACGCGTCCATCGCGGCGCCCTTGTTGATCTGGACGCCGGCGGAGAGACACCGTCGTGAACTTTCTCGAAAAAGGGACGAAGTCGCAAAACCGACGCGCACCCGTACGTCGCGGATGGCCTCCGATGCGTCGGCGGCACACGAGATCGCGTCGTCGTAGCGCTTGAGAGCCTCCACGACCGCTTGCTATCATCTGAGGGTGTCCAGGGATTCCAGGCGGAGGCGTCGATGCGATCTCGGTCCCGGAAACATCGAATGATCTCGTTCGCGGCGATTTTCCTCGTCGTGGTGTTTACACCGAGCGTTCGTGCGGACTCTCCCGCGCCGTCGGCGCTCGAGGTCTCGCAGCACGAGGTCCTGCCGATCCTCCTCCTTCGCTGCACCGTCTGCCACGGCGGACGCAAGGCCGAGGGCGAGCTGGATCTGCGCTCGCGCGCGTCGATGCTCCGTGGCGGCAAGTCGGGGCCGGCGATGGTCCCGGGCAAGCCGGACGAGAGTCTGATGCTGAAGAGACTCGAGGCGGAGGAGATGCCGCCGCGACGACGGCTCGTCGAGGTCAGCGTCAAGACGATGGAGGACGGCGAGATCGCGACCCTGCGGCGCTGGATCGAGCTCGGTGCGCCGCAGGCGCCGGATCCGCCGCCGACCGGCAGTGTCGTCGACGACCCGCTCGTCAGTGAGAAGGATCGCGGCTTCTGGTCCCTGCGGTCACCACGGCGCGGCATCACGGCTCCGGAGGTCCGCGACGTGGCGCGTGTGCGCGGTCCGGTCGACGCGTTCATCCTGCGCCGTCTCGAGGAGCGGGGGCTGGCGCTCGCGCCAGAGGCCGAGCCGCGCGTGCTGATTCGACGTGCGACCTTCGACCTCACGGGGCTGCCGCCCGAGCCCGGGGAGATTGACGCGTTTCTCGCCGACGAGCGCCACGACGCCTACGAGCGTCTCATCGATGGTCTGCTCGACTCACCCCGTTACGGTGAGCGCTGGGGGCGCCACTGGCTCGACGTCGCCGGCTACTCCGACTCCGAGGGCAAGACAAATCAGGACAAGCTGCGGCACGAGAACTACCGCTACCGTGATTACGTTATCCGGGCGCACAATGCCGACAAGCCCTTCGACCGGTTCCTCCTCGAGCAGATTGCGGGTGACGAGCTGGCCGACTACGAGAGCTCCAGCGAGATCACGCAGGAGGTCTACGACAACCTCGTCGCGACCGCTTTTCTCCGACAGGGGCCGGACGGCACCTGGGCCGGCATCACCGCTTTCGTTCCCGATCGCCTCGAGGTCATCTCCGATGCGATCGATGTCCTCGGCCGGGGCGTTCTCGGCATGACGTTGAAGTGCGCGCGCTGCCACTCGCACAAGTTCGATCCGATCCCGCAGCGCGACTACTACCGTCTCGCAGCGATGCTCAAGGGGGCCTACGATGAGCACGACTGGCTGAAGCCGCAGAGCCCCGACAAGGGGTACATCGGGCAGCGTTTCCTGCCGCACGTGACGGCCCGGGAGCGTCGGGCGAGAGAGACGCGCATCGCCGAGATCGACGCGAAAATCGTCGAGCTGCGCAAGCCGGCCGCCGGTGCGAAGGAAGTCGACAAGACGACAAAGGAGAGGATCGAGGCGCTCGAGAAGGAGAAGCCGAAGGGAGAGCTGCGGATCCGCGCGCTCTGGGATCGAGGCGATCCCTCCCCGACCTATCTGCTGACTCGTGGCAACTACCTGACGCCCGGTGTGCCGCTGGAGCCGGGGGTGCTTTCGGCGCTCGCCGGCACCGCAAGGCCGCCCCGCATCGAGCCGCCGTGGCCGGGAGCGAAGCAGACCGGACGTCGTCTGGCACTGGCTCGCTGGCTCGTCGATCCCGAGCACCCCTTGACCGCAAGAGTCGCTGTGAACCGTGTCTGGAAGCACCACTTCGAGACGGGGCTCGTCGCCTCGCTCGGGAACTTCGGACGTATCGGTGCGAGGCCGACGCATCCGGAGCTTCTCGACTGGCTGGCGCGGCGCTTCATCGCGGACGGCTGGAGCCTGAAGTCGCTTCACCGGCTGATCATGACGTCGAGCGTCTACCGTCAGGGCTCGAAAGTCTCGGCGGTGGTGCGCCGCGCGGATCCGGCGAATCGCCTGCTCAGCCGTTTTCCGTTGAAGCGACTCGAGGCCGAGGCCATCCGTGACTCGATTCTCTTCGTCGCGGGAAGACTGTCGGAGTCTCCCTTCGGTCCGGCGGACGGCGTCTCCCTGCGTGGCGACGGGCTGGTGACGTCGTCGTCCACGGACGGCAAGTGGCGACGCAGCATCTACGTGCGGCAACGGCGCACGCAGCTGCCGACGATTCTCGAGGTCTTCGACCTGCAGCCGATGAATCCGAACTGTCTCGAGCGGCCGAGGTCGACCGTCGCGACGCAGGCTCTGCACCTGCTCAACAACGGCATGGTCCAGGAGCTCGCGCAGGCCTTCGCAAGGCGTGTCGCCGACGAGTCCCCGGCGGAGCCCGCGCGTCGGATCGAGCGGGCCTTCCTGCGCGCTCTCGGGCGAGTGCCGACGCGGGAGGAGATGGCACTGACACGCGGGACCTACGACGAGCTCCGGGCGCTGTGGTCGAAGGAGCGTCGCGGGAAGGACGCCGAGGAGGAGAGCCCGGATCTCCGGGCGCTCGTGAACGTCTGTCACGCGCTCCTGAACTCTGCGGAGCTGATCCATGTCGACTGAATCGACCCGTCGCGGCTTCTTCACCTCGTTCAGCGGTGGTCTCATGGGAGCCGGGCTCGCGAGCTTGCTCGCTCGTGACGTCTTCGACGCTGGCGCGCTTCGAGCCGCGGAGCATCCCGTCGCCGACTCCGACGAGACCGCGCGCCGCGTCCACGACATGACGCCCAGGCCGGCGCACTTCGAGCCGAAGGCCCGCTCGGTGATCCACCTCTTCATGAACGGCGGGCCGAGCCAGATGGATCTCTTCGACCCGAAGGAGACTCTGACGAAGCACCACGGCAAGCCGTACTTCGGCAAGATTGCCGCGGAGGTCGAGAACCCGAAGGCTGCCGGAGCGCTGATGCGCAGCCCCTTCGAGTTCAAGCGTCGGGGCCGCTGCGGCATGTGGGTGTCCGACGTCATGCCGCACTTCGCGGAGCAGGTCGACGACGTCGCGATGATCCTGTCGCTGCAGGGCGTCAACGTCACGCACGAGCCGTCCCTCTACAAGATCCAGTCCGGCAGGCAGCTTCCCGGCTTCCCTTCGCTCGGCTCCTGGGTCACTTACGGGCTCGGGTCCGAGAACGAGGACCTGCCGGGATACGTCGTCCTGGACGATCCGCGCGGCTTGCCGATCAACGGTGTGGAGAACTGGCAGAGCGGGTTCCTGCCGCCGGTCTACCAGGGGACGCGGTTTCGCTCCTCCGGGGCGCCTGTTCTCAACCTCAGGTCCGAGGCCGGCCAACCCGCGGCCGTCGTCGAACTCGAGCGTGACCTCATCGGGCGACTGAACCGGATTCACCGCAGGGAGCGCGCCGGCTTTCCCGATCTCGACGCGCGCATCTCGAGCTACGAGCTCGCGGCGCGCATGCAGCTGTCGGCGTCCGACGCGCTCGACGTCTCGTCGGAGTCCGCGAAGACGCGTGAGCTCTACGGTCTCGATCAGAAGGTGACCGAGTCTTACGGACGTCGTTGCCTCATCGCGCGCCGGCTCGTCGAGCGCGGTGTGCGCTTTGTACAGATCTTCATCGACGGACAGATCTGGGACAACCACTCGGACCTCGAGGGCGGGCTGAAGAGCTGCTGCGCGCGTACGGACAGGCCGGTTGCCGGTCTGCTGCGGGATCTTCGCCGGCGTGGCCTTCTGGACTCGACCCTTGTCGTCTGGGGAGGCGAGTTCGGTCGTCTGCCGATCGCGCAGCTCAGAAGCGGCAAGATGAAGGGGGCGGGTCGGGATCACAACAAGAACGCAGCCGTGACGTGGATGGCCGGCGCCGGCATCAGGCCCGGCACCGTGTACGGCGCCACCGATGAGCTCGGCTTCAGCGCCGTCGACAACCCGGTGAGCGTGCAGGACTGGCACGCGACGATCCTCCATCTCCTCGGCTTGCGTCACGATGCGCTCGTTCACGAGCGCGACGGGCTCGAGGAGAAGCTGACGCATGTCTTCGAGACCCGCGTCGTCGAGGAGATTCTCGCGTGAGCGTGTCCGCACTGCGGGGGCCCGAAGGAGGACCGAGCGTCAATCCGCCATGAGCTCTCCGCGAACGACCTCCCGAATCACCGCCCTCGTCGTCCTCGGCGCATCCGTGGTCGCTGCGCGGGATCCCGTCGTCGAGGCACCGCAGCGCCGCAACGTCCTCTTCATCGCCGTCGACGACCTCAACGACTGGGTCAACTGTCTCGGTGGTCGCGAGGGCGTGCACACGCCGAACATCGATCGGCTCGCTCGGCGCGGCGTCCTCTTCACGAACGCCCACTGCGCCGCGCCGGCGTGCAACCCCTCGCGGGTGGCGATCATGACGGGCGTCGCTCCGGCGTCGTCGGGCGTCTACAACAACGGGCAGGACTGGCGCCGCAGCCCGCGGCTTGCGCAGGCGACCACCATCCCCGAGCACTTCCGCAGCGCCGGCTACACCGCGTACGGCGGCGGCAAGATATTCCACGCGCTGTCCTGGATCACGCGCGGCTACGGCAAGCAACAGAACGAGGCGAAGCTCTGGGACCGCTACTGGCCGTCGGTGACCCGGCCGATGCCGGACGCGCTCTGGCCGAAGGAGTCCCGACCGCGCAGGCATGAGGACGGCTACCTGAACTCCAGGCCGATCGCTCGCGGCAAGAGCGTCGCGGGACGGCCGCCACACTTCTTCGACTGGGCGCCGATGGACGAGTCCGGGGAGGGCACCGCGGACCACCGGGTCGTGGATCAGGCCGCCGGAGAGCTCGCGAAGCGCCGGGACCGGCCGTTCTTTCACGCGGTCGGCATCTTCCGTCCCCACATCCCGTGGTACGTGCCGCGCGGGTTCTTCGATCTCTATCCGCTGGAGGACGTCGTCCTCCCGAAGGTGCGAGAGGACGACCTCGACGACGTGCCTCGCGTCGGTCACCGGTCCATTCGCAAGGGCTGGCACCGCTGGATCGTCGAGAACGGCGAGTGGGGGCGTGCGGTGCAGGGCTACCTCGCGTCCATCAGCTTCGCCGACGCGCAGGTCGGCCGCCTGCTCGACGCGCTCGATGCCGGTCCGCACGCGAAGAGCACGATCATCGTCCTCTGGTCCGATCACGGCATGCACATCGGCGAGAAGCAGCAGTGGGAGAAGTTCACGCTCTTCG
>CAYMLL010000328.1:0-7964 GCA_964390645.1 uncultured Planctomycetia bacterium | reverse complement strand
TTAGATGCGCAAGTCGGCAGCCGTCAATAACCCCTGAACACGGCGGGCGAGCGCGGGGCGGGCGCAGCCGACGACGACGGTGATCGGCAATCCGCGCGACACCTCCTCCGCATGGCTCGGGCCGCTGAGAACCGCGATGTGGGAGGCGGGCAGGCAGTGGCGGATCATGCGCGACGGCAGCTCCAGGGTCTGACGTTCGAAGCCCTTGGAGCACGAGACGTAGATGCCCGACGCTGGCAGGCTGTCTCGGATGTTCTCCAGCGCGCCGCGCAGGAACTGAGTGGGGATGACGGAGACCACGACCTCGACGCCAACGGCGAGCTCCGCCGCGTCGGCGTCGAAGCGAATGCCGGCGGGGATCTCGACGTCGGCGAGGAAACGCGGGTTGCGTCGCGTCGTCTCGATCTCACGCGAGTACTCCGCATCGTAGCCCCAGACCCGGACGTCCTCGTGCCCGCTGTCTTTCAGCACCATCGCGAGTGCGGTTCCCCAGCCGCCGTCTCCGAGAACGAGAACTGCAGCGCGGTCGGTGTCGGTCATTCGTTCGCCTCTCCTGTCGTGGTTCCCGGAGGCAGCCTGTCTCGTGTCCGTCGAAAGGGAAGCTCCTCGCCGCGAACCAGGCGCGCGAGGTTCGCGTGGTGACGCGCCAGGATCAGCACCGCGACGGCGCCGGCGAACAGGAGCTTGCCGAGGTACGTGTCGATCGACTGGTTCCAGTGGGTGAGCCAGACCGCGATCGGAAGAGACAGCCCGGCGGCGATCGACGCGATGGAGACCGTGCGCGTCATCTTGAAGATGACTCCCCAGAGGGCTCCCGCGCCGACGGTGGCGAGTGGCGCGAGGCCGCTCATGCCACCGAACGTCGTCGCGACGCCCTTGCCCCCGCGGAAGCGGAGCCAGATCGGAAAGACGTGTCCGAGGATCGAGGCCGCGCCGGCCTCCAGCTCGATCCACGGCGAGCGGGCCGCCGGTTCACCGTCGCTGTGGTGGAGCAGCCACCTGGCGAGGAGCACCGGCGCGAGGCCCTTGAGGAAGTCGAGCAGGAACGCTGCGACGCCCCATCGTCGACCGAGGGCGCGGCCCAGATTGGTGGCGCCGACGTTGCCGCTGCCGAGGTCGCGAATGTCTACCCCGCGGGCCTTCCCGAGAAGCAGTGCGAAGGGGACGCTGCCCAGGAAGTAGGAGCCGAGAACCAATGTTGCCTCGGCGGCTGGGCTCATTCGGGACGGGCGCTTTTTTGTTTTCAGCCTTGCGCGAACTTGCTATAAGGGCCGGCGCATTCTATCGATCCATCGATGGTTTCGCCAGTCTACCGTGGACGGCTGCGTCGCGCGGGGGCGGGGCGAAGAGCTTGTCTGCAGATCGCGGCATTCGACGTGTTTCTGTCGGGTTTTGCGCAAGTGCGCGGGGCTCCCGCAGTCCCTGGGTTGGAGTGATCTCGAGATTCTGACGATCTCGGGTTCGAGCGATTTCGGGGCTCGTACGCGTTTCGGGCCCGCGCGCTCCCGGGGCCTGCGAGGTTTCGGATTCGGAGCCTCGGTCCGGGTGCCTCTTGAAGCCGGGCGTGGATCGGCCTCGGACGTTTTCAGCGTTTTCGATCCTGCTGGACCGCCCCTGAGCGAGCGCGAAGATCACGGATCTCGCCCGCCGGGGGGACAGGAAGCTTGCCTGGAGGTTCTTTCGTCATGTCACTCGGTAGTACTTCGTCTCCCGCGGACGTTCTCGCGCTCATCAAGGCCGCGGGCGTCAAGATCGTCGATCTGCGTTTCATGGACTTTCCGGGCATGTGGCAGCACACTTCGTACCCGGTGAGCGAGATCGATGAGAGCACCTTCGCAGACGGCATGGGCTTTGACGGCTCCAGCATCCGTGGCTGGCAGGGGATCCACGAGAGCGACATGCTGATCGTGCCGGATCCGACGACGGCGTTCGTCGATCCGTTCTTCAGCATCCCCACCCTCGTCCTCTTCTGCAGCATCCAGGACCCGATCACCCGCCAGCCGTACTCTCGTGACCCGCGCAACGTCGCGTCCAAGGCGCTCGCTTACGTCCAGTCGACGGGCCTCGCGGACATGGCGTTCATGGGACCGGAGGCGGAGTTCTTCGTCTTTGACGACGTCCGCTACTCCGGGTCGCCGAACGAGAGCTCGTACTCGGTCGACTCGGTCGAGGGGTACTGGAACGTCGGGTCCGAAGAGGGGCCGAATCTCGCCAACAAGCTGCGCTACAAGGAAGGCTATTTCCCGGTGCCTCCGAACGACACGCTGCAGGACATCCGCAGCGAGATGGTGCTGACCATGGAGGCCGTGGGCATCGATGTCGAGTGTCACCATCACGAGGTGGCGTCCGGCGGCCAGTGCGAGATCGACATGCGTTTCGCACCGCTGGTGAAGATGGCTGACGCTCTGGTTCTGTACAAGTACATCGTCAAGAATGTCGCGAAGAAGCACGGCAAGACGGCTACCTTCATGCCGAAGCCGATCTTCACCGACAACGGCAGCGGAATGCACACGCATTTCTCGCTGTGGAAGAACGACGAGCCGCTCTTCGCCGGCGACGGCTACGGCGGCATGAGCGAGATGGCTCTCCACGCGATCGGCGGCATCCTCGCGCACGCGCCGGCTCTCGTCGCGATCACCAACCCGACGACGAACTCGTACCGTCGGCTGGTGCCCGGCTACGAGGCCCCGAATCGGCTCGCTTACTCGAGCCGGAACCGTAGCGCCGCGGTGCGCCTGCCGATGTACTCGAAGAGCCCGAAGGCCAAGCGCATCGAGTTCCGATGCCCCGACCCGAGCTGCAACCCCTACCTGGCGTTCAGCGCCCTGCTCATGGCCGGGATCGACGGCATTCAGAACAAGATTCACCCGGGCGACCCGCTCGACAAGAACATCTACGACCTCTCGCCCGACGAGGACCGGAAGGTTCCGACGACGCCGGGCAGTCTCGAGGTCGCGCTCGAGCATCTCGAGAACGACCACGACTTCTTGCTCAAGGGCGAAGTTTTCACGCAGGACGTCGTCGATACCTGGCTGTCGTACAAGCGTGAGAACGAGGTCGACGAGCTTCGTGTGCGCCCCCACCCGCACGAGTTCGCGATGTACTACGACATCTGAGCGAGGTGATTCCCGGATGACACCCGGATACGCGGGTGGAGAGACTCGTCAGGCCGGCCGCCGGCCGGGCGGGCCTCGCGAGAGGCCCCGTGGCCACAACGGCCACGGGGCCTCTTTTCGTGCTGGCGCCTCCTCCACGGGAGAGGGTGCGCACCTTTGCTCTCCAGCTGCTTGCGTGCCACGTCGATAAGTCGGTCATGGACACGGCTGGGTCGAGTTCGCGAGCTCCAGGACGGACCGCGCAGGATCGTGGCAAGTCGGCAGGTGCCGGGAGGGGTGCGACGGGCAAGAAGACCTGGGGGCGCTGGGTGGCGCTCGTCGGCCTCGGCACGATCCTCGTCTACGCGTCGTCCTTCCTCGGCAGCCTGTTGTTTTACTGGAGCTTCCAGCAGGTGATCCTCGCGCAGGACGAGGACGCCGGATCGCGCTCGATGATCTGGGGCACTCCGACGACGACCAGCGAGTGCGGGACGTCGACGTGGAAGCTGCGTTCCGGCGGCGACCTGACCTTTCGTGTGCCTCCCGGAGCGTCGGGAGAGGTCGAGAAGGTCGGCTCGGTACGGCGCGTCGAAATCGACGGCGTGGAGCTCATGGTGCGGAGCTTTCCGAGGGGTTTCATCGGCTTCCTGCTGCGCAAGGAAATGAGCGCTGTGGGACGCGATACTGGCGATCTCGACAGCGACGTCGAGATCCTCGACGAGGTGATCCGCGAGACACCGGACAGCTTTGATCTCGGCTGGAGCGCCGAGGAACGTCAGTGCTACGCGGCTCGGCTGCTCGTCAAGATGCTGCTCTTCGAGGCCATACCGATGAAGCGCTCTCATCTCGTCACGCGGCGGAGTCCGCCGGGCCGTGCGTACTTGATCGAGTACGAGACCGGTGAGTCGCGAGTTCTGACGGTTGACCAGAGCGGCAGCCTGCTGGTCAGGTTCGGCCCCGAGGCCCCTGGCTCGTGGTGCTCGGAGCCGGGAAGCTGGTTGCGCTGATCGTCTTCCATCTCCGGGGATCCCGCGCTACGATGGCTTCATGGTGTCGCGACGGGATGGGACAGAATCGCTGGCGCCGCTTCTCGCTGACGAGAAGGCGGCGCGCCTCGTCGAGATTCTGCGCGGCCTCGAGCGCGTCGTGGTCGCGTACTCGGGGGGCGTCGATAGCACCTTTCTGCTGAAGGTCGCACACGGGACGCTGGGCGATCGCGCCATCGGTGTGCTGGGGGTCTCCGAGAGCCTCGATGTGAACGAGATGCGCGCCGCAGAGGAGCTCGCCCTGGCGCAGGGGCTGCCGATCGAGCGCTTCCGGACGCGCGAGTACGACAACCCCGAGTACCGTCGGAACGACGCGCGGCGTTGCTATCACTGCAAGAGCGAGCTGTTCACACGGTTGCGAGAGTTCGCCGCTCGCGAGGGCTACCCCTGGGTGCTCGATGGTAGTCATGCGGGCGACCGCGGCGATTATCGGCCCGGCCTGCGGGCCCGCGAGGAGCAGGGGGTGCGCAGCCCGTTGATGGAGGCGGACCTCGACAAGGACGACATCCGTCGCTTCTCGCGAGCTCTCGGACTTCCGACCTGGAACAAGCCCGCCGCTCCGTGCCTCGCGTCGCGCATCCCGTACGGCTGCGAGGTGACCGACGAGAAGCTGCGCCAGGTCGAGCAGCTCGAGGCCGTGCTGTCCGGACTCGGATTCGAGATTCGCAGGGTGCGCCACCACGGCGACCTCGCGCGCATCGAGGTGCCGAAGGAGCGCGTACCGGAACTCCTTGATGGCGGGGTCCTCGACTCGGTGGTGGCCGCCGGCAAGGCCCTGGGCTTCCTCCAGGTGACGGTCGATCCGGAGGGCTTTCGCTCCGGAAGCCTGAATGCGGCGCTGGGGGAACTCGTCCGTCTCGAGCCGACGGCCCGGCGAGCAGGGAGCTGACGGGCGTCTTCCCGTCGTCCGGGTCGCGTTCCCCGGATCGCACGGCTGAATTCCCCTCGCGGGCGCATGCGGTCGCGTCGGAGTTCCGGAAATCCTGCCGAGGTCCGGGAGCGAGGTCGACGTCGGGAATCTCCGGGGGCCGCAGGCGCAATACCGGACTTTCGCCCTTTTCGCTCCATGTGGGAAATGTTACATTCGCCCCTTGTGCGCGGTCGACAGCGCGCGGGCCGGCGGGGCTCACGTCGTCGTCGTCGGGCGTTCACCTCCGAGCCCCCCTTCATGATCGTCACCATCGATGGACCCGCAGGGTCCGGAAAGAGCTCCGTCGCGCGGCTCCTCGCCGGTCGTCTGGGGCTGCCTTACCTCAACTCGGGGTACATCTACCGAGCGGTGACGGTTCTGGTTCTCGACGCGGGAGCCGACTTCGACGATGAGGCGGCTGTCCTGTCGCTCATCGCGCAGTTCGACCTGCGGTTCGAGGACGACCCCGGCACGGACGATCCCTTGCGAAGGACGCGAGTCTGTGCTGGCGGCCACGACCTCACCGGCCGCCTCAAGGAGCCGGAGGTCACGGATCAGGTATGGCGCGTCGCCAACAACGGTGCCTACCGAGAGGCGCTTCGGGAGATCCAGCGACGCTGCGCCGAACCTGATGGTGTCGTCGCGGAGGGCCGGGACATGGGAAGCGTGATCTTCCCGGCCGCGCAGACGAAGATCTTCCTCGAGACGGGCGTCGAGGAGCGAGCTCGACGACAGTACGCGGAGGCCGTCAGGGTCCGACAGGAGACGACCTACGCCGAGGTTCTCGCCAGCATCAGGGAACGGGATGCGCGAGATTCCGGACGTCAGGACTCGCCGCTGGTCGTCCCGGAGGGCGCGTCCGTCGTCAGGACCGACGGTTTGTCGGTCGATAGAGTCGTAGAGCAGATTCTCGAGGAAATCGGGAAGAGCAAGGCAGAGTCGGTGGCGAACAGGCCGCCGGACCGATAAGTTACTCCAGACAAGTTACCCGGAACGTGTTCGTGCTTCTTCGCTGAGTCTTCACTCTTACCCCTGCTTCCTCGTCGCGCCTCGCCGGCGGCACCATGGTGTCATGGTGCGGGCGTTCGTGGGCTCGCGCAGAGAAGCTGGACAGCTGTCGTAGGTTGTTTCTTTCCATGGCCACCAACCCCCAAGTCAAGCAGTTCGATCTTCCCGACGACCAGATCCAGCAAGAGATCGAGGCGGCGATGTCCGGCGTCGATCAGGACTGCGTCGAGAAGTGGTACGACGACTCCACACAGAGCTTCGAGCAGGACAAGATCATCCAGGGCAAGGTGATCAACATCGTCGGCGACGACGCCATCGTCGACGTCGGCTACAAGTCCGAGGGAGCGATCCCGCTCGATCAGTTCGAGAACGCCGCAGAACTCAAGCCCGGCGACACCGTGGAAGTTCTCCTGGAGTCTGTCGAGGACGATGACGGCTTGGTGGGATTGTCGAAGCGCAAGGCAGATCGTCAGCGCGGCTGGGAGCGGGTTATCGCGACGCACAAGGAGGGTGACGACGTCGTTGGCAAGGTCTCTCGCAAGATCAAGGGAGGCCTGCTCGTGGAGATCGGAGTCCCGGTCTTCCTGCCCGCGTCGCAGATCAGCATCCGTCGGGCCGGCGACATCGCCGAGTACATCGGCCAGGAGATGAAGTGCAAGATCATCAAGATCGATGAAGCGCGCATGAACATCGTCGTGTCGCGTCGTCGTCTGATCGAGGAGGAGCGCGACAAGCAGAAGAAGCAGCTCCTCGAGGACATCGAGATCGGCCAGATCCGCAAGGGCGTCGTCAAGAACATCACCGAGTTCGGCGCCTTCGTCGACCTCGGCGGTCTCGACGGACTGCTTCATATCACCGACATGAGCTGGGGGCGAATCAACCACCCGAGCGAGCTCCTGAAGATTGATCAGGACGTCGAGGTCAAGGTCCTCAAGGTCGACAAGGCCAAGGAACGCATCTCTCTCGGTCTCAAGCAGAAGGAAGAGAGCCCCTGGTCGAGTATCGAGACGAAGTACCCGGTCGGCTCCCGGGTCAGCGGCAAGGTCGTCAACGTGCTGTCGTACGGTGCGTTCGTCCAGCTCGAGCCCGGGGTCGAGGGACTCGTCCACATTTCCGAGATGTCGTGGACCAAGCGCATCAACCATCCGAACCAGGTCGTCGCGATCGGCGACGAAATCGAGGTCGTCGTCCTCGAGATCAAGAAGGAGAAGCAGGAGATCTCGCTCGGCATGAAGCAGGTCGAGGTCAATCCCTGGACCCTCGTCGCCGAGAAGTACCCGGTCGGTACGATCATCGAAGGCAAGGTGCGCAACCTCACGAACTACGGCGCCTTTGTCGAGCTCGAGGATGGCATCGACGGTCTGCTGCACGTCGCCGACATGTCGTGGACACGCAAGGTCATCCACCCGAACGAGGTCGTCAAGAAGGGCGACTCGGTGCGTGCTGTCGTGCTGCAGGTGGACCAGGAGCGCAAGCGTATCGCGCTGGGTCTCAAGCAGCTCGAGGCCGATCCGTGGTCCGAGCAGATCCCCGATCGCTACCAGGCCGGTACCGTGGTCGTCGGCAATGTGACCAAGATCACCAACTTCGGTGTCTTCGTGAAGCTCGAGGATGAGCTCGAAGGGCTCCTGCACATCTCCGAGCTCTCGTCCGACAAGGTCGAGTCGGCGGAGGACGTCGTCAACGTCGATGATCGGATCGTCGTGAAGATCATCCGCGTCGACCCCGAGAACCGCAAGATCGGCCTCAGCCTCAAGGACGTCACCGAGGAGCAGCGCGAGGTCGCCGAGGCCAATGCTCCGCCTGTCGAGGAGCCGGCGGCTGGCGCCGCGGAGGATACGGAGGCGGCCGGTGAGCCGGAGGCGGGCGCCGCGGCGGATACGGAGGCTGGCGGTGAGCCGGCGG
>CAYMLL010000327.1:2373-8037 GCA_964390645.1 uncultured Planctomycetia bacterium | reverse complement strand
GTCTTCACGAACCCCCACGACGATCGTCTCGAGGCAATCTACGTCTTCCCGATGCCGGAGGACGCCGCCGTTGACGGTTACGAGTTCCAGGTCGGCGAGACGGTGATTCGTGGTGTCGTCAAGAAGCGCGAGGAGGCGCGCCGCGAATACGAGAAGGCCCGCGACGAGGGCCGCAAGGGAGCGCTCCTCGAGGAAGAGCGACCGAACATCTTCACACAGTCCATCGCCAACATTCCTCCGGGCGGCAAGGTCAGCGTGCGCGTCCAGTACGTCCACCCGGTGAAGATCGACAGCGGGAAATACGGCTTCCGCTTCCCCATGGTGGTCGCGCCGCGATTCATCCCGGGGACGATCGCCAGTCGCCTCTCGGTGGGGCGGGGCTGGGCGAACGACACGGACCAGGTCCCCGACGCGTCACGCATCACGCCAAGGGTACTGCCGAAGGGGCAGCGCCACGGCAACGATGTCCACATCACTGTGAAGATCGACGGCGCGATGCCGCTCGACGGCGTCGTCCCCATCACCCACGAGGTGGACGTCACCCGGGACTCCGACACCACGGCGACGATCCGGCTGCGCAACGGACCGACGATCGCGAACAAGGACTTCGCCATCGAGTACTCGTTGGCCGGCAAGCAAACCGTGCTCGCCTCGCTCGCTCACCGCGCAGACACCTCGAGCGACGGGCACATCATGCTCGTACTCGAGCCAAAGCACGAAGTCACCGTCGAAGAGATTGTCGCACGCGAGATCATCTTCGTCCTCGACAGGAGTGGCTCGATGAACGGTACGCCGATCAGCCAGCTGCGCATCCTCGCCCAGGAGGTGCTCGGAAAGCTCCACCCGCAGGACACCTTCCAGCTCATCGCGTTCAGCCACGACGTGCACTCGTTCAGCGCTGACGCTCTGCCGGCGACACCGGCGAACATCGCCGGCGGACAGGAGTTCATCCGCTCGATTCGGGCCGGCAGCGGCACGCACATGCTCCCCGCGCTGAAGACGGCCCTGGGGACGAGTCGAGGAGAGGACACGCGTCCACGCTATCTCGTGCTGATGACCGACGCGCTCGTCGGCAACGACGACTCGATCCTCGGCTTCCTGCGTCACGACCTGTTCGATGGCGTGCGAATCTTCCCGATCTCGATCGGCGCGGCCCCGAATCACTACCTGATGAACCGCGCCGCGGAGATCGGTCGGGGCTTCTCGATGTACGTCACCAACCAGGACAACGCGGTCGCCATGGCGGAGCGATTCAACAGGAAGACCTCGGCACCGATCCTCACCGACCTCGTTATCGACTGGGGCGGCCTCGTGGTGAAGGACGTCATCCCGAGCCCGCTGCCGGACCTGCACGTCGGCGAGCCGCTCGTCGTGCTGGCGCGCTACGAAGACTCCGCGAGCTCCGAGGTGACCCTGAAGGGAAACGTCGCGGGCAAGGCGGTCGAGTCGAAGCTGGCGCTGGAGCTTCCGGAGACCGAGACCGCGCACGACAGCCTGGCGCCAATCTGGGCGCGCCAGCGGATTCGTCAGGTGTGGAACCGCAACGTCGGGAAGGAGTCGAAAGAGGCCCGCGACGAGATCACGCGTCTCGGGCTCGAGCACCAGCTGATGACGCGCTACACGTCGTTCGTCGCCGTGGAGAAGGAGGTGATCGAGAACGTCGCCGGCAAGCTGCGCAGCGAGAGTGTCGCCGGGCTTCTTCCCGAGGGCATGACCGGGCAGGCCGCTGCGGCGAGGGCCTTCCGCGGCCAGAAACCGGCCACGACCGGCGCTCGTCAGCCGGCGCCCGCAAGCCCTTCCGCACCGCAGCCGATCGTCAGGAACACGCCGCGTCCGACGGCTCCGAACCAGTCCCGTCACGTTCCCGCTCCCGGCAACAACGGCGGTGATCGAGGCCTGCGGCTGCCACGCTTCGGCGGTGGTGGCGGCGGATGCGTCGAGTGGGTCTTCCTCGGAAGTCTCGGCCTCGTCGTCGGCGGACGCGTCGTCTCGCGGCGCCGCAAGCAAGGCGCGGTCAGGACCGAGACCGAGTGACACGACCGAACTCCAGCTGTCTTGCCCCGCGTCGGAATCTCCCCAATCTGTCGCGCGAACCTGTCGGAGCCCTTCCGACGCGGGGTCGTTTCTCCGAGCAAGCGGAACCGACCATGCCTCGCCACAACGACTCCCCGCCACGATCGATCCTCACCGCCGCGCCCTGGACGCTCGCAGTCGGGGCGCTGACGCTGATACTGAACGTCGGTTTCGCGGTTCCGTCCTTCGGGCCTGGCACGCGGCTCATCGAGGTGATGCAATTCGACCGCGAGGCGATCGCCGCCGGCGAGGTCTGGCGAGTCCTCACGGGCAATCTCGTACACTGGAGCGCGGAGCACCTCTGGCTCGACGTCGGCGCGTTTCTCGTCGTCGGCCTTCTCTTCGAGCGCTCCGTCGGCCGCAACTATCCTTGGCTGCTGCTCGCGTCGGCGAGCGCGGTCGGCATCGCGATCCTGCTCCTGCGGCACGACCTGTCGTGGTACCGCGGGCTCTCGGGAGTCTGCAGCGGCCAGTTCGCCGTCGCGCTGGTTGCCGAGCTGCGGAGAACGCGCGACTGGCGTCAGATCGCACTGACCGGAGCCGCCGCTCTCGTCCTCGTCCTCAAGATCGGCTACGAGTGCATCACGGGACAGATGTTCTTCGGCACGGAAAGCCTCGGCGAACTCGGCACTCCGGTTCCGCTCGCGCACCTCGCCGGTACGCTCGGCGCGATCGCGGCGAGCCCCCTCACGCGTCAGATCAGCTCGAGCACGCTGTCACCTTTCGGCAGGTCGAAGCAGGCGATGACGCCTTCCCCGTGACGGAAAAAGGCGCCGCCCTGGAGGTCGAGGCGCTTGGCGACCTCGCGCAGCGGACGCACCTGCTTCTTCACCCGCAGACTCGCCGCCCTCGCCCCCGCGTGCTTCACATCCAAGGTGAACGCCGGCGATGCGAACGGCGCCCTCAGCCGCACCGCCGCACCCTGCTTGTCGATCGTCGTCAGCTCCCTCGCCGCCCAGTAGCGCGAGATCTCACTGTTCTTCATCCACAGCAGGTTGTCGTACCTCGCGTGAAGTCGTCGCACGACCTCCTGGAAGATCCTGAAGCCGATACGCGCGCCGTTGTAGTAGATCCCGGGCCAGTGGCAGACGAGGCACGCCGGCTCGCCCTTGCCGATCACCTGCGGCAGGCGTCCGCCCTCGAGATCCTCGGTGATGAAGCGGTCGATCGATCCAGGCGTCAGCCCGTCCCAGCCGCCGAACCAGTCTCCGGTGCAGCCGATGATGGAGACAACGCAGCGCGGGTCGTCCCGGTCGAGGCCCGACGCGTATTCAACGCGCGGCGCGACGCTTCGATCGTCGGTGTAGAGATGCCGGAAGTAGTGCGGGATCTCGACGCGGAAGACGTCGCGGCAGGACTCCAGCGTCGCCTGCGCGAGCTGCGGCAGCACACGGTTACCGAAGCCGCCCGGCGTCGTGATGCCCTCGCAGGGCAGCCCGGCGTTACGCAGAACCCGCAGCGCGTAGCTCAGGTAGTCGGCGAGCTCGTCGACCGACTTGTCGTCCGTCCAGCGCCAGTTCTCCATGAACCATTGGCTGCGCTCGGGGTAGGGACGACCGGTCTTCGTGTCGATGACGAACGTGTGCGAGACCATCTCCGGGTGGATGTCCCAGTCGCGGCTCATGAAGTCGCGTACGAGCTTCAGACTTCGGTCGAGCTCGCGCTTCGTCCAGCCGGGGAGGTGGCGGTCCACCCAGCCGACGCAGGCGGGATACGGCACGACGCTGTACTTGCCCTTGACGCCGTGCTCGCGGCACCACTCGCCGAACTCTCGCACGAACGAGTCCGGGATCTCGCGCGGCAGCCTGCGCCAGTCCTGCTTGTAGCGATCCGGAAAGACCTCGGCGAATTGCGGGATACCGAAGTGCGCGAGGTTCACCAGACAGGTCGAGTCGTCGATGATGAGGCTCAGCGGAACCCGCGCGCGCGGATTGAGCACTTCCACGTCCACGTGCTGCGCCGGACGATTCCCGGGTTCCTGCGACCTGCCGGCACCCGCCGTCGCGCCAAGCGCTGCCAAACCCGCCGACGCGCTCTTCAGGAACCTCCTGCGGGAGGCCCTCGGTTGGATATCCGACATGTCGCTCGCCCTCCCGCCTCCACCGACTGACCGGCGGTATCGTAGAGCCATCGCGGAGCACCTTCCAGCCAGATTCGACGGCTCGCGACCGTCCCCGTGCAGGCGTCGGTCGGCCGAAGGTCCGAAGCCGCCCGCGCAGTCCCTGCGCCCGTCTTGCCGTCTCCTTTCCCCGGCGGTCCAGGGCATGCCGGAGTTCTGAACGACCCACGCGAATCTGCAACGAACAGGACGACGTGTTTCCGTGACGGGCTCAGTCGACGAGAGGACCGTAGAGGTCGACGCGGCGATCCGCAAAACGGTCGATCCAGTGCTTCCCAGGCACCCGATCGATGCGCTTCGACCGCGCCAGCGCGGGATCGATCGTCGCGCTGATGATCATCTCCGACGTACCATCGGCCTCCGCGATCGTCCTGCCGTGAACGTCGCAGATGCGCGACAGACCGATGAAGCGGAAGCCTCGCTCGACGCCGACGCGATTTGCCGCAACGTAGTAGACGACGTTCTCCATCGCCCGCGTGTTGATCGCATAGCGCGCGAACTCCTCGGCTCCCGGCGGCCAGTTCGTCGGCAGCACGATGAGATCCGCCCCGCCGAGCGCCAGCAGCCGCGCGGACTCGGGAAACGCCCCGTCGTAGCAGATGTTCATTCCGAGCCGGCAGAGTGGAGTCTCGTGCACCTCGAAGGGGCGTTCACCCGCATCGACGACATGGTCGACCCCGAGATGCGGCAGGTGGCTCTTGCGGTAGCCCGCGACGAAGCCGCCCGGACCGACGAGCGAGAGGGCGTTGAAGAGCCGCGTCCCGTCCGTCTCGAGGAGCCCGAAGACGGCATGGATACCGAGTTCGCGACAGAGCCCCGCGACCTCCGCAGACGCCGGTCCGTCGACCGGCTCCGCGAACTCGAGGGCCTCCTGTCGAGAGTCGAAGCAGTATCCGGTGAGGGCGCACTCGGGGAAGACCACGAGAGCGGCGCCGTCCTCGGCCGCCCGGCGCGCGAAGACGGCCATACGGTGGAGGTTGCGGCCCGGCTCACCAAGCGTGACGTCCATCTGAACGGCGCTGACGCGGAAGACGTCGGTCATCGTGGGAGCTCCTTCGGTGTTCTTATAACGCTCGACGCCGACGGAGGCAAAGCCGCGGATTCGGGGAGCCGATCGACCGCAAGGAGTGTTTTCTCTTGTCCACGAATCCGGGAGATGCTATGGTCCTCGGTTCGCAAATCCACGGGATCACCGCGATGGCACGCAGAAAACGCAACGGCAAGTTCAAGTGGCGCAGCAAGCGGGCCAACCACGGCAAGCTCGGCTCGCGCGGCAAGTCCAAGGGCTGGGGCAAGAAGTCCGGCTCCAAGTAGGCTGGGACCCTCAAGCTGGGACCCTCAAGCTGGGACCCTCAAAGACCGGCTCGCCAAGCCGGGCCCGGGAACCATCGGAAAGCGCCGGTTTCCGACAGGGGAAGCCGGTTTCCGACAGGGGAAGCCGGTTTCCGACAGGGGAAGCCGGTTTCCGACAG
>CAYMLL010000327.1:483-2273 GCA_964390645.1 uncultured Planctomycetia bacterium | reverse complement strand
GGGAAGCCGGGCCGAATCCCGGCTGCCCACCCTATGATCCCCGCCTCACGCTGGCCCTGCCCCCGGCCGCTTCCGCGGTGCGTCCCCCTTCCGCGGCTTGACGGTCGAGTTCCACGGATCCGCCGCGCGCCCCCCGTTCCTGGGTGACCTGCCATCCCCCGGCGACCGAACGTCGCCCGGTGACCTCCCGTCTCCCGGTGATCGAACGTCCCGCGAGGGCTCACCCTGCTTCGATGGCTCACCCTGCTTCGATGGCTCACGGTCCCTTCGCGGCCGCCGGTCGCCGCGACGTCGGCGGCGCTCGAGCTCTCGTGCGAAGACCCGCTTGAGCCACAGCGGTATCACCCGGAGCTTCCAGTGCGGTCCCTGGAAGCGGTCGTTGAGCCGGTCCCGCTTCTCGAACGCCTGCCAGCCGCGCTGCGTGAAGGTGTATTCCTCCGGCTCCGCATCCGGCCTCGGCGGATGCCACGCGAGGCAGCCGATCGGCTTCGCGGCGTCGTGGACGAGGCAAAGCTTCTTGTGCAGCAGGGGACAGTCGAAGGACTGCCGCTCGTCGTTATCAGCGAGATGGCCCAGCTGCTCCTCGAGTCGCTCGAGCACCCGGGGGAGCTTCGCGCGCAGCGCCGGATCCCGCGCGAAGGCCTCGGCGATCGACCGCGCCTCCAGCGGCGAGACGCGCATCTGGTTGTACTTCCGGGTACAGCAGAGATGCGCCTTCGACTTGCCCTCGGAGCGATACGTCGAGCCCACCCGGATTCTCTCCAGCTCACGATAGAGCGGTGAGCGAATACGGTCGAGCTCGTGGAGCGCGGCCTCGTCCACATGGCGTCGCCGGCGGGGGTCGTTGCTTCTTTGCCTTGGCATCAGGGAGGCCTCGACTCGTGGCTGCGCAACGCTCCGATCGCCCTGTCCGGGAAGCGCTGCCCCCCGGGAGCCCGCTGAAAACGGGGCTCGGGGGCCGATTTGCCGGATTATTACCGGCAGATTATACTCTACTGGCCCGGAAAGGAAAAAGGAGGACGGATCGTGCAAGACTGGCTCGAGCAAGTCGATCGCCACCGCATCGTGGTGATCAGCGTCCTGAACTCCATGGTCATCGTGACATTCACGATCCTCATCGCGGTCCTGATGAACGATCTGGACTCGAATCAAGCCGTCGCCCTCGCCCAGCCTGCCGGCGACACCGATACGGCGACCGCGACGATGGACGCGAGAAGCCCCCAGGCGGCCGTCCCGCCACGGAGCGGCACCCTTCGCCGCGCCTCGAGACACGTCACCACGAGACACGGCACCGGAAGCCCGCGAGCCTCGCAGTCTCACGTGAGCGAAGGACCGCGCGCCGGCGAAGGACCGCGCGCCGGCAACGGACTTCGCGCCGGCAACGGACTGCGCGCCGGCAACGGACTGCGCGCTGGCAACGGACTGCGCAGATCGTCATTCCACGTCGCCGAGAGCGACGCGCTCCACGGGGAGGTCCACATCAGCGAAAACGCGCCACCACCCCTGCGGACCGTGACGCGTCACACGACAGTCCGTGTCACCGGGAACTCGCCGCCGCCGTCACACAGCAGCGAGACGGCCGACGACCTCGGCCACCAGTCCGGCACCGTCACGAGATTGCCGCGGCGGCATCCCGTCCGCAAGGGGATCGAGCCGGCGAAGGCGTACGACAGCCCGGTTGCAGACCCCGACCCCGTCGACCTCGACGGTGAGAGGTGTGTCGTCGAGGACGGCGGTGTCGTCGAGGACGGCGGTGTCGTCGAGGACGGCGGTGTCGTCGAGGACGGCGG
>CAYMLL010000327.1:0-383 GCA_964390645.1 uncultured Planctomycetia bacterium | reverse complement strand
TGTCGTCGAGAACGGTAGTGTCGTCGAGGACGGCGGTGTCGTCGAGGACGGTAGTGTCGTCGAGGGCGGCCTGATCGCCATCGGAGATTTTCGGTACGAGGGCGCCTTCCGGTTGTCGTCGAGGACCTTCGGGGACTCGTCCACGAACTACGCCAACGGCAGACTCGCCTACAACCCCGAGCGCCACTCGCTCTTCATCGCGGGACACGCGACACAGTACGCCGTCGCCGAATTCGCCATCCCCGAACCGAGTATCGCCACCGAGGTGAGCTCGCTTCCTGTCGTCGAGGAGCCGCTGCAGCCATTCGTGTCGCTGCTCGACTCGAGCCCCGAAGGCAATCCCGAAGGGCTCGACCGGATCACCGGCCTGCTCTGGCTGGACG
>CAYMLL010000326.1:0-8098 GCA_964390645.1 uncultured Planctomycetia bacterium | reverse complement strand
ACACCCGTGCGCGTCTATTGCCGGCGTCGAAGATGCGGGACGTCCACGCACGGAGGTCGGCGATCTCGGATGGCTGTCTCGTCGAGGGTTGCGACCTCGAGGACACGCTTCTGGGGATCCGGTCGGTCGTGCGCGCCGGGTCCAAGCTGCGCCGGTGCTACGTCATGGGGGCCGGCACCTACGAGACGGACAGCGATCACGCTCGCAACTACCTTGCCGGCATCCCGGATCTCGGCGTCGGCGCGGGTACCACGATCGAGAACGCGATCATCGACAAGGACTGCCGTATCGGCCAAGAGGTCCGCCTCGTCAACGAGGGCGGGCTCGAGGAGTACGAGGACGTCGATCGGGGGGTGTACATTCGTGAGGGGGTCATCGTGGTCGCTCGCGGTGCGGTCATTCCGCGCGGCTTCGAGATCTGAGCTCGTGTGACCGTCCCTCGCTCGTGCGTCGGTTTCGCGGGTCCGGTGACCCGGCGTCGCGGGTGTGCGACGCCGGGCTCGAGCACGGCGAGAGCCGTGAGCGTCCCGCGGGTTCACGGCGTGTGAATAGCTTGCTTTCCATGCCCGGGGCGTCAGAATAAGGGGGCTCTTATTCAGGAAATCCGAAGAAGACGTACGAGGGAACATGATCTCCGTCGGCAAGGAGCGCAAGTTCTTCGATCTCCGGGAGGCCAACCGGACCCTGCCGCTGGTCTCTCGCATCGTGCGTGATGTCGTCGATGCCAACGCTCGCATGCGCGAGATTCATCTCGAGGCGAGGCAGAGCATCGAGAACGGGCAGACCCGGGAGGCGGAGGCGCTCCAGGACCGTCTCCAGGAGCTCGGCTTCGAGCGCTCCACCTACGCGGAAGAGCTCGAGGAGCTCGGGATCGAGCTCAAGGATCCCAACGTGGGGCTGGTGGATTTTCCGGCCATGCTCGATGGCCGCATCGTCTATCTGTGCTGGAAGCTCGGGGAAGAGGCCATCGACCACTGGCACGAGCTGTCTGCCGGCTTCGCGGGTCGCCGGCCGGTCGGCGAGGAGTTCTGAACCCCGGGTGGCCCCCGGCTTCGCGGTGGCCCCCGGCTTCGCGGTGGCCCCCGGCCAGACCCGGGTGCAAACCCCGGGCTATCCTTTCTTCGAGCGACTGACGAACTTGCCGGTCGTCGTGTCGATGCGCACGACCTCGCCGGACGCGATGTGTTCCGGCACCTGGATCACCAGGCCCGTCTCGAGCGTCGCGTTCTTCTGGCGCGCCGTCGCGGAGTTGCCCTTCACGGCCGGGTCGCACTCGGTGATCTCCAGATCGACCGCGAGGGGGATCTCGATGCCGATCACCTCGTCCTCGAGGACGAGCGAGCGCACTCCTTCGAGGTTCTCGATCAGGTACTTCGACTCCTCCTCGATGTCGTCCCTGGCGAGCTGGAACTGCTCGTAGCTGTCGTTGTCCATGAAGTGGTAGTGCGTCGTGTCGCTGTAGAGAAACTGCACCGAGCGCTTCTCGAAGAACGGCTCCACGATGGACTCACCGCTTCGGTAGGCCTTGTCCACCTTCTGTTTCGTGCGCAGGTTGCGGGAGCGCACCTTCCAGATCGTGTTGCCGCCGCGGGACGACGGGGTCTGCACGGTGATGTTCTCGACGACGCACGGTGCGCCGTCGACATCGATAATCGCTCCGCGTTTGAGATCACCGGGACTCAGCATCGAAGACTCCAGGGAAAGGGGCCGTTTCGTCCATCAGTACTTCTTCGGCGGGAAGGATCAAGTGTCTTTACTGCTCGAGATTTTCGCAGGTCGCGCCGTGATTTCGCGGTGCGGCGATCTCGAGCCGGTGAGCGGCGATGTCGAAGCGGTCTCGCAGCTTGCGTCGGACCCAGCAGGCGTGGTTCTCGTTCGCGGTGAACGCGTAGAGCGTAGGTCCCCACGAGCTCTGGCCGACGCCCTGGATCCCCTCGCGTCGCAGGAACGCCGCCACCTCTCCGGCCTCGGGGCTCGAGAAGACGCCGCCCTGCGCCTCCCGGAAGGGAGCGCCCGCTCGGCGTCCGAAGTCGTGGAGTGCGTCGCCGAAGCTGCCGAGGTCTCCGTTGGCGAGAGCCGGCAGCATCCCGAGGAGCGCGATGCGACAGAGCGACTCGACATGGTCGTCGGCGACCGGACCGAGCTCGCGGAAGGACCGGCGCTCCGTCTCGCCCGAGATCCCCGTGCGCAGCCGGTCCTTGATCAGAACAACGCGCCAGAGCTCCGGGACTTCGTGTCGCGCGACGAGCGGGGAGATCTCCAGTGGGTGGGCCTTGCCACCGTCGACGAGGAACCCACCGTGCTCGAAGCCGTGCGTGCCGATCGCCGAACGCTCGCCTCGTCGGCTCAGAGACACGATCTCGCGGGGTTCAGGGTCGATGTCGTGAAGTCGCGCGAAGCCGGCCGTCAGCGCGAGGGCGAGCTGCGTTCCGGTGCCGAGGCCGACATGTTCGTCCGGGCAGGAGCGCACGTCGACGCAGCAGTCGTCGTCGCGCTCGAGTCCCGTGGCCAGGTTCTGGACGAGTCGCGCCGTGCGGTTCGCGATGGAGACGCACTCTGCCTTCGAGTAGGGCGGTCGAGCTCGACGCAGCTCGGTGACGACGGGCGGCGTCTCTATCATCATACCCGCGCCGCCGAACTTGCGACCTGATGTGCCGTGCGGGTCGAAGAGCCCGAAGTGCAGTCGGCTGCCCGTCTCGACGCGGACGATCCGGGAGGTGATCTCGCCGTCGTCGCTCATCGTGCCCGGTCCGTGGATCGGTGACGCGTGCCCGCCGCCTCGACGTGCTCGCGCAGCAACGAGAATGCGCGGCGCTCCTTCTCTCCACCGGTCTTGTCGACGAGCATCCGGAGCTCGTCGAGCTGTCGCAGGATGTGGTCGATCGGCAGGATTTCGGTACGCGTGGCGAGAATCGCCGCCTCGACAACCGCGTGTCGGGCGCGATGGAAGCCGAAGAAGTCGCGGATGCGCTCGACATGCACCACGCGGGTCTCGATCGTGGTGCGCTCGCTGCTGTCGTCGACGGAGACGACGCGAAACTCGTAGGCGCGGCACGCGTCCCGCAGGCGAAAGCCGCGTACCGCGTGCGCGGATCTCACGGGAGCCGAAATCTTGCCGACGGCGGCCCGTGCGAGCAGCTCGACGTCGTCGACCACGTGAAAGACCCCTTCTCCGTGCGCTGCGAGGTTGCGGTAGGTGCGCGACGACGTGTACGGCCGCAGGACCAGGGTCTCCATCGTCGCGTCGACGAGTGGGCCCATCGGCGAGATGTTGACGCGATCGATCGGCTCGGCGCTCGAGGGGTGAGGATCGATCGTCGTGACGATGCCCTCGAGGACGAGACGACCGTCGGGAGGCATGACTTCACGCGGACTCGGAGATGGAGAGAGGGACCGTGGCGCCGGTCGAGCGCAGGAAGTTCGCCAGCAGGCGGTGCCCGTGCGACGTCAGCACGCTCTCGGGGTGGAACTGCAGACCGACGACGGGATGGACCCGGTGGCTCAGCCCCATGATCTTGCCGTCGCGCGTTCGAGCGGTCACCTCGATCTCGGCAGGCAGCCCATGGCGAGAAACATGCAGCGAGTGATAGCGCGCGGCGGCAAAAGGGCTCGGCACGTCCTCGAAGATGCCGACCCCGTCGTGGAGCACTTCGGAGGTTCGTCCGTGTCGCGGCGCTGCGCGAACGACGCGGGCTCCGTAGGCCTCAGCGATCGCCTGATGACCGAGGCAGACGCCGAGGATCGGAATCCGCGAGCCGAGCCGCCGCACGACGTCGACACAGATGCCGGCCCTGGACGGATCGCAAGGTCCCGGTGACAGAACGATGCTCTGGGGCGCGAGCTCGCGTACCCTGTCGACGCTGATCTCGTCGTTGCGGACGACACGAGTCGGCTGCCCGAGCTCCTCGAGGTAGCGAGCGAGGTTGTGGACGAAGCTGTCGTAGTTGTCGATCAGCAGGATCATCGCGGTGGAATCAAGCCGTGGACTGCTCGCCGAAGAACTTGTCGACCGTCTCCTTGTCCGGAGGCGGCGTTGCCAGTGTGGCGATCACCAGGGCGGCGGTCGAGGACAGGACCATCAGGGCGACGGGCATGGCGCCGCCCAGCAGGAACTCCTCGCCGGTCTCCTTCTGAGCGAGGACCCGTGGCAGGAATCCGAGCCACAGGACGGCCGAGACGAGCACCGACACGATCGCGCCCTGCTTGTTGCAGCGCTTCCAGTAGAGCGACGCGAAGAGGACGGGCGAGAGGGTCGCGAAGCCCGTGAAGCACCAGACGCCCATGTCGAATACCGAGCCAGGGTCTGTCAAGCCGATCAAGTACGCCGCGAGCACGACACCGATGACGAACAGTCTGCCGTAGAGGATACGTTTTCCGTCGTCGATCTTCTCCCTGGAGACATATCGCGCCACGATATCGTTCGTGAAGATGCTCGATAGGCAGAGGAACTGCGAGTCCATGCTCGACATGATCGCTGCAAGGACGCCGGCGCCGATGAGTCCCGCCAGAACCTCACCCGAGTAGCGTGCCACCATCATGCCCAGGACGGCGTTCGGCGCAGTTCCCTCGGGAAGAACCCCGGTCGCCCACATACCGAGCAGCACGCAGGGGATCCACGTGATCAGGATGCAGATCGGGTGGGCGACGACCGTGAGCTTGAAGTTGCTCGCCTTGCGCGCCGTGAGCCAGTGCTGGAAGAGGTGCGGGAACATGCCGACGGACAGGGGTATGAAGACGTAGGTCAGGAACTGCAGCTGACCGATGAGCCCCTCGCGCTGCATACGCGAAGGCTCCAGGGCTCGCGGATTGTCCAGGAGCGCCTTCGAGGCGGCTGCCGGACCTCCGAGTTCGCGCGTGATGACCCAGAACGCGACGATCCCCATGACCATGAACACGAGCGTCTGCATCGTGTTGGCCCAGGCGGTCGCACGCATGCCTCCGAAGAAGACGTAGAAGAGCACGACGATGCAGATGATCGCCATGCCGACGGGAGCCGTCACCGCTCCTCGCGGCGCCGCGTTGATGATCTTCCTCGCCGTGCCGGTCTTCGCGTGTATCCAGCCGGGGTCCTTGCTGAAGGTCCGGAAGACGCCGTAGCGCTTCGGGTGGAGCGAGCCCTTGACGATGAACGCACCGCTCGCCTCGTCGTAGGACAGACGGTTCTTCCACTCTTCCTTGATGTCGAGATCGGCGGGGCGCTCGGAAACAACGGAGACGCTCGAGTCCGCCATCGCGAAGGTCTCGGGCGTGATGTTCTCGATGAAGCGTCCCGAGCCGATAACGCCCATCAGAATGTAGAGCATCACGAAGAGCACGAGGAGAGGGAAGAGGATCAGGACTAGCGCATCCGACTTGTAGCGGTCGCGGAAATACGACAGCTGAGTGACGTACCCGTGCTTCTTTCCGAGGGCCCATACCTTGGCACCGACGAGGAAGAATATGGCCGCGTGCACGATGCCTGACCAGGAAGCCATCAGTCCGTACACACCGATCCCGCGCTCGAAAGTCTTGCCGGTGCTACCGATGAGCGCGAATGCCGTCATCGTCGTGCCGAAGATTGACATCAGCAGCATGAACGGCCCGATTCCGCGGCTGGCGAGGAAGAAGTCTCCCGACGTGCGCCTGAAGAGTCGGCCGGCGAAGAGGCCGAGGAAGAGGAGCAGGAAGAGGTATCCGAGGATGATCCCGAACGACATCTATGTGCCCTCCCCTTCGGATCTCGCGGGTTCCGAATTGTCGGAAGACGTCTCGTCGTCGAGGTGATCCGGCCAGCACGTCTTCACGGCGACGAGGCCGACGCCCGCGGCTGCCAGCGAGATCAACGCGTGCCAGGCCAGTCCGATCGGGACGAAGCCGAAGACCAGGGGCTCCTTCGCTTCCCACCACCATGAATCGTGATGCAGGATCGCCAGGAGGACGATCGAGCCGATGACGACGTACTTCACGGGCAGATGTCTCCGTGAGGGCTGTGCCGAGGTGAATCGTTCGTGAAAACGGGCCAGGTTCGGGAGGGGTGATCATCGGAGAGCGACCGGCAGCTGTCAAGACGCGCTGCGGCTTCTCGGTCAGGTCGGCTCGTCGCTCTCGGGGAGCGTGAGCTTCCAGCCCGGAAGCGTCACGGACGGCTGATCCGGTGGCGGTGGCTCGACCAGCTTGCCGTAGAGATCCGGGCGCCGCGCTCGCAGGTAGCGACGGCCCGAAGCCTGTGCCGGCCGATCTGCGGTGAGCCAGCCGACGATGACCTCGTCGCCCAGAGCGGTGCACTCGACGACGATCTCGCCGAAGGGGTCGATGATCATCGACGCGCCGCTCTTGACCGTGTCGTGATCGACGCCGACCATGTTCGTGAAGAGCGCGTAGATGCCGTTCTCGTACGCGCGGCACGGAAGCCACCGCATCAGCCATCCACGCGCCTTCGGGCCCTGGAATTCGAGCCGCAGTGGCGCCGGATCCTTCTCTCGTGCGTCCCAGAGCTGCCTCGGGATCCGACCACGTCCCGGCATCGGTGAGTCGAGGCCGCACGTCACATGTGGCATGAAGATGATCTCCGCACCCTCGAGTGCCGTGACGCGGACGTTTTCCGGCAGGTTGTTGTCGTAGCAGATCAGGATGCCCCACCTGCAGCCGAGCATCTCGAAGACGATGTGCTCGTCACCGGGGCTGAAGTGAGGGCTGACGAAGGGGTGGATCTTGCGGAACCTCGCGACGAGTCCCTCCGGCGCCATCACGACGTAGGTGTTGAAGAACCGGTCGTTCTCCACCTCGATGAGCCCCGCGGCGACGACGACATCGTGGCGGCGAGCGATTCTCTGGAGCTCGCGAATGCTCGCCCCGTCCGGCACCGGCTCCGCGAGGGCGGCCAGCGCCGCGCGCGACAGCTCCATGAGGAACGTGTAGCCCGGGATGCAGCACTCGTGAAAGCTGACGACCTCCGCGCCCGCCGCCACCGCCCGTGCGGTCAGGTGGTCGATGCGCTCGAGGTTGAACGATTTGTCACGGTCGCGAGCCTCGAACTGAGCGACGCCGACACGGATGTCTCGCATGCAAGCCCCCTCGGTGGCGGTCAGAGGCCGTCATCATAACCGGACTCCGTGAGAGGGATGGCTCCCTTTCCGTCACGGAGCGTCGGCAGGCTGCAGGACCGTGCTAGTTCGGACAGTCGAGCTGATCGTCGTCCAGATCCAGCGCTGGCTCGAGCACGGGGGGGCTCGGTGGGTCGCCCTGGCGAAAGACGTAGTCGAGGAGCGTGACGATGTCCGCGACGTTGACTCTTCCGTTGTCGTCGATGTCGGCGGCTTCAGGGCAGGGCAGATCCGCTCGCCCGACCTGGGCGAGAAGCACGCGGACGGCGTCGGTGACGTCGTGGCGTCCGTTGTCGTCGACGTCGCCGCGGACGAACAGCCGTCCCGCCTGCTGCGGCGCGGAGTAGTCGAGCTCCGCGGAGAGCGAGAGGTCGCTCGAATTGAGGTTCGCGTTGTGGACTTCGACCGCGAGGACGTTGAGCCCGTTGCGCAGGGCGGAGCGGAAGTCGCCGACGTCGATGTCCTCGTCGAAGGCACCGGGTCCCGTGGTGATCTCATGGAGGTCACTCGCTGCCTCGTCGAAGGCGGGCGGATCGCCCAAGAGGTTTGCACGCGCTATCTCGACGCCGTTGAGATAGGCGACGAAACTGTCGTCGTAGCGGATACGAAAACTCAGGAACTCGATGGTGTCTGCGTTGCCGTTGAACGTGAAGTCACGGCGTGCGTAGACCGCGAGGGCCAGATCCTGGACGTTGTCGAGAATCGTCGCGTCATCGCCGTCGCCGTAGCCGAGTCCGGTCGGGCCCGAGGACCATCCCTCGTCCTGCGGACGAAACTCCGGCACGTTCCAGTCCTCGGGCACGGGAGCTGTCGGGACGAGGTAGTCCCAGACATCGCCCTCGCGCACGAGGTTGCGGAGGTTCGGAGGGTCGTAGGTGAACCCACTGGCAACGATCGCGGTGCCGCGGGGCGTCTGGACGACGACGTCAACACGTCCCGGGACCGCCGCCCGCGGCGTCACCGCCGTGAGCTACCAGGAGCGGACGACAAAAAAATAAAACCAAAAGACAACCCCC
>CAYMLL010000325.1:6741-8121 GCA_964390645.1 uncultured Planctomycetia bacterium | reverse complement strand
AGGAGCTTCAGCTTCCGGGATAACTACTGCTTCGGCGCCAACAGCGGAGCAGTCTGCGTCCCGAGCCGGGCGATGGTGATGACCGGCAAGATGTGGATGCGCACGAACAACAAGATGCGCGGCGAGACGATTCTCCCGGAGCTCCTCGGCAAGAGCGGCTACAGGACCTTCGCCACCGGCAAGTGGCACAACGGGGCGGAGTCCCTGCTGCGAGGATTCCAGGGTGGCAAGACGCTCTACCTCGGGGGAATGAGCGACCACACCCGCGTACCGGTCCAGGACATCGTCGAGGCCGGCAAGCTCGGCAACAAGCGCTTCGGCGTGAAGTTCTCGAGCGAGCTCTTCGCGGACGAGGCGATCGACTTCATCGAGGGCCACGAGGGAGAGCAGCCGTTCTTCCTCTACGTCGCGTTCACGGCGCCACACGATCCGCGTCAGCCACCACTCCGGGACAGGAGGCCCTACTATCGCGACAGGCCGCCTCTGCCACCGAACTTCCTGCCGCAGCATCCCTTCGACAACGGGCACATGGCAGGCGGTCGTGACGAGAACCTCGCTCCCTGGCCCAGGACCGAGGAGATCGTGCGCGATCAGCTCGCCGAGTACTACGGACTCATCTCGCACCTCGATTCGCAGGTCGGCCGCATCGTCGGAGCGCTCGAGTCGTCGCGCTTCGCCGACGACACGATTCTCGTCTACGCGGCCGATCACGGTCTCGCCATCGGCAGCCATGGGCTGCTCGGAAAGCAGAGCGTCTACGAGCACAGCATGAAGTGCCCGCTGATGATCTCCGGACCGGGCATCCCGAAGGGCAAACAGACCAGCGCGTTCACGTACCTGATCGACCTCTACCCGACACTCTGTGGCCTCGCCGACGTGCGTGTTCCGGACGGGCTCGACGGAAAGGACCTGCGACCGCTCTGGACGGGCGAGGCCGCGAGCGTGCGGTCGTCTGTTTTCCTGCCCTTCCGCAACGTCCAGCGAGCCGTTCGCGACGAGCGGTGGAAGCTCATCGTCTACCCCCAGATCAACCACCGACAGCTCTTCGACCTGGCGAACGATCCGCACGAGACGAGGAGCCTCGCGGACGACCCCGCTCACGCCGCGACGGTGAATCGAATGCTGGGGGTCCTGGGTCAGTGGCGACGGCGGTTCGACGACGAGCTGCCGTTGACGAGCAGGAGCCCGAAGCCGAAGGAGATCGATCTCGGGGGCCGCGAGCGGCTCCCCGATCGCTGGCAGCCGGACTGGATCCGCTCGAAGTACTTCGGCAGCCGCGGGCCCAGCGAGCGCAACCTCGAGGCCCTGCGCCGTCTGGAGGTCGAGTTCGGCCCCAGGGCCCCCGAGACACCGAACTTCGTCCTGGTCTTCTGCGATGAT
>CAYMLL010000325.1:0-6731 GCA_964390645.1 uncultured Planctomycetia bacterium | reverse complement strand
GCTACGGAGACCTCGGTTCCTACGGTCACCCGACGATTCGCACGCCGAATCTCGATCGCCTGGCCCGCGAGGGGCAGCGCTGGACCAGCTTCTACTCGGCCGCGTCCGTCTGCACGCCAAGCCGCGCGGCACTCCTGACGGGCCGCTACCCGATCCGCAGCGGCATGTGCGCAGAACGCCCTCGGGTGCTGACGAGCAGCGTCAGCAAGGGCGGGATTCCCCAGGCGGAGGGGCTGCTCCCCGAGGCGCTGAAGACGAAGGGCTACGCGACAGCGTGCATCGGCAAGTGGCATCTCGGACACCACCCGCGGTACTTGCCGACGAACAACGGCTTCGACCACTACTTCGGGCTCGACGCGAGCAACGACCACAACGCGCGACGCGGCCTTCCGAAGGACGAGGCCGACCGGCTGCGCGCGACGTCCGCGCTCTGGAACAACAAGCTCTACCGGAATACCGAGGTCGTGGAGCAGCCCGCAGATCAGCGAACACTGACGCGCCGTTACACCGAGGAGGCGGTGCGCTTCATCGAACGATCGAAGGACCGCCCGTTCCTCCTCTACATGCCGCATACCTTTCCGCACACGCCGCTATTCGCGTCGCCCGACTTCCTCGGAAAGAGCCCGAGAGGTCTCTACGGCGACGTCGTGGAGGAGCTGGACTGGAGCGTCGGCCGGGTCGTCGCGAAGCTCGAGGAGCTCGGCCTCGAGGAACGCACGCTCGTCATCTTCACGAGCGACAACGGTCCGTGGCTGATCCGGGGAACGAGCGGAGGCTCCGCCGGGCTCCTGCGCGAGGGCAAGGGGTCGACGTGGGAAGGTGGAATGCGGGTTCCGGCGATCTTCCGGTGGCCGGGCAAGATCCGGCCCGCCATCGTCGACGACATCGGCAGCACGATGGACATTTACACGACGCTGCTGAGGCTTGCCGGCGCCGACGTGCCCGACGACCGCATCGTCGACGGGCTCGACCTCTCCGGCACGCTGCTTCACGGATCGCGGTCGCCGCGCCGCAGCATGATCTTCTACCGCGGCGTGGACATCCACGCGGTTCGCAACGGCAACTTCAAGGCACACTTCCTGACGCGTCCGGCTTACGGAAGAAACTCGCGCACGCCCACGAAGCACGATCCTCCGCTCCTCTACGACCTCGCCGTCGACCCGAGCGAAAAGCACGGCATCGAGGCGCGGAATCCACGAGCGATCGACGAGATCCGCAAGCTCGTCGACGATCACAACGCGAAGCTCGTCAAGAGAGAATGCGAGCTGACACGCTGACACGGCGACACGGCGACACGGCGACACGGCGACACGGCGGTGATCGGACGTGCCCCCGCGCGTGGGGCTCAGCGAGGGACGACGGTAACGGCGGCCCGCGAGATCACGGGGGTGCCGTCGGCCAGCTCGCCGGTGCCGCGAAAGACCAGCCGGGACGGCGCACGCTCCCGAGCCGACGGAAGCCGCACCTGGACCAGGACTCGACCCTTCCCGGCGGCGAAGCCCGAGAGTCCTGAGCTCCCGGCGACCAGGCTGCCCCCACCTCCCCGCTCCTCGAGCTCGACCGACATGGCGCCGGTGAAGTTCGACGTACGCTCGAGTCTCAGCTCGCACGAGACGATCTCCCCGGGACGCGCGATGATCTCCTTCACAGCCGCGACCATCTTCACGACACGCGGCATCGTTCGAAGCATACAGCGCTTCTCCGAGACGACGAGCTGCGAGTGCCTCCGTCCCCATTCATCCTCGAAGAGCGTGAACCCCTGAACATAGAGCTGCGACTGCGACTGAATGTTGATGTGCATCGTCTCCGGCAGGTGTATCGGCATGAGCGCCGCGGAAGCCGGGGACGGCACGATCACCTCGAACATCTCGATGCCATCGAGGTCACGATTCTGCCTGTCCCCGATCTGCAGAACGATGTCGCCTCCGTAGCCACCGACACGTTCGAGCTGCATCGGGTAGCGGAACACGGTACCACGGTGCGCGTACTGGTACGCCTCCTCGCAGAAGAGGCGGAAGACGGGCTCGTGCCGGACCGTCAGGTGGAAGTCGTCGATCGTCGGCGTGCCGACACTCGTCCCGTCGGCATCGACGGCCCGGTGCTCCGCCCGCGCCACACGCTCGATCGTACCGCCATCGATCTTCGCACGACCCACGACCTTCAACAGGACATCGGTGGGCCGCGCGGTCTTCTCGGTGGCAAGCACCACCTTCAAGCTCGACGCTGACGCAGGAATCGTCGTTGTCTCCAGGGCCACCCCTTCGGGCAGCGTGCCGCAGTCGAGCTCGATGGCGCCGGAAAAGCCGCAGAGGCGATCGACCGTCAGCGTCGCCTCCGCCTTGCCGCCCCGTACGACGTGCGCGAAGTCGCGGTCGAGCCGCAAGCGAAAGTCCGGCGCGGACTCTCGCACTCTCATACGGTAGACAAGATCGGCGCTACCGCGCGCTCCGCGACCCAGGTCGCGCACCTGTACACGAACGACGCCGTCGAGCGGAGCCCTCCACTCGATGCGACAGCGGCCGTCGGCCCGATCGACGCTGCGGGCGCCGGCGAGAACCTCGCCGTTCCGGCCGACCAGCATCACGACGGGCATCGACGCGCCGCCGGGGGGATGCGCGGCACAGGTGATCGAGTACGGCGCGCCCTCACGAGCCTCGAAACGGAACCAGTCGAGGTCGTTCACATCGAGAAACCGGCCGCTGACGGCGACCGGAAGGCTCAGCGCCATCGCGCGCTCCGGGGAGTCGTTGTCATCGTCCTCGACGACCTCGTCGAAGCTTCCAACCGCCAGCGGAAAGGCGCGACGCCCCGGGTCCTTGCCCCGGTACCAGAAGATGGCGTCGTCCGGCACCGTCGCCGGAAACGTCACCCTCTCCTCCAGGACCTGCGGCTCTCGGCCCCCGGAGAGCGCCAGCAGCTCGACGACGCGCGTCTCGCCGACACGGCCGCCGGTCGGGAACGCCGTGTGGATGTAGGGAAGCGTCGATAGGTCGATGCGGTAGACGTGCTTCGGGCTGCCGTGAAATGTCAGGTTCGAGACCAGCAGCACGTGATCACCGCCACCTCGCACGCGATGGGCGAGAACCGGGTCACCGCCGACACGAATCTCCTCCACCTCCACCCGTCGTCCCGCGGCATCGAGCATCTCCACGACCGGGTCGAGCGCGGAGCCGATGCGCGCCGCGAGCACGTCGCAGACGACGACATCACCCTCGCGAGCCGTGAACACGAAGTAGTCGAGGTCCCGCTCACCCGCGACCTGTCCGTTGACCGTCACCGGCAGCTCCACACGTTCCGCCCGATCGAGCCTGGAGTTCGACTCCAGCTCGATGTGCTCCGGCAGCTCGCCGACCACGAAGGGACGCGCACCGGTGCCTCCCTGCGAGCAGGTCAGGCGCCAGAAGACCGGCCCCGGCGACGCGTTCTGCGCGATGCTCAGCTCGGAGCCCCATTCGCGCGGCCAGGTGATCGGAAGCTCCGTCGGCACGCGCCGAGGCGACGGCTCGTACACGGCGCTCACCTCGTCGCCGAGGATCTGCGGCGCCTCGACTCCGACCCCGGTCAGGCGAAGCCGTGCCCCCGGCGGCAGGCACTCGCTGCCAACGCGCACCCGGACCGTCGACCCGCGCCGACCTCCCGCCGGAAACATGTGTGTGCTCGACGGATCACGCGATGGAACCGGCTGTGCGAGCGACGGGTGGCACGTCGCCAGGACGACGGTGATCGCGGTGATTCGAACGACGGTCCTCGGCAGCATCGACGGTCTCGTGGGGTCTTCAGAGTATCTCGGCAACCGCTTCTCCGTCGCTGACGAGAGGGACGGGACGTCCGAGCGGCGTGCGAAGTGTCGTGTTCGGGTCGATGCCGAGCACGTGCAGGATCGTCGCCGTGAGATCCTGGGGAGTGATCGGTCGATCGACGACACCGGCTGCGTGCTTGTCGGTCTTGCCGACGACCTGACCGGTCTTCAGTCCGGCTCCGGCGAGCGCCACCGAGAACGCCTGCGGCCAGTGGTCGCGTCCAGCCAGATTGTTGATCCTCGGAGTGCGACCGAACTCCGTCGTGATGACGACGAGTGTGGAATCGAGCAGGCCGCGCGACTGGAGATCGTCCAGCAGCGCCGGGACCGCACGGTCGAAGCCCGGAACGAGAACCTCCCTGAGGCTCCACGTGTTCTTGCGGTGGGTGTCCCAGTGCCCGTTCTCGATGCTGACGAAGCGGCAACCGGCCTCGACGAGACGGCGAGCCAGAAGGCAGCACTGACCGATGCTCGTCATCCCGTACTCCTCACGCAGCCAGCGATGCTCTCGATGAATCTCGAAGGCCTCCTTCGCCTCCCTCGAGGTCATCAGGTCGTAAGCCTTGCGGTAGAAGATGTCGAGGGACCTCTCGCCCTCGGAGGCTCGCTCGACATCGCCGTCGAAACGATTGATCTTCCGCAAAGCCGCCTGCCTGCGGAAGCTCCGTTCGACAGCGACCGCCTCCGGGAGACAAACGTCACGAACCGCGAAGTCAGGCTCCGCCGGGTCCGACTCGATGACGAAGGGCGAGCAGCTCGCGCCGAGAAAGCTCGGGCCACCGCTGTTGAGGAAGTTCGGGACCGAAATGTACCGAGGCAGCGAGCTCTGATTCCTGCCCAGCTTCGCGACCATGGAGCCGATGCAGGGGTGCTGGTTGTTGTTTTGGTTGCCGTTGAAGTCCCCGGCTCCGGCCTTGACCCCGGTCATCATGATGTGAAAGCCACGGCCGTGGTCGGAGTCTCCGTGCGTCATCCCGCGCAGGATCGCCAAACGGTCGGTGACCCTGGCGATGCGCGGCATGATGTCCGAGACCTGGATTCCGGGGACGGCCGTCGAGATCGGCTTGAAGTCGCCACGAATCTCGCTCGGCGCGTCGGGCTTGAGATCCCACATGTCCTGGTGGGGCATACCCCCGAGGACAAAGAGGAAGATGCAGTTCTTGTCGTGCCGCGAGGCCTCGGCGCGACAGGCGCTCTGCAGTCGCAGCACCTGCGGAAGAGCCAGTCCGCCGATCGCGCCGACGCGCAGGAAGTCCCGACGATTCACTGTAGCTCGCATCTGTCGCACACCCTCAATTCACGAAGAGGAAGTCGTAGGAGTTCAGCAGCGTCCAGAGGAAGTCCTCGGCCGCCTCTCTGCGCGGCGCACTCTCGAAGAGCCCACTCGCGACCTCGCGCTCCGTCCTGCTCGGTGGTCGGCCGAGAGCGGCGAAGCACAGCTCCTCGACGACGCGATGCTCCTCGGCGCCCTCGGCGATCAGTCTCGCGACGCGACCTCGCGGGCTGCCGATCATCGTTTCGATCTCCGGAGCGTTCATCAGATGGAGCGCCTGCGCCATCGTCGGCTCGCTCGATCGGCCGCACTCGCACGGGCTCGAGCGCTCCGGCCGACCGAAGATGTCGAGGAAGTACGACGGCAGCCGATTGTCCCAGACCTCGAGCGCACGCGTGCCGACTGGACGCCCCGGCAGCGTGAGTGGCACACCCGCGACCTGACTGATCGCGTCGAGCAGAACCTCCGCGGGAAGACGCTTGACGTAGTATCGCGAGTGGCCCTGGTCGTCTCCGGCGTTGAGCGGAGTCGGACTGCTGGAGAGCTGATAGACGCGGGACTCGAGGATAAGGCGCATCAACGCCCGAAGGTCGAAGCCGCTGTCGACGAAGTGTCGTGCCAGGGCGTCGAGAAGAGGCGCATTGGTCGGCGGGTTCGTCGTCCGCAGGTCGTCCTCCGGCTCGACGAGTCCGCGTCCGAGAAAGTGCTTCCAGAGGCGATTCACCGCGAGGCGCGCAAACCACGGGTTGTCACCGGCAGTCATCCAGCGAGCCAGCTCGACGCGAGGGTCGTCGCCGGGGCCGAACCTGCCCGCGCGTCCCGCCAGCGGATCGCCACCGAGAGGACGCGCCGCGACGATGTTGCCCGAGACCGGCAACTTCATCTCCTTCAGCCCCGCGTGAAACACGAGCTCGCTCCCACCTCGCACCGGCTTGCGCTCGACGCCGTTGAAGAAGCCCGCCAGGCCCTAGAAGTCCTCCCGTGACCAGATCTCGAACGGATGGTGGTGGCACTGCGCGCACTCGATCCGAACGCCGAGAAAGACCTGGCTCACCGTGCGTGCCACGTCCTCCGGAGTTCGCGCCGCGCGGTAGAAGTTCACCGGACCACTCCTCGACGAGCTACCCGTCGCGGCGACGAGATCCCGCACCCACTCGTCGTACGGCCGGTTGCGCGCGAACTGCTCCCGCAGCCAGCGGTGCAGCTCGTAGGCGCCACGTCCACCGATCTTGCGGCTGTCGACGAGCAACAGATCGGCCCACTTCAGCGCCCAGTAGCTCGCCAGCTCCGGGCGCTCGAGGAGACGGGCGACGAGACGGGCGCGCCTGTCGGCTCGATCATCGGCGAGAAAGTCGCGCGCCTCCCGCGGTGTCGGCAGCGAGCCGATCGTGTCGATGTACATGCGCCGCAGTATCGTGGCATCGTCCGCGTCCTCCGACGGCACCGTCCCCATCATCTCGAGCTTCGACCAGACCAGGCGGTCGATGAAGCTGTTGACCGGAAGCTCGGGGTAGGGATGCGGCCGATCCGGACGCGGCACCTGAATCAGCACCACTCCCACCTGACCCATGTACTGGACGGTGAGCGCGGCCTCGCCGGGAACTCTCGCGGTCCGGACAACACCCTCTCGATCGACCACGGCCACACGCTCGCTGTTGG
>CAYMLL010000324.1:0-8221 GCA_964390645.1 uncultured Planctomycetia bacterium | reverse complement strand
CAAGGAGGGCCTCGCCGGGTTCGACGCGCTCTTCTTCTGCAACACGACCGGGGATCTCGGCAAGTTCCCGCTGGACGAGGCGGGGCGCGAGGCGCTGATCGGCTTTGTCGAGAGCGGCGGGGCCTTCATCGGTGCGCACTCCGCCACGGACACCTTCAAGGACTGGAAGCCGTACTGGGAGATGATCGGCGGCTCGTGCAACGGACACCCCTGGGGCTCTCGTGGCCCCGCCGTGACGATCGATGTCGAGGATCCCTCGCACCCCAGTGCCGTCCATCTGCCGACACAGTGGATCATCCAGGACGAGATCTACTGGTTCCGGAACTACTCGCGGGATCGGCTGCACGTCATCCTGAGCCTCAACGAGGTGTCGCTGAAGGCGAAGAACAAGCCGCTGGACACCGACGTGCCGGTCGCCTGGTGCAAGACCCACGGCAAGGGGCGCGTCTTCTACACGTCCCTGGGGCACCGGGGCGATGTCTGGACCAACCCCGTCTACCAGCAGCATCTTCTCGGAGGCATCCGCTGGGCGCTGGGGAAGGTCTGGGCCTACGTCAAGGCGGGCCATGAGAAGGAGGCCGGGCCGTGGAAGAGGATCTTCGACGGCGAGACGCTGAAGTTCGGCGAGGAGTGGGAGACGACCGACAATGCGCAGGAGACGCGCAAGCACTGGACCGTGCAGCCCGGCGGTATCCTCCAGGGCCACTGGCCGAAGGGCAAGCCCGGTCCGGGATCGAGTCACCTCTACTACATCAAGAGGCCGTTCAGGAACTTCGAGTACCGCGCGGACGTGCGGCTCAACCCGGGAGGCAACAGCGGCATGTACTTCCGCTGTGACCCCATGAAGAACTCGAAGGTCGACGGCGGTCGCAAGGTCTGGCGCAACTGGCCGGACGGCGACGAGGCACAGGTCAAGGTCGGCCCCGGCGACCCGAAGAAGACCGGGACGCTGTATCCCGGAAAGCCGGCGGTCTCCCAGGACGAGCTCAACGGGTTCCTCGGCGTGGACACGAGCAAGGAGCCCGTGTGGATCACCCAGCACGTCATCGCGGTGGGGAACCGCATCGTCATCAAGCTCAACGGCAAGATCATCCGCGAGCAGATGCGGATGAAGAACGAGTCGGGACACTTCGCGTACCAGCTCCACCACAAGGGTACGAAGGTGCAGTATCGCAACATCGAGGTCCGGGAGCTGTTCGAATGACGCGAGGCGATCGGGTCCCCGTACGGGCTTTCGCGGCTCGCTGGGCTCTCGTCGCGGTGTCGGTGTCGATCGTGTAGGCCGACGCGGTCGACGTCGCCGAGATGAAGGCTCTCGCGAAGGCTTACGCTTCCGAGATCCGCCCCTTGCTCGAGCGCTACTGCCACAAGTGTCACTCGGAAGACCGCACCGAGGCGGACATCGATCTGACCGCTTTCGCGACGCTCGAGGAGATTCGCGAGCAGCCGGAGATCTGGCAGAAGGTCGACCACATGCTCGACAGCCGCCAGATGCCGCCGAAGAAGGCGCGGAAGCTGGAGGACGAGCAGCGCGCGCGGTTGTCTTTGTGGGTGTGTCGGTACCTGACCGTGGAGGCGGAGGCGAGCGTCGGCGATCCGGTGCCGGTCGTGCTGCGTCGTCCGAGCAACGCCGGGTACACCCACACCGTGCGCGACCTCACCGGTGTCGACACGCTCGATCCGATCCGGGAGTTTCCCGTCGACGGCGCTGCCGGCGAGGGCTTCACGAACACCGGCAGCGCTCTCGTCATGTCACCGTCGCTGATCTCGAAGTACCTGCAGGCCGCATAGGAGGTCGCGAGTCATGCGGTGCTGCTTCCGGACGGCATCCGTTTCTCGTCGACGGCAACGCGTCGCGACTGGACGGACGAGCAGCTGGCTCGTCTGCGCGAGTTCCACGCGGTGCACTCCGGCGGAGGCTGGCGCAGCGGCGGCGTGAGGTGTTGAGCAGGACCGCGAGCTACCTGGATGCCTGCGCCGAGGCGGGGCCGACGTCGGACGTCGCCGGGCTGGCCTCGAAGCACGGCCTGAGCGCCGCGCTCCTGAAGACCTGGCTCGACTACCTCGAGATCGGCGAGCCGGGGGCGATCGAGGTGAGGGGGCACTACACCGAGAAGATGCTCCGGTCGGTCAACCACGACTTCGTCAACGGCTGGGGCAGCAGCGCGACGCCTTCCTTCGCCGCCAACTCCTCCGATCGGGAGGTGCGTATTCCCGGCATCGCGCGGCCGCGCCCGGTGTTTGCGCATCCATCCTCGACACTGTTCTCCGCAGCGGGATGGCCGAGCCCGATCTCCGGCGTCGTGCGGATCGAGGCACGGATCGCCGATGCTCACCCGGAGTGCGGTAACGGGGTCGAGTGGTTCGTGCGGCACCGCTGCGGCAAGAGGGCCGGCAAGCTCCGGCAGGGGGAGTTCGGGCGCGGGGGCTCGGCGACGATGCTGCCGGGGACGGTATCGGTCCGCCGCGGAGACCTCGTCTCCTTCCTGCTCGGCCCGCGACAGGGGAACCACGCCTGCGACCTGACGGAGATCCAGCTGACGATCAGTGAGACGGGCGGCGCGTAGCGTGTGTGGGACCTCGCGAAGGACGTATCCGGCGACATCGTCGCCGCCAACCCCCACGCGGACGGTCACGGCAACGAGACGGTGTGGCACTTCTACAAGGGCGAGATGAAGACGGTCGACGCCGCGGTGGGCTCGCTCGTCGCCGTTCCCGCCGGGTCGCTGATCGCCGCATGGCAGGAGGAGGAGGACGCGGGGAAGAAGCACGCGATCGCCGAGCGCGTGCAGGCGTTCGGCGCCGGGGAGTCGGGTGGCGCCGTGTCGACGGAGTTCGCGCCAGGGGCCGCGGCGGTCTCCTCGCGCTGGCGACGGTGCTCGCGCAGCGGTCCGGCGCGTCGCGTACCGGCCCGATCTTGCGGGGCGACTGGATCTTCGAGACCCTGCTCGGCGAGCGTCTGCCGAAGCCGCCGCCGAACGTGCCCCGGCGTCCGGACGCGGTTCCCAGCGGGCTGACCGCGCGTCAGCTCATCGAGAAGCACAGCTCGGTGCCGGAGTGCGCGAAGTGTCATGCCGAGATCGATCCCTGCGGCTTCGTGCTCGAGCAGTTCGACGCGATCGGTCGGTTGCGCCCGGGGGTCGTGGATACGAGGACGACGCTGCCAGACGGCGAGACGATCGAGGGCATCGACGGGCTGCGGGCCCATCTCTCCGGGGCCCGTCACGACGACTTTTTGCGGCAGTTCTGCCGGAAGCTGCTGGGATACGTTCCGGATCGTGGGGTACAACTGTCGTATATGCCGCTATGCCGCTGATCGCGGAGATGCAGCGACGGCTGGAAGCGAGCGAGTATCGCTTCAGCGCGGCGGTGCAGACGATCGTCACCAGCCCTCGGTTCCGCCGGGTCCGTGGAGTGGTGAGGAGCCGGGAGTGAGATGCGCGACGGAGAGACGACCATGACCGAGCGAGGTTCTTCCCGCAGAGCGACCGCGGAGCGTGCTTTCGACAAGCAGCTCTCGCGACGGGCCGCGCTGCGCGGTCTGGGCGTGACGATGGCGCTCCCGTGGATGGAGTCCATTCCCGTCCGGGGGAGTGAGCCAAGCGGCGGCGAGAAGTCGAGCCAGGCCCCCACGCGCATGGCGATCCTCTTC
Source organism: uncultured Planctomycetia bacterium (assembly GCA_964390645.1). Lineage (GTDB taxonomy): Bacteria > Planctomycetota > UBA8108 > UBA8108 > UBA8108 > CAYMLL01. The sequence continues at coordinate 4,569 of CAYMLL010000324.1, read as the reverse complement.
GCCGGCTGTGGCTTTCACCGGCGCGAGTGGTGGGCGAAGGGCACGGGCGAGTCCATGGAGCTCGGCAAGGTGCTCCAGCCGCTCGCCGATTTCCGCGACCGCATGGTCTTCGTCCGGGGGCTCTACAACGCGGAGGCGCTGAAGGGCAACATTCACAGCTCCCAGACCGGCAACCTCCTCTCCGGAGCGCCGCTGGCCTCGGGAGGGTCGATTCGCTCCGGCACCAGCGTCGATCAGGTCGTCGCGCAGCGCGTCGGTCACCGGACGAGGTTGCGCAGTCTCGTCCTCGGCTGCGAGAAGTCGAACCCGTCCGTCCACAAGAATTACTCGATGCTCTACAGCTCTCACATCTCGTGGAGCAGTCCGACGACGCCGACTCCGCTCGAGGTCTATCCGGCTCTCGCGTTCGATCGTCTGTTCAAGGACAAGGTCGAGCGTGGGGATCGGAGCGTGCTCGATGCGATCCTCGGCGATGCGAGGGCCGTGCGTCGGAAGATCAGCCGACTCGATCAGCACAAGCTCGACGAGTACCTGAGCTCCGTACGCGAGGTCGAGCAGCGCATCGATCGTGCCGGAACCCGCGGTGAGCTGCAGGGGTGGCGGCCGACGCTGACAAAGCCCGACATGCCGCGGCCCAGGGACGGCTATCCCCAGGACATCGTCGAGCACATGCGGTTGATGAGCGACATCCTCGTGCTCGCGTTCCAGACCGATACGACGCGCGTCTGTACGCTCAAGCTCAACAACGACCACGGGACGCTGCGCTTTCCGCACCTCGGCGTCGACTACATGATTCACCACCTGCTGTCACATGACGACACCGACGACTGGCTGAAGGTGAATCGGTTCTTTCTCGAGCAGGTGGCGTACATGGCGCGCCGCCTCGACGCGATCCAGGAAGGTGAGCGCACCGCGCTCGACAACTCGATGCTGATGCTCTGCTCGAGCATGCTGACGGGGTCTCACGACGCCTCGCAGCTGCCCGTGGTCCTGGTCGGCGGGGGCGGTGGCAAGATCCGGGGCGGACAGAACCTCGACTACCTCGGCAAGTCGAACCGTCAGATGTGTCGTCTCTACCTCAGCATGATGGACAAGATGGGCGTCGAGCTCGACCGCTTCGGCGATGCCACGGAGCCGCTGGCGGAGGTCTGACCGGCATGGCCTCGCGGGTAACCGGGAGGTCCCTCTCGATGTCGGGAGCCGGGACATCCCTGGCGAGGGGCGTCCCCCTCAGCCGATCACGTAGCCACCGTCGACGTTGACCGTCTGTCCGGTGACGTTGCGAGCGCGCTCGGAGGCCAGGAAGACCGCCATGGCGGCGACGTCCTCGGGGTCCTGCCAGCGGCCCAGCGGCACCAGGTCGCGGACCTTCGCGCCTCCCCACTCCTCGTAGGAGAGACGCTGGTCCGGCGGCTGTGTGTCATGCCATGACTGCCATACCGCGCGGTTGAGTGTGGTACGGATCATTCCGGGACAGATGGTGTTCACTCGCACGCCGTGTGGTGCAAGGTCGCGCGCCATGCACTGGGCGAAGTTCAGCAGCGCCGCCTTCGACGCGCTGTACGGCGGATCCGTCGGTGAGCCGAAGAGCGCCGCGACCGACGAGATCATGGCGAAGGTGCCTCGCTGCCTCTCGATCAGGGTGGGGGAGAACGCGTGGGCGATGTGGACCGCGCCCTGGACGTTCACCTCGAGTACGCGGTGCCAGTCGGCGGGCTCGAGGTTGAGGAACGGAAAGCCGAACTTTCCCGAGCCGATCGCCGCGGCGTGGACGATGTGATCGACCCGTCCGAGCTTCTCGAGCACCTGATCGCGGGCGGAGTCGACGGCGCCGAGATCGGTGATGTCGCACTGGACCCCGAGTGTGGTCGGGCCCTCCTTGTCGACGAGCTCTTTCGCTCTCTCGTCGGTGTCCTCGCTGATGTCGAGGACCACGACGCTCGCTCCCTCCTTCGCGAAGGCCGTCGCCGTGGCCCGGCCGATTCCGTTCGCGCCGCCGACGATGACGGCGACGTCGCCAGAGATTCGCAGGTCCATCGAATCCTCGATGCTGTCGGGGAGATCAGCGCCGCGTTCTCCACGCGCGCAGACCGATCATAGCGAGAATCGCCACAATCGCCAGGAGGCTGCCGACATGAGGCGCGACTCCTTCCTTGCGGATTCGCAGCTCGAGGTCGACCTTGCCGCCGTTGGCGCGGAAGCTCAGGCCGCCACTGCCGCGAGGTGTGGACGGGGTCTCGAGCGCGGGGCTGATCGTGCGCGCCGTCGGGCCGTCGATCGGCTCCAGCCCGCCGCTCTGCACGGTGCGAGCCTCGGCGCTGTCGATTCTCGTCTCTCGCGGTCGCCCCTTCCCGGACACCGAGAGTCCCGGCGGGGGAGCGCCGTCGACGAGACGATCGAGATCGACCTTGTCTGCGGATCGTGGTGGATCCTCGCGCGCCTGGCGGACGCGATTGTCCACCCAGTCGTTGCCGAGGAAGTTGTACTGGTCCTCGAAGGCCTGCTCGCTGGCGCTGCGGGTGTCCGCGGCCTGTCTGTCGTTGGCGCGGATGGCCTTCTGGAGTATCTGCTGGTAGTCCCTTGCCTCGGCGAGCCTCTCGAGACTCTCCTCCTGCTGCTCCCGGACCTGGACGCCCTCGATCCGTGGCTCCCGGGCGCTCTGGATCGGGTCGTCTCCCGGTCCCCGGAGGTCCAGGACCTTGGCGCCGAGCTGCTGGACGTTGTCGTCGAGCTGCATCTGCAGCTCCTTGAGGTTGCTCTGCAGCACGTTTCTTTGCCGTCGATTCATGCGCTTGCGCCTGCCGCCGGCTCGAGGTGTCGCGGCATCCGCCTCGAGGAGGCCCGTCAGTCTCTTGACCGCCTCGATGTTCGACTCGACCTTGCTCGCGTACTCGACGCTCGACACGACCTCGTGCATGTTGCCCCCCGAGAGGCTCGCGCTGTAGCCGTCGGGAAGCTCGACGCGCCACAGCGTGCGAGTCACCGAGATGCTGGCGTTGCTGTCGTTTCTGTCCAGATCGACGAGCTCCGGCGCCGCGAGCACGAGAGACGTCCAGAGCGAGGGCATGTCGACCTTCGGCTGCTCGTAGCTCAGGTTGACGACCAGATCGAGGTCCGCATCGCCCAGGTGCCGCAGCGGAATCTGGAGGATGTCCCCGGCCTTGCTGACGACCACGGTGGCGTCGTCCAGGGTCGCCCGCCAGAGCTTCGCTTCCGGAGGCAGCCGGACACGCAGGAACTGCAGCTCACGATTGCGCACGATGTAGCTCGTCTCGGTTCGAACCGTGCCGTCGACGCCGACGATCGTGACGATGTCGACGAGGTCGATCTGTGCCGCGGCTCCGGCGACCATCTCCAGCTCCTCCGACTCGAGCTCGAGCGTCCACCCGGGTTTCGTGGCGCGAAACGTGTGGCGGAGGCTGTCGGTCGCGACGCCGTCCGGCAGGTAGGGGAGCGAGCTGACCTCGACCTCCTCGAGCCCGTCCGGGAGTGGTCTCGTCAAGGCTTCCTCGGTCTCGACGACGCCGACCCAGTGCTCGATGTCGTCGATCCGGGTGTTGCCGGCAAAGATCTCGAAGGGCCTCAGGGTGACCCCGGCGTCCTGCTCACGTGGAAGTCGATACGAGAGCAGCACCGAGTGCTCCCCTGTGACGCCCGAGATCATCTCGACCTCGTGCACGTCGGGCTCCGGAGCCGTCAAGCTCTTCTGATTACGCGTCTGCAGTCGCACGTCGTTCGCGCCGGGCGGCAGTCGGAAGCGGAAGCGGTCCGAGACGCCGCCCGCGACGCGGAAGTCGATCGGGCTGTTTACTCGGACCAAGTCCTCGGCCGCACGCGCGAAGAGAACGGCGAGCGCCGAAACCTTGCTCTGTGGCGTGTTGACATCGAGCGACAGCGAGTAGTCCGGTCGAGACCCGGTGGTGCGCAGGTCGAAGACGTAGCGTGATCCGGGCGGCACGCGTACCCACTCGCGAAGGTCGTCGCGGGGGGTCGTCTCGACACCCGTCGACCCGTCGGCCATGCGCACGTCCAGCCCGTCCGACGTGGCGATCGCCCACGTCAGCGACTCGGAACGCGCTGCGGGATCGGTGGTCGTCGTCAGGACGGGAACCGCTACCGGGCTCGACAGCGACTCGTGGCGACGCTGGGCCGCCCAGCGCACCTCCGTGCCGGTTGCCGCGCGCGTCGTCAGGTGGACGACGAGACGGGTGCCGTTCACGTCCTCGCGGGTCTCCCAGTCGTGCACCGTGTCGCCCTCGGCTCCGCGAAACTCCCAGCCGGTGGGAAGGACGACCTCCTGACGCAGCGTGCCGAGACCGCTCGCTCGGTAGCGCACGCGTGCGGAGACCGTCGTCGTGTGCTCGGTGAGGAGGAGCGTCGCGTTTGTCGTGAGATCGACGACCCCGGACAGAGCGATCGCCGAGACGACGCCGTCGCTCGCCGCGTCGTGGAAGTGGTAGATGCGGTCGGCGGGGCGCTCCTTCGCGATCCGGAAGGCTGCGCCCAGCGCGGCGCCGGACGCGCGCTGTCCGGCGCCGAGGATGTCCGTTCCCCAGCGACGGCGAGCGT
>CAYMLL010000323.1:0-8277 GCA_964390645.1 uncultured Planctomycetia bacterium | reverse complement strand
TGTTCCGCGCCGATCTGGCCGAGCGTTTGCGAAATGGCGAGATCACCCGCGAGGAAGCGGGCAGGCTCTACCGGGAGAAGTTCCCGGATCGAGAACGAGACGAGCGAGCACGCGGCGAGGAGCGCCCGCGTGAGAAGGCCGAGCGCGGCAAGAGCGAGCGGGGAGACGCCCCCCGATGAAGACGTCGGTCGCTCTTTTCGCGCTGGTCCTGTCGCTTGCGAGCGATGCGGGCGGCTTCGCACGGGAGCCGGAGCCCGTCGACTTCGCGAACGACCTGATCCCCGTCTTCACGACGGCCGGCTGCAACGGCGGCGGCTGCCACGGCGCCGCGATCGGCCGTGGCGGATTCAAGCTGTCGCTCTTCGGGGGTGATCCGAAGGCCGACCACGAGTCGATCGTGCGGCAGCTCGCCGGACGGCGTGTCAATCTCGCGCGACCGCAGGAGAGCCTCGTCTACCTGAAGCCGACGGCCGCCACCAAGCACGGCGGGAAGCAGGCGCTCGACGACAGCGGCGAGGGCGCCCGGCTTCTGCTTCGCTGGATCGAGCAGGGAGCGCGCTACCTGACGCAGCGGACGCTCGTGCGGGTGGAGGTGGGACCCTTGCGACACACGGCAAGAGCGCTCGGCTCGTCGATCCTCTTGACCGCGACGGCTCATTACGCGGACGGCAGCACGAGGGACGTCAGCCGCTGGACCGTGTTCAGGGCCGAGGATCCATCGGCGGTGAGGGTCGAGGCGGGCACGGCGAAGGTCCTCAGGAGAGGGCGCCACATCGTCGTCGCGCGCTATCTGGGTGAAGTCAGGCCCGTCGAGCTGATCGTGCCGATGACGGGCGGGACGGTGGACCTGGCCGCCGAGCCCCGACGTAACTTCATCGACGTCGAGGTCCTCGAGACCCTCGCGAGCCTCGCCGTACCCGTCTCGGGGATGGCCGATGACGCGACGTTTCTCAGAAGGGTGACCCTCGATCTGACGGGCCGCCTGCCCGCGGTGGATCGAGTCGGGCGGTTTCTTGCCGATGGCGACGCCGCGAAGCGGGCGACGCTCGTCGACGAGCTCCTCGGGTCGCAGGAGTTTGTCGAGTACTGGACCCTGCAACTGGCGAAGCTGCTGCGCATCCGCTCGCAGCAGAAGAAGGGGCTGATCACGATCACCCCGCAGGCGGCACGTGCCTACCACGAGTGGCTCGCGCAGCAGATCCGCGACAACGTGGGCTACGACGGGCTGGCCCGCTCGCTGATCCTGGCGCAGGGCCACAGCGTCGAGACGGGACAGGCCAACTTCTATCGCACCGTCGAGGATCCCCGAGCGCAGACCGAGTTCGTCACCGAGCTGTTCATGGGCAGCCGCATGCGGTGCGCAAACTGCCACAACCATCCGCTCGACAGGTGGACGCAGGACGACTACCACGGACTCACCGCGATCTTCGCGAAGATCGGACGCGAGCAAGTGGTGAAGCTCAGTCCGATCGGCAAGGCCATCCACCCCGTCACCGGTCAGCCCGCCGCGATGCGCATTCCGGGTGAGCGGCTCCTTCCGGCAGAGACCCGTGACGGTCGCAGGGCCCTGGCCGACTGGTTGACGAGCAAGGAGAACCCCTACTTCGCGAAAGCCATCGTGAATCGTCTGTGGAAGGCGATGATGGGGCGTGGACTCGTCGAGCCCGTCGACGACTTCCGCGGCACCAACCCGGCGACTCATCCCGTGCTGCTGACGAAGCTCGCGGATGACTTCGTGAGCCACGCGTACGACCTGCGGCACACGCTGAGGCGGATCGCCACCAGTGCTGCCTATGCGCGCAGCGCCGACGCGACGGCGGGGAACATCGCCGACGACCGCTACTACTCGCACGCTCGACGCCGGAAGCTCGAGCCGGAGGTGCTGGCCGATGCGATCTCCGATGTGCTGGGCGTGGCTGACCGCTACGGCCGGGAGCCGGACGGCACGCGGGCGGTAGCCCTTCACGATGCGAGCATCGAGTCCGACGCGCTCGACATCCTCGGGCGCTGCGGCCGCAAGGCGTCCTGCGAAGGCGCCGGGGCTCCCGTCGGAGCGCTGCCACGGAAGCTGCACCTCTTCAACGGCGCTCTCCTCAACGAGCGCCTGGGCGTCAGCGGCGGCCGGCTCGACGAGTCGATTCGAGCAGGACACGCGCCTGCGCAGATCGTCGCGGAGTTCTACCTTGCCGCGCTCGGCCGCCACCCGTCGAGGACGGAGCGGAGGTTCTGGGCAGAGCAGATCGATGCCGTCGATGCCTCCGATGGACGCCGGGGCTTGCTCGAGGACTTCGTGTGGAGCCTCCTCGCCTGCAGCGAGTTTCAGACCAATCACTGAGCGGAGTACCAGAGACGATGAACCGCAGACGCTGTGACGGCGTGGTCCGGCGCGACTTTCTCCGCGTCGGAGGATTGACGGCCCTGGGATTCGGGCTCGGTGACCTCTTCGCCGCGGAGCGAGCCCTTGCGGACTCTGCCGCGGCGGGGGCGCGGAAAGCGAAGGCCAGGTCCTGCATCCTGATCTGGCTCGACGGCGGCCCGAGTCACCTCGACACCTTCGACCCGAAGCCGGAGGCACCCGCCGAGATTCGCGGCCCCTTCGGCTCCATCCCGACCCGGCTCCCGGGTGTTCGTCTCGGCGAGCTGCTTCCCCGCATCGCCGGCATGCTGGACAGGATCGCGCTCCTTCGCGCGGTGACCTCGCCGTTTGGCGTGCACAACTTCGCGGTGCAGTATCTGATGACCGGCTACAAGCCGACGCCGGCCCTCGAATATCCGACTCTCGGGTCCAACGTCGCGTACGTACGATCCGAGATCGAGAAGAAGGCCCGCCTCGGCGTGCTGCCCGCCAACATCGCGATCCCCGACCTCGTCTCGCGAGACCGCGCGGTGATCGGCAGCGGCTATCTCCCCGGCACGGCGAGCCCCTTTGCCCTCGGCAGCGATCCCGGCAAGTCGAGCTTCAAGGTCCGTGATCTCGACTTCTACCGGGGACTCGATTTGACGCGTCTGAGCCGACGCCGTCACTTCGTCGATGCTCTCGAGAGCTTCGGCCGAGAGAAAGACGCCACACCGGGATCCAGGACGGACCCGGACCTGGAGCGCGCCTACAACCTGATCGCTTCCGCCGGGGCCAAGGCGGCGTTCGATCTCTCCGAGGAGCCGCTGAAGGTCCGCGAGCAGTACGGGATCGATCCCAGGCGAAACATCCACGACAGCAACAACATCGGGCGGCAGTGCCTGCTGGCGCGGCGGCTCGTCGAGCGCGGTGTTCCCTTCGTGACGGTCAACAACACCGGCTGGGACAACCACGCCGATCTGGCGACCTACGCCAACCGCCACCCGGGCGATCCGAACCAGGGCCAGTACGCCCTCGTTCCGGGTCTGGATCGTGCCTTCAGCACGTTGATCGATGATCTGTCGGATCGGGGCCTGCTCGACGAGACGCTGATCCTGGTGATGGGGGACTTCGGTCGCACCCCGAAGATCAACACGAACGGCGGCCGGGATCACTGGCCGAACTGCTTCAGCGTCGCGATGGCCGGCGGTGGCGTGAAGGGTGGCCAGGTCATCGGTGGCAGCGACGCGCTCGGTGAGTTCCCGACGGAACGTCCCGTGACCCCGCCGGATCTGGCGGCGACGATCTACACGCTCCTCGGCATCGACCCTGCGCTGGAGCTTCACACCCGTGACGGTCGTCCGATCCGTCTGGCGCCGGGCGGCTCGAAGGTCATCCGGGAGCTCATCGGGGCCTGATCCATGCATCGGTGCGTTCTCGTTCTGCCGCTGCTCGCGTTCGTCGCTCTCGCTGCGGCCCGGGCTCCAGTGGCCGGGTCTACGGTCGACTTCGAGAAGCAAGTCTGGCCGATCCTCCAGAGCCGCTGCACGGGGTGCCACGGCGCATCGAAGCGCACTGCCGCCGGTCATCTCGAGAAGCCGAAGGGAGGCGTGCAGCTGGATAGCGTGGCGGGAATCCGGGCCAGCCGGCGCGGCAAGGTCATCGTCGCGGGCAAGCCTTCCGGCTCGTTGCTCTTCCAGCGTATCTCGCTGCAGGAGGGAGACGAGGACATCATGCCGCCGGCCGAGAAGGGCGGGCCCCTGGCCAGCAAGGAAGTCGAGCTGATCAGGACGTGGATCGAGCAGGGCGCGAGCTACGGTCGGTGGCAGGGAAAGAAGCCCGAGGTCACGCCGGCGACCGCTGACGGGGTGACCGGGACGGCTGCCGTCCTGCCGCCCATCACCTCCCTCGCCTTCGCTCCCGACGGCAAGTCGGTCGTCGCTGGCTCGCAGGCCGGATTGCAGGTTTACGACTGGCCGCAGTTGAGCTTGCAAGAGACGGTCCTGGTGGCCGCTGCGAACCTCCACGACGTCGCGTTCTCGCCGGCTGGAGACCACCTGGCCGTCGGTGGTGGAGACCCGTCGCTGGAAGGCGTGGTGGAGACCTTCTCATGGCCCGGGAAGAAGTCACTCCGCACCATCAAGGGGCACGAGGATTCGGTCAAGACGGGCGTCTGGCGCGATCAGCGAACCCTGGCTTCGGCGAGCCTGGACAGCAGCATCGCTCTGTGGGACATCCGATCGGGCGCAGTGATCCGCGAGCTCAGAGGCCACTCGCGGGGCGTCACCGCCCTGTGTTTTCTGCCGGACGGCAAGACGCTGGTCAGCGCCGGGATCGACCAGTCTCTTCGCGTCTGGGACCTGGAAGCCGGCGAAGTGACTCGAAGCCTGAACCAGCACACGGGGCCCGTTCACGCCCTGGCGTTGCGTCCCGGAGAGGGCGGACTGCCCGTGGTCGCCTCGGCCGCCGCGGACCGGAGCATCCGGTTCTGGCAGCCGACCATCGGTCGCATGGTCCGGTATGCCCGGCTCGCATCAAGTCCGCTGGATATCGCCTGGCTCGACGGATCGCGCGTCGTGGCCGCCTGCGCCGATGGTCGCCTTCGCGTCGTCGACTGGCAGACGGTGAGAGTCACCCTGGACCTCGCCGCCGTCCATGACTGGGCCTGCTCGCTCGCCGTTCACCCGAGCGACGGGAGTGTCGTGGGCGGCGGAGCCGACGGGCAGGTCCGGCGGGTCGTCCCCGTCGTGGCGACGGCCACAGGCGGCTAGTCGGGATGTCTCACCGCCTTCCACTGCGAAGTCACAAGTCGCGCTCGTGGGGGGGGAGGCGAGGACTCTACTTGGAAGAGCTCACGGGCGTACGGTGGCTTCTTGCGAGCTCGTCTGCGGTGGTCGGCGAAACGGAGAGTGTCTCGAGGCCGGTGAGCTTCCCGCTTGAATTCAGCGAGCCGGTCGGCTCACGATGGGGCTCCAGCCGTCAGTGGAGCCTGTCGATCGTGGATCACCCACGATACGTTCCGCACCGGCGCCGCGTGATGGCCCGGTCGCGGAGGGTCGCAAGAGGTGTGTCATGGGACTGTTCTGCGGCGTTTCCAGCGCGGTTCGCGCCGTCGGGCTCCTTCGTGCTCATCCCGGACTCATCGCGTGGGCCCTGCTTCCGGCCGTCGTCACGCTGTGCCTCTCGCTGGCGGGCATCTGGGCCGCTGTCACCTTCGGTGACGATCTGGTCGCGTCGCTCTGGGCAGATCCCGGTGACGGAGGGCTCCACCCGGTCTGGTGGGTCGCCACGATCCTGGCGCGGGTCACCACGGCACTGCTGGCGATCTTCGTGACCCCCTGGCTGGTGATGCTGCTGGGCCTGCCTCTTTGCGAGCCCCTGGCGTGCCGGGCGGACGCCGTCCTGGGAGGGGCCGAGGTCGAGGTCTCGGTGCTCACCGGCCTGCTGGGCACCCTGCGGACGACCGTCGTGATCACGGCCCTCGGCGTGACGGGCAGCGTCGTGTTTCTCCTGCTGGGTCTGACGCCGGGGGTCGGCCTGCTGACCGGCCCTTTCGTGGCCCTGGTCTGGACGCCGCTCTTCCTGTGCTTCGATCTCCTCGACACGAGCTTGTCGCGACGCGACCTCACGGTGAGACAGAAGATCAGGCTGACCCTGAAGCGGCCGGTCGGGTCCATCGGCTTCGGCCTGGTGGCGATGGGCCTCCTGGCCATTCCGGTCCTCAATCTGGCTGGACTTCCCATCGCGGTCCTGGCTGGAGTGATCGCCACGCGCGATCTCGAGAGCGCCGGCCACTTGCCTCGGTCGCGAGGACGCCGGAGCTCCTGATCGATGCTCCCTGTCCGTTCTTCGCCGTCACCCCGGCGGTGAGCCGGGCGCCGTGCGCAGGAGGAGCGCGGTGACCGGGTGGGGTGGATCGGACCTCGACGGCTTCGACCTCGCCGGGAAGCGCTCCCGCTCCGTCGGCCCCGTCCGCGATGCTCCCCGTCGCGCCGGGCTCCGGATGGGCCGGGGTCGATTGAGGTGTTGACTCCGCAAGGAGCCCCCTGGATCCTGGGGGCGCGCCTGGCGGGTTCGGGCTCTGCTCTGGCTCGTGCGAGCGATCGTGCGAACGCTGCAGACCGACGGCCGGGGGCTGTCCCCGGGAAGCGACCCGGGAGGCGACGCGCTCCCGTACGGCGGTCGCTGCGGAAGGCGGCTGCGAGGGCGACGCCGGAGTCCGCACGAAGGACAGAGCGTCGAGCGGGTGCGGTGAGTCGCGGGGGACGATGCAGCGAGGAGCCGGACGGGTGTGATCAACCTCTCGAGGTCTGCGGTCGGGACGGGGCTGGCGATCGCCTTCGCGCTCGCGTGGGTGACCGGCGTCAGGGCGCAGGACCCGGCCGACCTGCCGTGCTTCGATCCCTTCTCGGAGCCGTATCGCACCCCGCTGTCCGGAGATGGTTTCCGCTTCGAGCTCTTCGGCGAGCCGCGCGAGGTGGCGCCTCGGAACCGGCGCTCGCTGCAAGCCTGGGACCTCGGCGTCGCGGTCGGCTCTCCGGGTGTCGACGAGGGGGAGGCGCTTCCCTTCGTGTCACTCTACTTCTGGGAGCATCCGAACGAGGATGAGCTTTTTCGCGGTGTCGTCGTGGGACTCTACAACGAGCTCCTTTACGCTCGCTCTCCGCGCGGACTGGGACCGTTCGAGTTTCTGCTGACGCTCGAGAACCTGAACATCCCCGTGGCGCAGGGCGAGGTTGTCGACGGCGTCCGGGTCGACGACGAGGAGCTGCTCTGGGGCTGGGTTCGTCCCGGCGGCGGCTTCGGCTATCGTACACCGCTCGCGCCCTTCGAGCAGGACAACATGCTGTCGATCAGCGCGACGCTGGAGCCGGGATACTGCTACTTCGACGACGGCTCCGAGACCGCGGACGACTATCGAGTGCCTCAGGACACCTTCGACCTGCGCGCACACTTGAAGGTGCGCGCGGATGCGCTGCGGCGCAATCTTCTCGAGCTGCCGCACCAGGGCTGGGCCTTCGGGGTCGACGGCGTTCATGGCCACCGCACCAACTGGGAGCGCTGGGGTCTCAACGGGGCGGAGGACGCCAGGGAGGAGCGCGACTACTCGTTCGTGGCGGGATACGCGGCGTCGGCGACGCGCGTTCCGTTCGTCGAGAGCGAGCGCCATCGCCTCGTCACGGTGATCAACGGCGGTGTCGGCGGCGATCTCGACCGCTTCTCGTCGCAGCGCGTCGGCGGTGGACCGCACGCGGTCGGGGAGGAGTACGACTCGACGTTTCGACCGGTTCTTCCCGGCGCCGCGGTCGACGAGTTCCATCCGCATCACTACGCGACCCTCATTGCCGAGTACCGCTGGGAGCCGATCTTCTTCACCTACGTGAGCGCGCGCGGTGCGGTGGGCTATCTCGACCGCGACCGCCTTCGTGGCGGCGGCCGCGTGACGCGAGAGGACGGGTTCTTCACCGCCCTCGGCGCGCGTCTGACGTCGGGCTTCGCGGTCGAGACGCGCCTGCAGCTCGACTACAACTACAACTTCGGCGTCGTGCGCCGGGATGGCTACGGCGCCCACGAGATCGTGCTGCACGTTTCCGGAGAGCTATAGGCTCGCACGTCTCACCGCTTCCTGCTGCGAAGCCACGAGATCGGTGAGAAATCCGGACTTGCCGGACCTCTGCGCCGGTTCGGGATCCTCTCAACGGTGTCCGTCCGCCTCGCGTGGGGTCGAGGAAATCGAGCGCGCGGCAGGAAGGCAGCTTCCTGGAGTGGCTCTCGGTCCGCAGCGGACTTGCGAGGTCGCGGGTCCCGACGGGACGATCTGACGGGACGCCGTGTTCGCAGCGGCGAGGCCTGCGAACGTCAACTCCGGTCGCGGCGGCGGCCCGGTTCACGACCGTGGGGGTGAAGACCGGCCATTCGTGACCGGCCGCGGCCGGGAGCGC
>CAYMLL010000322.1:0-8288 GCA_964390645.1 uncultured Planctomycetia bacterium | reverse complement strand
GGTCGCATCAACATGAACGCAAAGATGGCCGGCAAGTTTGACTCCGGCGTCGGACCGCTCGAGGAAGTGTTGGTGTGAGCAAGATCCACGTTGTGCCGGTACTCTCGCGGGCTGTGCTCGTGTGGGTTGTGCTGTTGTGTGTTGGGGTTTCGGCGATCGTTCAGGCTGCCGATACGTACACCCCCGGGCGCAAGACCCGAAAAACCTTCGAGGGTTTTGCCACGAAGTTCCTCGAGCAGCATTGCCTCGATTGTCACGACGACGCGACGAAGAAGGGCGAGCTCTCGCTGGAGAAACTCGGGCCGGTCGACGAGACGAACGCCGCCCTTTGGAAGTCGCTTTGGACGAAGGTCACGCTCGAGGAGATGCCGCCGAGGAAGAAAGACCAGCCGGAGGTGGTGGAGCGACTGCTGTTTTCCGACTGGATCGTCGAGGAGTTGACGCGCGTCCTGCGTGACAAGGGTGGGTTTTCCGCCCATCTCGATCCCAGGAAGGGAAACTACGTCGATCATGACCTCTTGTTCGGCACCCTGCCCGAGAACATTCGTCTCATGCCGACGTCGTCGCCGGCACGCCTCTGGCGCGTGACGCCGCACGAACACATCACGCGGCTGAACGAATTGATCAACACGGAGCCGAAGTTCGATCCGTCCAGGCCGGGCTTGCGCACCCATGGCGATGTGGTACCCACCAACCATGGCGGCGAACTGAAGCTCTATTTCGGTGTGGATCGCATCATCAAGTGGCAGGGTGGGACGGTGGCGTATGCCACATCGGTCAAGAGCGTCCCGGTGGTTCTTGCCTCGGCACGATCGCACGGATTGGAAAACTACCCCGACTTTTACTCGGTCAACAGCGCTGAATCGACGCAGATTCTCGGCATGGCGGGGGACGTCATTCGCTACATGGCGTACGGTCCCCTGAGTATCGCCAAGCCGGAACAGATCACGGACAACCCCTCGACTTACACGATGGTGGGCGACATTCGTGGCCTGCCCACGGCCATAGTCTACAGCACGAAGGTCGTGCGCCCCCTGACGCCGGTCTACGACCTGCTGAAAGATCCGGGCGTGACCGATGCGCGACTGCGTGCCGCGACGGACTATCTATTCGAGGCATTGACGTTCCGCCCAGCGACCGGTAAGGAATCTGACGAGTACCTGTCCATCGTCGAGCAATCGATCGAGAAGCTGGGCAAGGAAGATGGCATCGTCCTCGGGTTGTCCGCGATCTTCCTCGATCGAGACGCACTCTTCCGGCCGGAACTGGCTCGCAACGGCGAGCCCGATCGCCACGGTCGCGTCATGCTCGCGGATTGGGAGCTGGGCCTGGCGGTCAACCACGCACTGCGCTACATCAAGCCGGACGAGCAGCTGAAGGAGGCGATCGTCTCCGGCCGCATGCGGACCAGGGCGGACGTGAAGCGCGAGGTCGAACGCATGCTCGGCGACCCGAGCATTCGGAAACCTCGTGTGCTGCGGTTCTTTCGGGACTACTTCGACTACGACCTTGGCGGTTACATCTGCAAGGACACCAAAGCGTTGGCGCAGGCCGGCGTGGGCGGGAGAGGGCAGAGCCACTATCGGGCCATGTTCGATGCGACCGCGAGCACCGATCGGCTCATCGAGCTGATCCTCGAAGAAGACAAGGATGTGCTCAGACAGCTGCTGACGACGGACAAGGTCGTCGTCAGCAAGAGCGACGGCCGGTACTTCGGCGAGCGCCTGGACAAGAAGACGGTCGAGGCAGCGGCCGCGAAAAGAAAGGCCGAGGAAGCGGCCGCAGCGGCTGCGTCTGGCGAGAAGGGATCGGCCGAACTGGAAGCGCTCGAGACGGAGATTGCCAAGCTCGAGGCTGAATTGAAGGCCAATCCCCAGCAAAGGAACACCAAGAAGTCTCTGAATCGAAAGAAGAAGGCCCTGGCTCAAGCGAAGAAGAGGATCGCAACGGGGAACAGGAAGCGGAACAAGAAGAGAGATCGAAACTCGAGCCCGAACGTTGCACCGGCGAAGCTGACCGGACCGAAGATCTATGCCCGCGTCAGCCGCCGCAGCTTCGGCAACGGGTCCATGAAACCCGATCGCAATCTGGCGAGCGTACCTGAGGGGCAGCGCCTGGGTCTCCTGACCCATCCGGCCTGGCTGGTTTCGCACTCTGACGCCATGGACAACCACGCTATCCATCGCGGTATATGGGTTCGGGAACGATTGTTGGGTGGAGGCGTTCCCGACGTGCCGATTACCGTGGACGCGATGCTTCCCGATGAGCCGCAGAACACACTGCGCGAACGGATGCGCGTGACGAGAAAAGAATACTGCTGGACCTGTCACAAGAAGATGGATCCGCTGGGGCTGCCGTTCGAGATGTACAACCACGCAGGCTTGCTGCGAACAACGGAGCAGGGCAAACCAGTAGACACCACGGGGGAGATCGTGGACTCCGGCGACCCTGAGTTGGACGGGAAGGTCAGCAACGCTATCGAGATGATCCAAAAACTTGCGAAGAGCGAACGCGCGGAGCAAGTCTTCGTGCGCCACGCCTTCCGTTTCTGGATGGGGCGTAATGAAACGCTCAACGACGCGCCTGTCCTGCAGGACGCTCACCGCGCCTATCGCGAAAGCGGCGGTGGCATGAAGGCGCTGATCACCTCGCTTCTGACTTCCGACGCCTTCCTCTATCGAAAAGCAGATCCCGCCGCCCCGGCCGAGTGATTTCGAGCGTCGGTGGCGTTGGTGCATGAATCGATCGGGGACGGAAGTGACTTTCCCCCCTCAAACGCAACCAGCCGCAAAGTGATGAGCTGGCGGCTCGACAACCAGGAGGGAGTGAGGTCATGGCGCGAAAGCGATTCACGACGGAGCAGATCATCCACGAGCTCAGAGAGGCAGAGGTGGAGCTGCCGAAGGGCAGAAGCGTCGGTCAAGCCTGCAAGAAGATCGGCGTGAAGACACTCTTCATCGACCGGGGAGCCCATGGGAGAGCGGCTACATCGAGTCATTCAACGGCAAGCTCCGTGAC
The DNA here is from genome assembly GCA_964390645.1 of uncultured Planctomycetia bacterium. Classification (GTDB taxonomy): domain Bacteria; phylum Planctomycetota; class UBA8108; order UBA8108; family UBA8108; genus CAYMLL01. The sequence continues at coordinate 5,270 of CAYMLL010000322.1, read as the reverse complement.
GAGCTGCTGAACCGCGAGATCGTCGAGACGCTGCTCGAGGCAAGGGTGCTGATCGAGCGCTGGAGAAGGGAGTACGACACGGTGCGTCCACACAGCTCACTGGGCTACCGTCCTCCAGCACCGGAGGCGATTCCGAGCCGCCCATCAGTCACCGCTCGGCGCCGACTGGCGTGCATCTCGACGCTGGAATTCGACCAGGGACTAGAACCGAGAAGTCGTACCGTTCTTGGTGGGAGGCCAGTCAATTCGCGCTTCGGCCAGAGTCGTCATGCAGTGGTTTTCTCGGTTCGATAGCTTCCTTCGAAGACCATCCTTCGGAGCGCCTGCAAGTGCTGGCACGACAACGATCGACGCGAACGGTCGGCTGCAACACCGTCGCTCACTCACCGTCCGCTTCGAGCAGATCGACCATGGCCTTGCCCATCGCCTCGCCGACGTTCATGTAGGTCTCCGCGTTGCCGCCGTAGTGCCCACCAGAGCTGCCTCCTTTCGACAGCGGGTGGGTATAAACCGTGGCGACGTTGCCTTTGAACTCGCGGTACTTGCCAGACTTACCGTCGACCGCGAACATGGCTTCGAGTATCTTCCCGCCGCCGTCCGTTGCGCCCTTCTCGGTCTGGCCGAGCGTTGCACTGACGAACTTCGCCCTGGGAGCGTTGAAGTCCTTGCGAAGCCGCTTGATGAGATGCACAAGATTCTTCTCGTATCGGCTGGATAGCGCAGCACTTCGGCTGTCTCGGTCACCTTGCCACCAGAAGAAGCCAGCGATCTCGTATTTCTTTGCCCCGGGATAGTACTTGTCGAGATCAGCCAGGACCTTCTTCGCTCGGGCGATATCGCCGTCGTATTGCATGCCGGCGTACCACTTGATCTTCTTCGGCTCCGTGCCCTTTTTCCATCGCTCGGGTGTGCCCTTGTATCCGGGATGAATCCAGGTGACGCCCTTGCTATCTGTGAACTCAAACCCCTCGCTGCCCGGCGGCAGCAAGTCCCAGCCCAAAGCGCGATTGCCTATACAGCTCTTGAGGATCATCACCGGCGCATCCGTGACATGTCCCAGGTGATGCCCGATGCCGATCTCCGGGCCGATCTTGCCCCCCTTCATGGTCATCCACTCGTTGTTGAAGAGCCTCATGCCACCGGTCCCGCTTCCCATGACGCGCACGTTGCGAACGTCCTTGCGTTCGGTCCACCTGCCTGCGTCGTCGACCAGGTAAGGGTAGAGGCCCTTTTCTTTCACCGCGTGTTCGATCGAGCCGTCGCTGCCCTTGATCTTGCCGAACCCCAGCATGTTGGACTGACCGAGCAAGATGTAGACCTGCACGGGCTTGCTCATGTCCGCGGGTTTCTCATCGGGATCGGGAAGTGCGTCACCCGCAGTAACCGGCACTGCGAGTGACATCACGGCGACAAAGGCCAGAGTGAACTCGAGTGTGTTTCGTTTTCTCATCGATCGTCCCCAGCTCTCTTGTTCGGTGGTCGGCCTTCTCGACTCTCACCCGAACGAGTCGGGGAGATCAATCAATCCGTCATCAGGCCGTCATGGTCAGAAAAAGGCACGGTTTTTCCTGAGTCCGCCCGGTTTCTCTGCTGGACAGCCGAGGTACTCGTCACAACATTCAGGAGTCTTGCGCGCGGTAGACCGTCGCCGACCCGGCGGGAGGACCGCGACCTCCGAGATCGGGCACAGCCGAGCGCACGAATCCGGCCCGCGACGCCGGCGTGCTGGAGCAGGGAGCGGGCCGATCGCTCGCAACTCGACGGCGCCCTTCGAACGGATTGTGTTTCAATCCCGACGAGCCGCTCCCCGTCCCGTGCAAGAGCTCGGCCGGCGTCGACGGGCGGTGCTCCAGTTCGAGATCCGTGCGGGCAAGCAATTCGGCGTTCGCATCGCGTGACGCCGCTCTTGCGTGATGATGCCGGACGGCCCGACGCGAAACGCCCCCGAGAGTCTGCGACTGACAAGCCGATCGTTCAGGCCGCTTGGCGATGATAGAACTCCAGCAGGCCACCGAGTCGCTCTCGGCAGTTGATGCCAGCGCTCTGTGGTGGAGCGCCTTTCGGCTGGTCGATGAGCTGGCTGTCGAGTCCCTGGTGGTTTCTTTCCCCGTGGTAATGACGCAGATACTCTCGCAGAGCATATCGAAGCGATCTCTCGCCAAAGAGAATCAACCGATCGAGACGTTGGCTTCTTGTCGAAAGCACCCAGCGTTCGGCAAACGAATTCAGATTCGGTGACTTGAACGGTAGTCGTATGCTCTCGATGCCAGGGCCCTCGAGCAGCGAGAGGAACGAGTCCGTGTACTTCGAATCGCGATCGTGAATCAGAAAACGCCCAACGTCTACAAACCGGCCGCCCTCAAACGTCAGCTCCCGCGCCGTCTGTTCCATGAACGCCGCATGCGGCGCGGCGGTCACACCAGCAAGATGAACACGGCGACTGCCAATGTGGATCACGAAGAGGACGTGGTAAGTGACGAGCCCGCACGGCTTCCAGACCTTCCGGGTGAAGAAGTCCGTGGCGAACAAGACATCCTTGTGCGCTCGGATGAAGTCATGCCAGAACGTCCCGGTCTGGCGTCTCGGCGACGGCTCCAAACCAGCGTCCCCGAGAACGTTGGCGACCGTGGAGCGGCTGAGCTCGTGACCGATGTTCCCCAGGGCGTCGCGAATTCGTGTGTAGCCCCGCGAAGGACTCTCCCGTGCGCAGCGGAGCACCAGGTCTCGAATCTACTCGGGAGTCGGTGGGCGTCCGGTACGGCGTCGTGAGGCACTGCCATCGAGCTTCTTTGCGATGAGCTGCCGGTTCCATCTCAGGATCGTGTCCGGCGTGACGATCGTCGAAATCGCGGCCAGTATCTCTCGTCCGAGAGGCTTCCCGAGTTCGGCGAGCTGTCGTCGCTCGACATCCCTGAGCTTCGGCCGCCCTGTGATCCGCTTTTTCAGGATGCGATTCTCGGCCTCGAGGCAGTCGATCCGGCGTGCCAGTTCGACGTCCGGCTGGCCGGATACGGCCGCGAGCAGGGTTTTCCAGGGCATGAGGCAGCTCCTCGGTGACTCTCGTCGGAAATCGTTACCGTCGAGATGGCAACAATGCTCGTTCGAGGATCGACCGAGTTCTTGGACAGGACGGGCGGCAACACCACATGCCGCCTGTGCGACCCATCTTGTCAGGAACTGGGCCATTCAGATCTTGTCAGGAGCTGGGCCATTCAGACATCGGGGTGTCTGCGATGCCATTCCGTGGCTTGCTCGTACGCATGGCCGGCCCGGCAAATTTTCTCCTCGTGCAACCGGGAGCCGACGAACTGCACACTGAGAGGAAGCCCGTCCTTCGAGAAGCCAGAGGGGACGCTCAGAGTGGGCGCCCCGCAGAAGTTGTACGGCTTGGTGTAGTCGTCCCGTTCATTCAGGCGCGCCCACTCCTCGGCGGTCTGATCCCTGGGGTCACGAGAGGCGGCTCGAGGGGGATTGGACATCGAGGGACAGATCAGGCAATCCACCTTCGAGAGCACGTTGTTCACTCTTGTGGCCACTTCGTTGCGCGCCCTGTGCGCCTCTGCGTATTGTGCGCCGGAAACGCGCCGGCCGTACTCGAGGACGGACCGAAAGCCAGGTCCGAATCCGTCAGCCTTGCTCGGATAGAGACTCTTGTTGGCGACGAACGCTTCGACGGCCCCGATGTTGTACCAGACTTGCGGCGGATTCATGTTGTCGGGCATCTTCACGTCGACGAGCCGGGCGCCGAGATTCTCCAGGATCTTCACCGCTTCCAGGACGGCACGGGTCACTTCAGGGTCGACGCCTTCGGTGACGTATCGTCGGTCCAGCCCGAGACGAAGGTCCTTGACCCCGTCTTTCAACGTGCCCGTGACGTCGGGGACCGGGAGATCGAGGGACGTGCCGTCCTTCGGATCGAATCCTGCCATCGCCTGGAACAGGATGGCCGCGTCCTCGACTGATCGGGTCATCGGTCCGATGTGGTCCATCGATTCTGCGAGCGCAAAGACCCCATGACGGCTCACCCGACCGTAGGTCGGTTTGAGTCCCACACATCCGTTTGCGGCCGAGGGGTAACGGATGGAGCCTCCGGTATCTGTGCCGATGGACCCGAAGCACAGCCCGGCGGCCGTTGCCACTCCGCTTCCACTCGACGAGACACCGCTCCACTTCTTCGGGTCCCACGGATTCACGGGTACGTTGAAGTCGGGATGGTAGGGAGCCCACGCGCCCTCGCAAAGGGCGAGCTTTCCGAGACTGACAGCTCCGCTTCCCCTGAGCTTCTCGACGACGGTCGCGTCGTACGCAGGCAAGAAACCCGACAGGTTCTTCATGCCTGCCAGCGTGGGTACTCCCTTCGTGTACAGCAGATCCTTGATACCGATCGGGATGCCGTGAAGAGGGCCACGGTACCTGCCCTTTGCGGTTTCCCTGTCGCGTTCCGCGGCTTCGTCAAGAGCCGATTCTGCCGTCACCAGCTGGTAGCTCTTCAGGCTCCTGTCGACCGTCGAGATACGGTCGAGCATGTGCTTCGTCAGCGCGACGGACGAGATCTCCCCGGTCCTGATCTTCCGCGCCATCGTTGCGAGGGTGGCATAGTGCACCGGAGTGTCCTCTGGCTGAGGGTCTCTGACGGCGCGAAGGCCGCTACACGCGAGCGGAAAGGGAAGTGCCACGGTGCCGGCGCCGAGCATGCCCAGGGCCCGGCGCCGGGTCATACTTCTGTTGGTTGTCATGGGCTTCTCAGTCGGCGACGGCTCGTTTCCCCGGGAGGATCGGGGGGTGGATGGACAGGTCATTGGCTTCTGGTGACCGGGCTACGGGATACGGACAGGGGGGTGACGTCGGGCTCATTCTCGTCGTGTCCGCGGGCTTCTGTCAACCATGGCTCCGGTCGGCGTTGTTGCTTGATTCCTCGGGACGTAACGCCCCTACCCGATGCTCGGTCAGTTTTGGATGGGTTCTGACCGTGGGGCTCCCAGCTCGAGCATTCGGTTCAGCACATTGATGGCGATTCCGGTCTCCGTCTCCTGCGCCGCAGCGTTTCGGCTTCTCAATCGCCCACCGATGAGTTGCTTGTACCGGTAGAAGGAGTTCTCGACTCGTGCTTGTTGATAATATCCCCTCCGCTTCTTCCATTCCCGTCGACCGAGTTCACGGACCGACTCGACGGTCGCGTTTCGTGCACGCGTTCCAGCCGCGCTGCTTCTTGACTGCCGAGCGTTCTTCGTCGGTGGAACGACGACGTCTGCTCCTCTCGCAGTGACGAG
>CAYMLL010000321.1:1869-8319 GCA_964390645.1 uncultured Planctomycetia bacterium | reverse complement strand
GGCGAGCGCCGAGGCGGCGACCGCCGGCCGGTTGGCGTCGACCCACCCTGCGATCTTCCGCGTCGTCGGAAACGCTTCGCCGTCTGGCGGCAGGAAATCCATCAGGTCGGTCGAGGCAGGGAGCTGGTCGGTGCCGTGCGTGCCGTCGCGCCACAACGCGGCGGCAACAGCCAGCGGCACGACTCGTTCACCGAGATGGAATCCGACCCGTGTCTTGTCGTCTTGAACGAAGCGGCAGAGCCTCATCGTTGCTCCTTGGCCTTCGACCCGGACTTGATCGACTCGAGAAATTTTGTGGCGAGAGCCGCGTCGGGATGGTGGTGAAAGAGAAGCGGCTGCAGGCCGCACCACTCGGTGGCGAACTCCTCACTCCAGGGGCTGCGTCCTTCCCGGTCCGGCCAGACGCACTGCAGAACCCCGAAGCTGTCGCCGCCGTAGTACCACTCGCAGTCGTTGAGAAAGGACGCGAACCAGCGTCGATGAACCGGCTTGAAGGTGCACTCGACTCCCTCGAGAATGCCACCGAAGGACTGACCGCAGGAGTAGCGCTTGCCACCGCGAATGTCGTTGCCGATATCCTCGATGACACCCGTGAGGACATTGTCCTCGAGCCCGAAGATGACGACCTCCGGATGCGAGAAGTTCTCGTAGAATCCGATCGAATGAACCCAGCCGGGCGAGCCGTTCTCCTCCGCGACGCGGACGAGATGCCAGCCGTGATCCCGCACGTCCGTGATGATCTCGATATCGAGGGCGTCGAGGCCGGGGTCGGACAAGGAGCGAACCACGAGATCGAGTCTCCGATGCTTGCTGATTGAAAGGCGGGTATTCTACGGGGTGGAAGGAGGGGAAGCCATTTCCGTTGCCGGACCGCGGGCCATGAGCCTACACTCGGCGGGCGTTTCGGAAACCGGGGCCGGACGCAGCTCCGGAATGGCCGATGGACCGGAGGACTCACCCCGTCGGAGCGACGAGAATGCCGAGGAAGTCGCGGCGAGGAGCCGGCGCCCGCCAACCCCCGAAGTGGGCGCTCCGGAGCGATCGAGACCGGGGACGGGTGCCCTCGTAGATGGTGAGAATTCTTCTTGTCGGGCTCGGCGGTGGTCTCGGGGCGATCTTTCGCTACCTGGTCGGGGAGTTCGTCGCCCGGAGGTGGAGCGGGCTGTCGTTTCCCGTGGCGACGATGTCCGTCAACATTCTCGGATGTCTGCTGCTCGGAATCCTCGTGGGCGTCGTCGAGGCCAGCGATCGGATCAGCGCCGAGACGCGGGTCTTCCTGTTCATCGGCCTGCTCGGCGGATTCACGACCTTCTCGTCCTTCGGTGCCGAGACCTTCTCCCTGCTGACGGACGGTCGCACCGCCTTGGCCGTGCTCAACGTTATCGTGCAGGTCGTGGTCGGCGTGCTGGCCGTCTGGGCGGGCGTCGTCCTCGCTCGCGCCTGCGTCTGAGCGGCTTCGATCACGTGCCCGGTTGACAACGAATCGCTCGGCGCGTATTGAGAAGGCCCGGACCCTGCCAGGGTGTCCGCAAGAGAAGCAGAGAAGAGTCGAAGTGGAGAAACCGAGAAGGAGTGAAGTGATGCGATCACTGGCGCTGCTCTGGGCCGGCATTGCCGCCCTATGTAGCTCATGCTACACCGTCCCCGGCACGCAGGTGCCGGTTCAGGCCGCGACGATGGCCGCGACCCGCTACGTTCGGGCCAATCTCCGCGGGGACAACGTTTTCCTGCGATCCGCGGGCGATCTCCACCTGCCGATCGCGGTGAAGGCTGGTTCGCCTGCGGTCATCGAGCACTACGCATCGGGTCGGGTCGATCTGCGGGTTCACCATCTTCGCTACACGATGTACCCCGCTGACGGCAGCTTCGACGTCTCCCCGACCGGCGTCGAGCAGTTCATCGCCAAGTACCTCGTCGACGACCGTCACGAGATCGACCGGATGCTGGACCTGAGCCGGACCGGGGGCGTTCGCATCGTCGGCGGCGACGTCGCGATCGGCATGACCCGGGAGCAGGTTTACACCAGCCTGGGACCGCCGCGCTGGATCGAGAGCGGCATCTCGACTCTGCATCTGTCGCGCACGCGCATCCTCGAGTCGGATCGCTGGATCTATTCCCGCAAGGTCTTCGCCGAGTTGATTCCGCAGCAGCAGGTCTACGTCTTCAACAACGGCGTTCTCGTGCAGGCGATTCCAGGCACCTGACGCGCCACCCGGCAATCGATTTGCTCGGAGGCGTCCGATTCGCTCCGCGAGAGATCGCGAGTCCTCAGCCCCGATCCTCGGTGCGCTCGAAGCGGAAACGCCATGGGCCGCACTCGATCTCGTCACCGGGCTGCAAGGCGTACCACTCGTGGTGCGTAACCTCGGCGCCGTTGACGCGCACCGTGCCATCCTCGATGGCCTTCAGGTCGTCGGGACCCTGACCGTCGCGTGGCAGATACAATCGCAGGTGTTCCGGGGCGATGGACTCCCCGTCGAGCAGCACGTCCGCACGTGCGGGGTGACTGCCCAGAATGACTCGCTCCTGCGGCCGCCGCGAGTTCCACGGCGAACGGCGGCGCACCAACTCGATCCCGGCGCATGGCTCGAGGGGCTTACCTTCGCAGAGCAGCCTTTCGGTGCCCTCGGCCTGAGATGAGTCCGGTGATCTGCCCAGGAAAATCAGCCGGCGCCGGACCTCAACCGCTGAAGAGGGATTCTCGGATGGCGGCACGACTCTGAAGATCCCCGTCGGCGGTTGCCTCGGTCGCTTCCCCGTCTGAGGAGAAGAATCCGTCGTAAACGGTCTTGCCGACGAGGCACAGGGCGATCGTGCCCACCCAAAGGACGACGAGGCCGAGGAGGACCCCGAACCCGTTGGCGAAGGGCTCGTCGTTGCTGGACATCAGGGCGAACTCTATGGCAGGTGGTCGCAGATCAGAGGTACAGGAACGGGAAGCCGAGGGCGATGAGCAGCAGGACGACGAGCAGCACGACACCAGCCATCGTCAGCAACTGCTGCGTCTGGGGGGCCTCTCCCTCGACGAAGTCGTCGAGTTCGTAGCGATCCGAACTGGTCGTGACGCTGGTGTCCTCACTCATGTCTCCACCGGGCTCCTGGCGCATAGAAAGGCCGGAGTATAGAAGACTGTCCGCCTGGCGACCAGCGGAAAACGTTCAAACTCGGGCCCCATTTCCGGCCTACCGCACCGGACCGTTCTTCGGCGTCGCCGCGGATCCGGTCTTCGTCTCCCGGTTGTCCGGCTCCACGGCGGACGGTGACTTCGCCGTCCCGTTCGCGGCGGCCGCGTCGGGGAGGTTCTTGTCGTTCTCCTGGAGGTCGCCGATCAGGTGGCGCACGCACAGGGACAGCGCCAGGGAGAAAGCCACGGCGAACCCCAGGATGACGACCACCGTGTGGCTGCCGCTCGGAAGCCGGGATCGAGTTGCGGGGCGGGCGGACGGTGTTCCGGGGGAGTTCAAGGGCGATCAGGGCCTCCGGGGGCTTGCCAGGGTTCCTGCAAGGTGACGCAGTGCAGGCCGCCGAGGCCGAGCACGACGTTCGTACAGTCGATGCCGAAGACCTCTCGATCATCGAACAGATCGGCGAGGATTTCCAGCGCCAGTCGGTCCTGGGCGCAGCGATAGGTTGGAACGAGCACCGAGCCGTTGCCGACGTAGAAGTTGGCGTAGCTGGCTGGACAGCGTAGCTTGCCATGTCGGACGGGATCGGGCACCGGAAGCTCGACGACACGCAGCGGCTTGCCGTCCTGATCACACGCCGAACCCAGGAGCTCGATATTCGCCCGCAGGAGCCCCGAGTCGGGATCGTCCCCGTCGGTCCCGAGCGGGGCCACCACCGTGTGGGCATCGACGAAGCGGGCGAGGTTGTCGACGTGGCCGTCCGTGTCGTCGCCGGTGAGGCCGCTCTCGAGCCAGATGATGTTGCCGGCGCCGAGCTCGGACGAGAAGAAGGCCTCGATGGTCGGACGATCGATGTTCGGGTTTCGGACGCTGTCGAGCACGCAGGATCCGGTCGTCAGCAGCGATCCCTGGCCGTTGACATCGATCGCGCCGGCCTCGAGGACGAGGTCGGTCTTGCGAACCGCGACACCTGCGTGCTCTGCGATCCAGGAGCCTGCAGCGTCGTCGTCGTCCCAGGGCGGGTACTTGCCTCCCCAGCTGTCGAAGGTCGTGACTACAACGCCTTCGTCGAGGAAGAGTGGCCCGTAGTCGCGAATCCACGCGTCGTTCGTTCGCACAACGAGGAACTCGACCTCCTCCCCGTCTCCGAGGTCGAAGGCAGCGCGAATCTCGCGCGCCGTGGACCCGTCCCCCACCAGCACTCGTAGCGGCTCGTGACGGCGCAGGACGCGGATCATCCGCGCCCATATCTCGGGTATCTCGGCGAGGACACCCGGCCAGGTGTCCCCGTTGTGAGGCCACGCCAGCCAGGTGGCCCGGTGCGGCTCCCACTCCGCCGGCAAGCGCATCGCTCAGATCGTCTCCTGGTTGTCGTCGAGCAGTCGCCGGTCGAGCCCGTCGTACGCGTCGATGCGGCGGTCGCGCAGGAAGGGCCAGTCCCGGCGCGCCGACTCGATGAGCGACAGGTCGCAGTCGACGACGAGTGTCTCGTCATCCGAACGGCTCGCGACCCCGAGGACACGTCCCAGGGGATCGCAGACGAAGGACGAGCCCCAGAACTCGATGCTCTCCTCGGTGCCGACGCGATTGACGGCGATGACGAAGACGCCGTTGGCGATCGCGTGCGCGCGCTGCACGGTCATCCACGCGTCGATCTGTGCCTCGCCCGGGTCGTCTTTCTCCGCCAACGGCCAGCCAATCGCGGTCGGGATCACCAGCAGCTCCGCGCCGTGAAGTGTCGTCAATCGCGCCGCCTCCGGGTACCACTGGTCCCAGCAGATGAGCGGGCCGATCCGCGCCACCGCCGTGGGCACGCAGACGAATCCCGTATCCCCCGGTGTGAAGTAGAACTTCTCGTGGAAGCCCGGATCGTCCGGGATGTGCATCTTCCGGTAACGCCCCGCCAGCTCGCCGCTCTCGTCGAGGACCACCGCCGTATTGTGGTGGACGCCGGCCGCCCGGCGCTCGAACACCGACGCCAGGAGGACGACTCGCAGCTCGCGCGCGAGCGCCCCCAGCGCCTCGGTCGTCGGTCCGGGAACCGGCTCGGCGAGGTCGAAGTGCCGAGTACACTCCGCCTGGCAGAAGTACTGGTTGCGGAAGAGCTCCTGAAGGCAGATCAGCCGGGCGCCCTGCGACGCTGCCTCCCGGGCTCCCGCGACCGCTCGTGCGAGGTTGAGGTCCGGGTCGATCGAGCTGCGGCTCTGGACGAGTCCGACTCGCAGGCGGTCGACGGAGCTGGGAGAAGGCGATTCAGGCATCAGGGGAAGCTCCAGGTGTACCGGGAAGGGACCCGCGAGGCAACGCCGCCGGCTCCTCCATGTCGGCAGCTCCTTTCTTGCCCGGGAATCTCTCCGAAACCCTGGATGCGCCGGGCGCGGCCGGGTAGCCTGATCCAGGGAACGAAACTCTTCCCCACAACGTTCTGGTATCGTACCTGAGATCCCGCGGCGTTGCGGGGTCCGAACACGCTGAGCTTTGGTGAAACCCATGACTTGCGGTCGTAGTTCCGGTGTGCACCGGGCTCGGTCGTGGAGTCCTGTTTGAGGAGTCGATAGATGCGTTCGATTTCGTTATTTGCTCTGGTCGCCTCGCTCGTCCTGGGGAGCCTCGCGGGGGCGGAAGAATGTCCGACCCAGGCTCGTTTGAAGAAGGTGCAGGGGCAAGTGTCCCGGCTACTGGAGAGCTGGAAAGGGGCCACCGCCAGCAGGCGAAGCTGACGCCGACGCAGCAGGCGGAGCTGGCGGCGTCTCTGCAGACGACGGCGCAGAGCTGTCCCGTGGGCTCTCGCATCCGCATGACGCTCGGGTTCGTGCGCGATTCGCTGGCCGCGGCCGTGGAGGCCGAGCAGACGCTCTCGAAGACGTGCTCCGGGGACGTCGATGATGCCAGCAAGGATGCGAACGTCGCCGAGCTGGTCTCGGCGCGCGCCAAGCTCCTCGGTGACCTCCGGCTCCTCGCGTCGTACGCTGCCGGACCGTCGGGGACGGAGCCGGTGAACGTGTCGACGACGCCGGCCTGCGAGAAGGCCGGTGCCAAGGTCGCGGTCACCGCCAAGAAGGGCTTCTGCGAGAACTCGGCGCTGGCCCTGGCCAAGACGGTGCGCGGCTCGGGCTGCGAGAAGTCGGCGGCCAAGGCGCTGATCGTCGGCGTCCCCTCGCTGCAGTGCGAGAAGTCGGCCGCGGCGCTGGTCAAGAGCGTCAAGGGCGCCGGCTGCGAGAAGTCGGCCGCGGCGCTGATCGTCAAGGCCGCGACGCCCGCCTGCGAGAAGGCCTGCGAGAAGGCCGGTGCCAAGGTCGCGGTCACCGCCAAGAAGGGCTTCTGC
>CAYMLL010000321.1:0-1769 GCA_964390645.1 uncultured Planctomycetia bacterium | reverse complement strand
AGGGCGCCGGCTGCGAGAAGTCGGCCGCGGCGCTGATCGTCAAGGCCGCGACGCCGGCCTGCAAGGAAGACTGCGATCCGGCCTGCAAGGCGGCTTGCGAGCAGGCAAGGACCGCCGTCACGGCAAAGAAGGGCGCCGCCTGTGAGGCTTCGAGGGGCGCCGCCCTGACCGCGGTGTCGACAGGGCTGGTGGCGTCGTGGAAGAAGGCGGAGCAGGAATGGGAGGCTCTTTCCACCGTACAGCGCACGCAGATCGGTGACCGGTTCGCGGCCCTCGCCGGACGCTCCGAAGCTGTCCGCCTCCTCCCCCAGACGACGAAGTCTCTTGTGGCCGGCGTCGAGGTCCTCGACGAGATTACCCGCCACCTCGAGAAATACGTCGCCGCCAACTCCGAGCTGCAGAAACGGATGCCGTCAGAGGCGAAGACCGCCTTCAAGGAGCAGATCCAGCGGATCCGCGAAGCGAACGAGATCCTGCAGTCCGTCAACCGGATCCTCGGCAAGACGACCGCGGCGGGCGCGAAACCGCGCACCTTCTGATCGGGAGCAGGACGACACCGTCCGCTCCGCTCGACGTCGTTAGAAAGCCCGCGGGAGACAGGCAGAAAAGCGCCTCCCGCGGGCTTTCTTTTCGTGAGGGGCTTTCTTTTCGTGAGGGGCTTTCTTCTCGTGACGGGCCGCCGTCCGCTATGCGTCGTGGTGACGAGTCCGGCTGTGGCGACACAGCAGCCACAGAACTCCGCAGAGGCCGAGCCCGACGACGCCCGTGAGCAGCACGACCGCGACCCCCGAATCCGACGCTGGCGCTGACGATCGGTCCCGGAGGCCCTTCGATCGCGCCTCGAGCCCGCTCTTGGTCGACACTGCGGTGGTCGCGAGCGATCTGGAACTCCCTGTGCCCGCGAGGTGCGAACTGTCCGGATCTGTCGCAGGCCCCGACGGTCGGACTCCGTGTTCGCCGGCCGGGCGAAGCCGTGTGCAGACGCGGTCCCGCATACGACGAGCGATGGCGAGCAGGTCGCCGGACGAGTCGGCGAACTCCTCCAGGTAGTCGGTGAGGAGGTCGGCCGCCCGTTCCGGCCGCCCCTGCCGCTCGAGAATCCCGGCGCCCGCGATCGCCGCGGAGTGAGCGACATCTCGATCAACGATGCTGAGCGGGAGATTCCGCAGCCCGTCGAACGTTCTCTCATGAAGCTCGGCGGCGCGACCCAGCGCGAGCTGCCGGGACATCGGCGGGGTCTCTCCCCACTCCTTGTAGCGGTCGACAAGGCTCGTGAAGTCGAAGGCCAGCCGGTGGTACTCCGCGTAGGCCTGGGCGTCCGGCTCGTAGGCAGCGATGGCGGTGTTCATCTGTTCCAGGTACTCGAGCGTCTTTCGAGACCGGTGGCGGGCGTGGAGCGCCGATCGAGTCAAGCTCAGTCGCTCCGCGATGCTCTTGTAGGCTCCGAACTCCTCGAGAATCGTCTCGAAGGTCTCGGCCGCGTCGTCGAAGTCGCCCAGCTCTCTCTGCGCGCGCGCCAGATAGGCGAGAGAACGCTCTCGATCTCCGTCCGCGTGCGCCAGCTCGCCGCGTGCGATGTCGTCGAGCTGGTCCCAGCGTGCCTCGTCGCTTCTGAGCGCGTAGAGGCGGTTGACGGCCATGACCCGGATCGACGACCCACGTTCGGAAGTCGACACGATCTCCTGCCAGGTCGCGTCGGCCTGCCGCGATTCGCCGGCGCGAAGGTGAGCCAGACCGAGCTCGAAGAGGACCATCTCATCCGGCCTGGC
>CAYMLL010000320.1:0-8321 GCA_964390645.1 uncultured Planctomycetia bacterium | reverse complement strand
GCCTCCGAGGCTGACGCCGATCGACCCGAGCCGCCCGGCGTCGATCTCCGCTCGAGCAGCGAACAGATCGAGCGCCCGGATGTTGTCTCGAACACTCTGCCGCAAGCGCCGCTCGAGATCGAAGGCGTCACGCCGCGGATCGAGGACAATCGTCTCCTGATGGAGGAACATCGCGGAGACGCCGCGCTCACAAGCCCGCTCGGCCAGGTAGCGCGATGCCCGGTAGTCGTCGATCGGGCCCGCGAGGATCGGCGACAGCACGACCAGCGGAGCCGCCCTTCCGCCCTCCGTCTGACGCGTACGGTAGTACTCGCCCTCCACGACACGGAAGTCGCCCTCGAGATCGTCGAAGCAACGCCAGCGAAAGCTCAGCAGGTCGTGGGATTCCTCCCGCTCGCGGACGGCCAGCTCGAGCCCCCAGGCCCCGTCGGGCGGCCGCAGGGCGCGCGCGAGATCCGCGGGGAGCGCGACGGCTTCGCGCGACGGGAACGACGGCTCGAGGTGGCTGCAGCCGACCGTTCCCAGCAACCCCGACAGCCCGACCAGAACCGCGAGGACGACCGGGAGCCAACCGGATCCACGAGACCACGCCCCCACGGACGGACGCTGCGGAGTCCGCCACTCGACCGTCGCTGGCCCCCCCGGGCTCACCATCCGGCGACCACCATGTTTCGTCCGTCGATCAGCGCGCCACCGTGGCGGCGGCGCGGAGCTTCTGGAGCGCACCCTGCCGCTCCCTGGAAGTCGGAGGACGGCTGCGCACGAGCTTCTCGATGTCCGCGCGCACGTCCTCGAGCTTCGTCGTGCGTCGATCGACGAGCTGGATCAGGTGGATACCCTGCTTCGATCGCACCGGACCGCTCAGCGGGCTGTCCTGCTTCAGCCGGGCCACCGCGGCGTCGAACTCCGCCCCGAAGAGCCCCTTGCGGTAGACCGGCACACGGCCGTCGTTCTGGCGCGTGAACGGGTCGTCCGAGTAGCGCGCGACCAGCTGCGCAAAGTCCGCTCCCCCCAGAAGCTCCTGCTGGATCTTGTTGGCACGCTCCCGGGCCTCGGCCGCCGTGCGCGCCGCAAGACGCTCTCCCTGAGGACCGATTCGCCGCCGCGTCGACACCAGGACGTGACGCAGCTCGCACTGCACGCCACCGGGTCCGTGGACGCGCTCGAACTCGGCGCGCAGAGACGCGTCGTCGATCGTGCGCGATTTCAGGATCAGCCCCTCGAGAAGACGGTCGTAGTAGATCTCCTGGCGATCACGCTGCTTGCGCTCCTGGAGCGTCGAATGGCGCCGGGTCAGAGCCTCGAGAAAGGCCTCGCGGTTCCCACGGTAGATTCCCTGGACCGTGCGCTGAAGCCGCTCCTCGACGAGCTTCTCGATCTCCTCGGGAGCGACGGTGACACCCTGTCGACGGGCCTCCGTCTCGATCAGGATGCGATCGATGTAGCGACCGAGGTGAGACTTCCCGAGACTCGCGAGGAGGTACTCGGCGTACTCACGCTCGGTGACGTCGCGACCGTTGACTCGCGCGTAGACCCCGGGAGGCAGAGCGTCCCCGCCCTCAGCCCCCTTTTTCCGGGAGTCATCCTCACCCGACGGCTTCTCATCGACGACGCCTCCGTCCGCCGGCTTCTCTTCAGGAGCAGCCTTCACGGCAGCTTTCGGCGCATCCCCGGAATCGGCGAACGCCGGAAACGGACCGGCGAGACCGGTCCCCACGACGGCGAGCACAACAGCACGGAAAACGAGCGGCCTGGCAGCCGCGCGCGTACGCTGGATGGCAGGGAGCATCACAGAACCTCCTCGAAACGACTCTCCTCGTGAGACGGCCCGCGACCGCTGCTATTCACGAGGTTCGCCAGGCTCGACCCGGATACGGCCGACTCGGGAGGGTTCCAGCCCGCGCTATTCGTCGGCAGTGCGGGTCGGAACGGCCGACCCGCCGAGGACGAAGCCGAAGTAGGCCTGCCCCGCCTGATCGCCGAGACGGCGGGCGCCCGTGCGCACGATGCGGGTGTAGCCTCCGGGTCGATCCCGGTACGCGGGACCGATCTCCTCGAAGAGCATGTTGACCGCGGACTCGTCGCGCAGGAGCTGGAGCCCTCTGCGATAATTGTGGAGCGTCTTCTTCTTCGCGAGGGTGATGAGCTTCTCGGCGAACGGCTTGACGAATTTCGCCTTGGCGGGCGTCGTGACGATGTGGTTGCCCTCCCCGAAGGAGAGGAAAAGGCTGCGAGCGAGGTTGCGCTTCAACGCGACCCGGTGGGCCGTGCTACGACCGAGCTTCTTGCCGCTCTTTCGGTGTCTCATCTCGAGATCTCTCGCTCAACCGAGGTTGCCGGCGCTGCCTTCGAGCGCGGGAACCTCCAGGCCCAGGGAAAGGGACAGCTCCTCGAGCTTGCCCTGGATCTCCACGAGCGTCGTCTTGCCGAAGTTGCGAACCTTCAAGAGGTCCGGCTCCGTCCACTGAACGAGCTCACCGACCGTGGCGATCGATTCACCGTCAAGACAGTTGTAGGCACGAACGGAAAGATCCAGAACGCTGATCGGCATGTCGAGCTTGCGTCGCAGATCTTCGAGATCCGGTGACGCGACAACCGGCTCCTCCGATACCGTACCGACGTCGTGCTGCAGCGTGTAACCGATCTCCGCGTAGTGGATGAACGGGCTGAGGTGGCGGCGCAGGATCTTCGACGCCTCGACGAGCGTCATCTGCGGCGACACAGTGCCGTCCGTCCAGATCTCCAGAATGAGACGATCGTAATTCGTACGCTGACCGACACGCGTGTTCTCGGTCTTGTAGCGAACCCGACGGACCGGCGAGAAGGCGGAGTCGATCCAGATGATCCCGATCTCGTTGTCACCCTCCGAGTTCTCCTCGGAAGTCGAGTAGCCACGGCCGCGACGGGCGCGCAGCTCGACATTGAACGGGATGTCCTGCGTCAGCGTCGCGATATGGAGATCCTTGTTGACGACCTCGGCCTCGGGACCGCACTCGACGTCGGCACCGGTGACCGGCCCCTTCTTGTCGACATGGATACGCAACTCGGCCTCATCGGTGTCCTGAAGGGAGAGCAGCAGCCCCTTGAGGTTCAGGACGATGTCCGTCACGTCCTCGAAGACGCCCGTCATCGAGGTGAACTCGTGCTGCACGCCCTCGATCTTCGCCGAGACGAGAGCAGAGCCCTGGAGCGAAGACAACAGGATACGCCGAAGACTGTTGCCGACCGTGACCCCGAAGCCCCTCTCGAAGGGTTCGACAAAGAACTTCCCGTAGGTGGCCGACTTGGACTCCTCCTCGCAGACCACCGAGTTCGGGATCTCGAAGTCTCTCCACCGAATCCGCATGTACGTTCCTCCCAGGATGCTAGAGGCCGACGGGTACTGATTCCCGACCTGTCCGCGCTCGCTTCTTGCCGATCTGTTCGCCGTCTTCGACTCGCGCCGGCCGGACCACCTTCCGGCCGAAAGCCCGTGACCACTTCCGGCCGAAAGCCCGTGACCAGAGGCCAATTCGGGAGTTCCCGGCCCGTCTCACCGTCGTTCTTCCTGCCGGCCGAGTCACTTCCACCCGAACCGTCTCGGCGACAAGAGAGGCCATCCGCGCCTCGCCGAAAACTTCACTCGTCAACGCGACACCCGACCAGTCGGTCAAGGTAGCCGCCCGTTCGTCACACTCGTCGCCGCTTCTTGGGTCGACAGCCGTTGTGGGGAAGAGGCGTGACGTCCTCGATCGCCTTGATGTCCAGTCCGCTCGACTGAATCGCGCGAATCGCCGACTCACGTCCCGATCCGGGACCGCGCACTCGGACGTCGACTTCCCTCATGCCCATTTTCTTCACCGCCGTGGCGCACTGCTCGGCAGCCCGCTGAGCCGCGAAAGGCGTGCTCTTCCGGCTACCCTTGTAGCCCATGGAGCCACCGGTGCCCCAGGCCAAGGTCTGACCGTTCTTGTCCGTGATCGTCACGATCGTGTTGTTGAAGGTCGCCTTGATGTGGACGACCCCCTTGACCACGTTCTTGCGTATCTTCTTTTTCGCCATGAACTCAAGAAGTCTCTGTTCGCCGCCGGAAACCACCGCCGTGCAGAAAGGTCGCCGCAGGGGCGACTTCCAGGCGGTGCCGCCCTACATGGTCTTGACACTCTTCTTGGTCGGCACCACCCGTCGCGGCCCCTTCCGGGTGCGCGAATTGGTCTTGGTGCGTTGCCCGCGCGAGGGCAGACCACGTCGATGACGGCTCCCACGATAGCTGTTGATCTCCTTGAGGCGCATGACGTTCTGCTGCACCTGACGTCGCAGCCGCCCCTCGGTGACGTAGTCGGACTCCAGCATCGCAGCGATCCGGCCGAGTTCCTCGTCCGTCAGATCCTTGGACTTGACCCCGCCCTCGATCCCGACCTTGTTGAGGAGCTCTGCCGAAAGCGAGTGCCCCATGCCGTAGATGTAGGTCAGCGAGATCCGGATCTGCTTGTCCGCCGGAATGTCGACTCCAGCAATACGCGGCATACGTCCCTTTCCTCAACGATCACTTGTCCCGGGCGGCCCTCTGAAGAAACCGCCGTACACGGATTGTGGACATCCGATACTGTCCCGGCCACCTCACAGCCGTCCAACAGTCCTCTCACGACTGGCGCTGCTTGTGGCGCGGATTGCTACAAACGACTCGGAGTACGCCCTTGCGACGGATGATCTTGCAGTTCTCGCAAAGCCTTCGAACCGAAACCCGTACTTTCATCGTCGCCTCTGGAGCCTCGCCTCTGGAGTGGAGCCGAAACAGACAGGATGTCCGCTCCGGAACTCGCCCCGTATTGCGTCAAACCTCGTGAGGACAAGCACTTAGGCTGCTTGGACAGGCCTAGAAGCCCGACAGTATAGGTAAGTTCGTGCGGGAAACCAACCGAAAAATCCCCGAATTGAGCGCTTTTCCAACTGGCGACCACCACCGGACACCGGACAGCGGACAGCCTGATCGATTCCCCCGCCCCCCCAGGCCTCAGAGTTGCGTCAGAATCGCCGGGCCGCCGGCCGGCCCCGCCACCGTGTGCTCGAAGTGGACGGACAGGCTCCGATCCGTCGTGACCACGGTCCCGCCCTCGTTCAGCGTCTCGCCCTCCTAGGTCCCGACGTTCACCATGGGCTCGATCGCCAGCACCATCCCCTCACGCAGGACAGGATCGTTCTTGCCGAGAAAGACGCTGTCGACGTAGTTCGGGACCTGGGGATCCTCGTGAAGTTGTGTTCCGATGCCGTGCCCGACGTATTTCTTGACGACGAAGTAGCCCTGCTCCTCGACGAAGCCCTGAATCGCCCGGCCGATGTCCGAGATCCGCGCCCCCGGAACACAGGAGCCGATGCCACGCTCGAGCGCCTGCTCGCCGACGACCATCAGCCCCCCGGCACTCTCGGAGACCTCTCCGACCGCGTAGGTCCAGGCCGAGTCGGCGCAGTAGCCGCGAAGCTTCACCCCGATGTCGACGCTGACGAGGTCTCCGTCTCGCAGCTTACGGCGCTTGCGCGGGATGCCGTGGACGACCTCGTCGTTGATCGAGATGCAGGAGTTCGCCGGAAAGCCCCGGTAGCGATAGAAGAGCAGCTGACCCCCACGGTCGGCGACGGAGTCGCGCACGAGGAGGTCGAGATCCTGAGTCGACACGCCGGAACGCGCAGCCTCCCGCACCACCGCGTGGGCACCCGCCACGAGCCGCCCGGCCTCCCGCATCCGGTCGATCTCTTCGGGAGTCTTGAAGGAAATCAAGGAATCAAGCCGTAGGAGAACGTCAAGAGATCACGGCCTGGCAGCCGACGAACGAACCTCGCCTCAGACGGACGACACCGGCTTCTTCTCCGGTCCGCCCCCCCCGCGACGCGGCCCGTCACCACCGCGCATAAAGCCCTCGTACTGCCGCACCAGGAGCTGCGCCTCGATCTTCTCGACGAGATCGAGCCCGACTCCGACGACGATCAGGATGCCCGTTCCCCCGAGAAACTGGGTCACCAGGTAGGTCATTCCCGGAACCGTCGACGCGATCACGTTCGGCACCATCGCGATCAGGCACAGAAACACCGCTCCGGCGCAGGTCAGGCGCTTGAAGATACGCTCGAGATACTCTGCCGTGCGCTTCCCCGGACGAATACCGGGGATAAAGCTCCCGTACTCCTTCATGTTGGCCGCGATCTCTACCGGATTGTAGTAGAGGCTGGTCCAGAAGAACGTGAAGAAGGTGATCAGACCGATGAAGCAAAACACCCACAGAAAGCCCTGCGGCGCGAAGGCATCGGAGACGAAGCGTAGAAAGCTGTAGAAGCCGCCCGAGCCACCGTAGGCCAGATTCTGCAGGAAGAGCGTCGGAATCATCAGGAGTGACGACGCGAAGATCACCGGCAGGACACCTGCAGCGTTGACCTTCACCGGCATGTACTGTCGCTGGCCGCCGTAGACCCGCCGCCCCTTGACCGCACGCTGCTGCTGAACCGGAATCCGCCGCTGGCCCTTGGTGATGAAGACGACCGCGGCAACGACGGCGATAAACAGGCCGAGAATCAGAAGCGCGTAGGTGACCTGGAACGGTCTCAGGTCGGCTTCAGCCTCGATGATGCCGTTGAGGAGAAAACCGATGGCCCCGGGAATGTCGGAGATGATACCGGCCATGATCAGCAGCGAGGTGCCGTTGCCGATGCCGTACTCGGTGATCTTCTCGCCGAGCCACATGACAAACATGCTTCCCGCCGTCAGACAGAAGACCTGCAATGCCGACATCCAGAATCCGGTATTCGAGCTGATCGAGAGTCCGCTCGCGTTGGGCGTCCTCCACCCGTAAATGAGAAACGTCGCCTGGACGAGACAGAGCGCGACCGTGGCGTATCGGGTGTACTTCGAGATCTGCCGTCGACCGGCCTCACCCTCCTTCGACAAGGCCTCCAGACGAGGAAAGACCTTGACGAGCAAGCTGAAGATGATCGATGCCGAGATATACGGCATGATCCCGAGGGAGAAGAGCACCGGCGTGAAGGACCCACCGGTCAGCCGACTGGTGTAGCTGAGCCAGTCGAGTCCGCCCTGATCGGTCGCCGCCGTCTCCCGGAAAACACCGATATCGATTCCCGGCAGGTAGATCCAGAATCCGACGCGGAAGATCGAAAGTAGACCCAGCGTCCAGAAAATTCGCCGCCTGAGTTCCGGGATCTTGAAGATGTCCCGTAAGATCCTGAACATTACTTCTCGGATTTTTCCTCTGAAGAGCTGCCGGCGGGATTCCTGACGCTGCTGACCTTCCGAACGACCCGGACCTGGCCTCCGGCGGCCTCGATCTTCTGTCGCGCAGACTCACTGACTCCTTCGGCAACGACCGTGAGCTTCTTGCTCAATTCTCCGGTGCCGAGGATCTTCAGTCGATCATGGCGGGACTTGACGTACCCGCGTTCGACGAGGGTCGCGAGGTCCACCGTGTCGCCCGCCTCGAACCACCGATCGAGGTGCCACAGATTGACGACGTCGTAACGCAAGCGAAACGCCGCATTCGTGAAGCCCCTCTTCGGCAGTCGACGAACGAGCGACATCTGCCCACCCTCGTAGGCCGCGCGGCGCTTCCATCCCGAACGCGACTTGGCGCCCTTGTGGCCGCGACCGGAGGTCTTTCCGTGACCGCTTCCGGGTCCACGACCGACCCGCTTGCGGGACCTGTGCTTCCCTGCCTTCTCGAGAATTTCGTCGAGCTTCATTCTGGTATTTCCACTCCCCTGAGACGGCTGACCTCCTCGCGAGTCCGCAGCGTCTTCAGGCCGTCCATCGTCGCCTTGACGACATTCAGCGGATTGGTGCTGCCGTGGACCTTTGTCAGGACATCCTTGATGCCCGCACACTCGACCACTGCACGCACTGCCGCACCGGCGATCACGCCGGTACCCTCCGACGCCGGGACCAGGACGACCTTCGAGGAGCGAAACCGACCGACGATTCGGTGCGGAATCGTGTTCCCCCTCGTCGCGACCTTGGTGAAGTTCTTGCGCGCGTCCTTCATCGCCTTCTCGACCGTCGGTGGCACCTCGTTCGCCTTGCCGAAGCCGACTCCGACGTTGCCTTCCCGATCCCCGAGGACGACGAGAGCGCTGAAGCTGAAGCGTCGACCACCCTTGACGACCGTGGCGCAGCGGTTGATCTTGACAACGCGCTCTTCGTAGCGATGGTCATCGTCGCCGTTGCGCCCACGACCATCGCGTCCGCGCCCTCCGGGGCCTCGGCCCCGACCACCCGGACCGCGACCGCCGGGACCACCCGGACCGCGACCGCCGGGACCACCCGGACCGCGACCGCCGGGACCACC
>CAYMLL010000319.1:0-8358 GCA_964390645.1 uncultured Planctomycetia bacterium | reverse complement strand
CGCCGCTCTTCAGCCGGCCCGGTGGTGAGATCCCTCCCGGGTTCGAGCTGACCATCTCGCGACCGTCCGGCACCTCGGGCACGATCCTCTACACCACCGACGGCACGGATCCGCGCCGGTACGGCAGCGGCGACGTTGCCGACGGCGCCTTGATCTACTCCTCGCCGCTGCTGATCGGCGGAACCGTCCTCGTCAAGGCGCGCATCCGCCGCGCCACCACATGGAGCCCTCTCACCGAGGCCTTCTTCTCCACTCCAACGCTCCACGCCCAGCTGCGGATCACCGAGATCATGTACAACGCGGTCAACGGCGACACCCGCGAGTTCGTCGAGATCCGCAACGTCGGAGCGAGCGCGGTGGCTCTCGCCGGCCTGCGCTTCACCGCGGGAATCGACTACACCTTCGACGACCACGAGCCCCTCGAACCGGGAGGCTTTCACCTCATCGCTGCAGACCGGGAGAGCTTCGAGTCAGCCCACCCCGGGGCCACTCTCGACGGCGTCTACGCCGGCAGCCTGTCGGACGGAGGCGAGCGTCTGACGATCCGCGACCCCTTCGGCACACGGGTGCTGTCGCTGGAGTACGACGACGAGAACGACTGGCCTCTGGCGCCCGACGGTTTCGGCTACTCGCTGGTGCTCGACGATATCGAGGGCGATCCCGACCGTCCGACCAGCTGGCGAGCAAGCGCCGGGCTTCACGGCTCGCCGGGCGAGGAGGACCCCGAACGGACCGACGGCCGAGTTCTCGTCAACGAGGTGCTCAGCCGTACCTCGGCACCCTTCGAGGATGCGATCGAGCTCCACAATCCGACCGGACAAGCTGTCGACATCGGCGGCTGGTTTCTCAGTGACTCCCGCGGCGACTTCACGCAGCTGATGAAGTACCGCATCCCCGACGACACGGTTCTGGCCCCCGGTGCCTTCGTCGTCTTCTACGAGAGCCAGTTCAATCGCAATCCCGGTGTCTTTCCGAGCTTCGCCCTCGATGGCGCCGGGGACCAGGTCTACCTGAGCTCCGCTGACGCGAACCGGGACCTCACCGGTCACATCGTCGGAATGAGCTTCGACGGGTTCGACTCCGAGGTCTCGTTCGGTCGTGTCGTCACGAGCACCGGATCCGACACATCTCCACTCGTCACGCACACCTTCGGAATGGACGATCCGGCGAACGTGGAGGAGTTTCGCAGCGGCACGGGACTGCCCAACGACGCGCCGCTCGTCGGCCCGATCGTCATCCACGAGATCCACTACCATCCGGAAGGAGGCGGTGACGAGTTCCTCGAGATCCTCAACCTCACCGACGAGACGATCGGCCTCTTCGGCGCCGACTCGCTCGGCGGCGACGTCGACCGCGGCTGGAGAATCCGCGGCA
This sequence comes from uncultured Planctomycetia bacterium, assembly GCA_964390645.1. GTDB lineage: Bacteria > Planctomycetota > UBA8108 > UBA8108 > UBA8108 > CAYMLL01. The sequence continues at coordinate 6,984 of CAYMLL010000319.1, read as the reverse complement.
TCTCCGACGCCGCCGGGGTCGACAGCTTCGAGTTCCCCGAGGGCGCGAGCCTCGGCCCGAACGGTCTCGCGCTCATCGTGTCGACGAGCCCCGCTGCATTCCGTCTTCGCCACGGCGTCGCGGAGGGCGTGCCGATCTTCGGCCCCTTCGGTGGGGCGCTCGCCAATGACGGGGAATCGCTGCGCCTCCTGCGACCCGCACCAGCCGACGGCGAAGAGGTTCCGTACGTCCGCGTCGACCGCGTGGTCTACGGCGACGGGTTCCCGTGGCCGGACGAAGCCGACGGCGGCGGCTCCTCGCTCGAACGACGCATCGCGACGGACTATGGCAACGAGCCCGAGAACTGGGGCGCGTCCGTGCCGGTCGACGGCACGCCCGGTCTCGCCAACAGCGTCGGCCCCCCGCTTCCGAACCAGCCACCACTCGCCGCATTCACGACCGTTCCATCGACGGGCGAGGCACCGCTGGAGATACTCGCCGACGCCTCCAGGTCCGAGGATCCCGACGGCATCATCGTCGCCTGGGACTGGGACTTCGGCGACGGTGAGGGCGGCTCCGGCCGGCAGATCTCGCACGTCTACCCGGAAGCCGGGAAGTACACGGTCCGGCTGACCGTACGCGACGACGACGGCGCGGAGACCTCGAGCTCGCGCACGATCTTCGTCACCGAGCCATCGCCGAACGAGCCTCCTGTCGCGTCCTTCAGCGCCACGCCGACCTCAGGACGCGCGCCGCTCGACGTGCGATTCGACGCGGCAACCTCCAACGACACCGACGGCTCGATCGTCAGCTACGATTGGGACCTCGCCGATGGCGACGTCGGAACCGGACGTGTGCTCGTCCACCGTTTCGTGAATGACGGCATCTACCACGTGCGACTGACGGTGACGGATGACGACGGCTCGATGGACACGGCCACCGTGACGATCACCGTCGGTAGCCCACCGGACAATCTCCCGCCCGTCGCGGAGTTCACCGCCGATCCGACGCAGGGGGTCCAACCGCTCCAGGTGCGCTTCGACGCCTCCGAATCCACGGACCCGGACGGCTCGATCGTCGATTACGGCTGGAGCTTCGATGACGGCGGCAGTGGCACCGGGCGCATCCTGGTGCACCGGTTCGACGACGCCGGCGAGTACGACGTACGCTTGACCGTCACCGACGACGACAACGATGTCAGCAGCGTCACGCGTCGCATCACGGTGCATGTTGACAACACCGGCGGCGGCCAGAAGCCGGGCGACTGTAACCAGGACGGCAGCGTCGACATCTCCGACGGAGTCTGCATCCTCGGTCATCTTTTCCTCGGCGATCCGGTCGTGCTTCCCTGTGACGGCGGCACCATCAACGACACCGGCAACATCACCCTCCTCGACTCCAACGGCGACGCCGGAGTCGACCTCGGCGACGCGGTATACCTGCTGGGGTTCCTCTTCCAGGGGGGACTGCCGCCCGCGCTCGGAGATGATTGCGTGAGGATGCGGGGTTGTCCGGAGGTCTGTGTGCCCTGACGGAGGAGCCTGAGCGCCCTGGCGAGGTCAGAGCCGCTCGCACCACGAACTCCAGCCGTCGGGTCAGCGAGCGAGACGCCGCAACGCAGACGATGCGGCGCTTTGTCGAGTTCTGACGACGAAGAGCTTCGCGTTCCTCGCGCTCACGGAAGGGCCTCGAATGGTGCCAGCGCCGCGGCATCGCCCGATGCCGCCACAGCACGCCGCCCGACACGGCGCCGGGATAATGTCGAGTCCGGAGGTTAACAGGAGTGGCGGCCTGCGGTTGCTCGGATGCGGGTGAATCACGCCCGCACCCACCACAGCCGGAGGATTCCCATGAACGTCTCGAGCGTCGACCACACCGTCCTGGCGTACATCGTCTATCTGCTCACGAGCATCGCTCTGACGATCTGGGTCGCGCGCACGCTGCACCGCAGCGGCCGGCTCTTCCTCGTCGATGCGTTTCACGGTAACGAGGATCTCGCCGACTCGGTCAACCACCTGCTCGTCGTCGGCTTCTACCTGCTGAACATCGGCTACGTCGCTCTGGCGTTGAAGTACGGTGACAAGCCGGACACGGTGCAGCAGACCTTCGAGTTCTGCTCCACCAAGGTGGGGCTGGTCCTCGTCGTCCTCGGCGTCATGCACTTCGGCAATCTCTACATTTTCTCCCGCCTGCGACGCCGCGGACTCGACAGCTCCGGACCTGCCTCCGAGGCTCCCACCGCGTCCCCCGGCGACCTCCCGGCACTGCCGCCGGGCGAGCCCTGGACGACGCAGGTTTGAGCCCGAGCTCTCCCGATGCGGCCCGCGGATGACCGTCCCTCGTCGCCGGAACCGGGACGGTCTTCACTCGCGCCCGCTCGTCTGCTCTGTCGGCGAGCGCCACCGGAGGCGGCCCGTGCTGCCAGTACCGGTACCACCGCGAAGGAGGCTGCTACCTCGGGGCGGTCTACTTCGACCACGGCACCAAGGTCACGCTGCTCCTTGTAACGCACTTCGCTCTCGATCCTCTCCCGGGCGTCGAGGGAGGGGAGCGCCATCTCCACACCCTGCCGACGATCTGCGAAGTCTGTCCCCCCGTCTTTTTCCGTCACGCCTGCGTTCCCTGGATGGCGCCCGATCACATCGTCTCGCCGCCGGAGTCCGGGAACTTCACACCACACCACGGCCCCTTACCCGATCGGTCACCCCTTGGCGGTCGACGGTGCCGACGGTATCTTGTAGGAAGTTGCCAGCGGCCGACGTCCATGGACCAGGGCTCCGTTCAAAGGTGCAGTATGCCGAAATCCACGATCCTCTTCGCCGCCTCGACCGCTGTCTCCTGTCTGGCGATCGCGCTCGCCGGCGTCGCGCTGACCCGCGACGGAAGCTCGGCCTCTGACCACAACACGGTCGCACGCGACTCCGCCACAAGAGTCGCTGCGCTCAACGAACGCCTCAGCACCCTGGAAGATCGGCTCGGGGAGGTCCTCTCTGCCCGCGCCGGCCACTCGAGCGTTCCGGCGAAGCAGGAAGCCGAGTCGAGTCCGGTGACACGCGAACCCACGGATGGTACCACCGAGGACACCGATGACGGCAACGACGACGGTGTGGTCGATCTCGCCTCCCTCTCCGGACGGCTCGAAGCGATCGAGACGCGCCTCAGAGGGCTCGAGGAGGACCCCGTCGAGCGTGGCTACACGTACCTGCAATCGGACAGCGCGGACCTGCGTCGACAGGGAATCCTGGCGCTCGAGCGGTTCGCCGCCAAGGATCCGGAGGCCATCGCCGCAATCCGTGAGATGCTGACGGACCCGAACGCCGAGGTTCGCCGCACGACACTCGACACCCTCGCCGACCTCGAGGACAAGGCCTCTGCCGGGAACGCCGTGCCGCTGCTCGACGACGAGGACGCTTCCGTGCGGCGCGAGGCCGTGCTGACGCTGGCCCGACTCGGGCACGCCGAGGCGGGGGCCGACATCGCCGGACTCCTCACCGACCCCGATGCGTCCGTGCGCGAGCGCGCCGCCGACGCACTCGGTAATTTGAAGTTCCGGGGCGCCGACGATCAGCTGCTCCGCGCGCTCGACGACTCGAACGGCAGAGTCAGAGGTGAGGTGATCTCGAGCCTCGGCGAAGCCGGAGTCAAGGCCGCGGCACCACGCCTTCGCGCTCTCTACGACGACAATCCGGGCGACCAGCGGTACCGACTCGCGATCACGCTGCGTCGACTCGGGGACACCGCTCCGTTCGAGGCGGAGGTGTCACGACTGAGTTCGAGCGCGCTCGAGCACGAAAGCGCGTCACAGCGACGAGGGTCGATCCGCACGCTCGCCTGGCTGGCACGCGACGAGTCGAAAGAGGTGTTCCAGAGGGCCCTGGAGGACTCCAGCAGCCAGGTCCGCGAAGAGGCGCAACGGGCGCTGCGCTCGGAGCGCTCGTACCGACGCTGACCGCCGACCCATCGCCGACGGTCGTCTTGACACGGTGTCCTCCAGCGGGCCGACTCGAGGCTAACGGGCATGCAGTTTCTGGTTCGCGTCCGCACCGCGAAGGGAGCCGTCAAGAAGGGCACGATCACCGCCCCGAACGAGTCCGCGCTGCGAAAGGGGCTCGCGAAGAAGGGCCTCGAGCTGCTGGCTTCCCGGATGGTCGAGGCCGCGGCGGCGCCCGCGCCTGCGGCGGCCGTGACGCGAGGGGCGCCGGCTCCGTCGCCCTCTCCGCGATCTCCGGACGAGCCCGCTCCTGCCGCCCGCGCGATGGACCCCGTCGAGGCGCTCGAGAACGCACTGGCACCCGAGCTCGAGGACAAGCTGTCGCAGCTCGAGGGACTGCTCCAGAGCGCCGAGCAGGGCGGCTCCCTGATTCCGGTCAACATGTTTCTGGAGACCGTCATACTGGGTGACGATGAGCTCTGCGTGCTCGGGCTCTGCGTCGTCGCGAAGCACGCACTGCGTCGTATCGCGCACGGCGATGGCCCCGACGACGTCCTTCGCTTTCTCGGGGAACGCTGCGGCATCCAGGAGCTGATTTCGCGCCTGATCCTCGGCATGGCGATCGACGCCGGCAAGGTCAGCACCGGAATCGCCTCCGGGGGGCTTTCGAAGGAGGAGAGCATCCGGGACGTCCTCCGGAACTCGCCCGGAACGGAGGAGGAGCTGGTTCGTTCGCTCGTGGCCCGATGCCTTCCATTCGTCGAGGGCTTCGGCGATTCCGAGGGGCTCCTGACGCGCATCGAGATCTTCGAGGCCCGGTGGGGAGAGTGCGCGGGAATGGATCACCCCGACGAGTTGGCGTAGACTGATGCCATGACGACGGTCGCCCGGAAGCTCCTCGCCACGACAATCATCGCGAGCGCGCTGTCACCGCTGGCCGCGACTCCCGTTGTCCAGCCGGGCTCGTTGCTGCTGCGAGGCAAGGCCGCCCGCCAGCAGCTGCTGGTCTCCACCTCGTCCAACGCTCGACAGATCGACCGGACGCGCGACGCCAGCTACTCGTCGCTCGACGAGACCATCGCTGTCGTCGACCCGGGCGGCGTGGTCACTCCGAAGGGGTCGGGATCCACCGAGATCATCGTACGCGTCGACGGCAACGAGACGCGCGTCGGAGTCCGTGTCGAGAACGGGCGCCGATTCCTCGACGCCACCTTCGAGCGCGACGTGCAGCCCGTGTTGACGCGCGGCGGCTGCAACCAGGGAAGCTGCCACGGCAAACAGCGCGGTCAGAACGGCTTCCAGCTGTCGTTGCTCGGTTTCGACGACGACCACGATTTCGACGCGATCGTCCGCCAGTCGCTCGGCCGACGGGTCTTCCCCGCAGCGCCCGAGCGCAGCCTGCTGCTCCTGAAGGCGACCGCGGCAATCCCTCACGGCGGCGGTGAGCGTCTCGTTTCCGGCGGCAGCGGATACGAGACCGTGAAACGCTGGATGCTCGGCGGCCTGAGGCGAACATCACCGTCGGCGCCGGATCTCGATCACGTCACCGTGACTCCGGCGACGCGGATTCTGGAGCCGAGCTCGCGACAGCAGATCATCGTCACGGCTCATTTCGCGAACGGGGCACGCGAGGACGTCACCCACCTCACGGCGTTCCAGTCCAACGAGAGCGCGATCGCCGCGGTCGACGAGCACGGCCTCGTCCACGCCGGTCCCCTCCCCGGTGAGGCCGCGATCATGGCGCGCTACCAGGGCAAGTTCGCGACGGCAACCGTCTCGATTCCACTCGCGGGGAGACCGCCGCCCGGGTTCTACAGCGCGCTGCCGCGCCGGAACTTCATCGACGAGCACGTCTGGAACAAGCTCGAGCGCCTCGGGATCACCCCGTCGGAGCCCTGCGGGGACACGACCTATCTGCGCCGTGTCCACATCGACATCATCGGCCGCCTGCCGACGCCGCAGGAGGTGCGCACGTTTCTCGCGGACGACTCCCCCGACAGGCGGAGCCGTGTCGTCGACCGCCTTCTGCGACGGCCGGAGTACGCCGACCACTGGTCGAACAAGTGGGTCGACCTGCTGCGCCCCAACCCCTACCGGGTCGGGATCAAGGCGGTCCGCAGCCTCGACTCCTGGGTCCGCGCCGCGTTTCGCGAGAACCGCCCCTACGACCGCTTCGTCCGCGAGATCCTCACCGCACGCGGCAGCACCTTCCGGCACGGAGCGACGACGATCTTCCGAGATCGGCGCTCTCCGGACGAGCTCGTGACGATGTTCAGCCAGCTCTTTCTCGGCATCCGCCTCGAGTGCGCGAAGTGTCATCAACATCCATTCGAGATCTGGAGCCAGAAGCACTACTACTCGCTCGCCGCCTACTTCGCAGACATCGGCCGCAAGGGCTCCGGCCTGTCCCCGCCGATCTCCGGTGGCGAGGAGTACATCTTCGCGCAGACCGGCGGGTCCGTGACGCACCCGCGCACGGGAGAGACACTGGCGCCGGCGACGCTCTTCGGCGAGGCGCCGCGGCGAGAAGGGCGAGAGGACCTCCGAGCCGCACTCGCAGAGTGGTTGACCTCGAAGGAGAATCCGTTCTTCGCACGCGTGATCGCGAATCGAGTCTGGGCTGATCTGATGACGCGTGGCATCGTCGAGCCGGTCGACGACCTTCGCGAGAGCAACCCACCGTCGAACCACGCCCTCCTCGAAGCGCTCGCGGCGCGCTTCCGCGACGACGGCCACGACATCAAGAAGCTCATCCGCGTCATCACGACGTCGCACGTCTACGGGCTGAGCTCCCGCCCGGACGAGCGCAACATCGCGGACACCCGCAACTACTCTCGCCACTACCGTCAGCGACTGCGCGCCGAGGTCCTGCTCGACGCGGTCTGCGACATCACCGAGGTTCCGGAGACATTCTCGGCGATGCCCGCCGGATCACGTGCCGCGGAGATCTGGACGCACCGCAGCGCGTCGATCTTCCTCGACACCTTCGGCCGGCCCGATCCGAACCACGACCCTCCCTCTCTGCGCATCGAGGAGACGACGGTCGTGCAGGCCCTCCACCTGATGAACGCGCA
>CAYMLL010000318.1:308-8382 GCA_964390645.1 uncultured Planctomycetia bacterium | reverse complement strand
GGTCGGGATGAGCCTCTGCGTGCTCGGCTTGGCGGAAGAGTTGCGCGAGGATGGTATCGCGGTCAACGCGCTGTGGCCGCGTACGACCATCGCCACGGCAGCCATCCGGAACATTGTCGGCGGCGACGAGATGATGCGCCGCAGCCGCAAGCCCGAGATCATGGCCGACGCCGCTCATGCCGCTCTCACTCGCCTGAGCAGCGAGGCCACCGGACGGTTCTATATCGACGAGGACCTACTGCGAGAGGAAGGAGTCACCGACTTCGATTCGTACGCGTTGGACCCGACCGCTGATCTGCAGCCGGATCTCTTTCTGTGACCGCTTCTGCACGGGCTCTCGCCGGGTCGCCGCCAGCCCGCACGGCCCGGGCTCATGTTTCTCCGATTCCCAGCTCGACGCTCGTCCAGCGCTCGGCGGGACGCAGCACGCGGTGCGGCTGGTCGAGCTTCCAGCAAGCATGGACAAAAGCGTCCGGGGTCACGGTGTTGAAGCTGAACATGTCGTAGTGGCACGGCACGACGATGCGCACACCTGCGTCCTTCGCGAGGCGTGCAGCCTCATGTCCCCAGAAGTTTCCCGCTACCCGACGCTGCCGCGCGCTGCCGTTGATCGGAAGCATTGCCAGATCGATGCGAAACGGCGCCAGCCGCTCGAGGAGACCGTCGTAGGGACGCGTATCGCCACTGTGGTAGATCGTCCAGTCGCCGAAACGGACAAGATACCCGAGAAAGCGATGATGGCCGGCTTCGTCGATCGACAGCTCGTCGTGCGCGGCGGCAACACCGTGGAGCTCGAAATCGCCGACGCTGACGCTCTGGCCGTCGTCGATGCCGATCAGGTCGCTCGATGTACGACCGCTGCGCTCCGCGACGAGGTTCAGATTGGCGGTCGGAGCGACGATCGCGACGTTCGGGTTCGCAGCAACAACCGGCTTCAAGGTCTCCGGGTCGAGGTGGTCGGTGTGATTGTGGCTCGATGTGACGATGTCGATGAAGTCGAGGGACCGCGGATCCACGACCCGATCCGTCATGCGGATGTGCGGCTTGTCGCCGTCGGCATACTTGGTCGACAGGGAATCCGAGAGGTAGGGGTCCAGTAGCAAGAACCGAGACCTCCATTTCAGGAGGTATCCGCTCTGCCCGAGCCACCAGATGTGGAAGCAGTCCTCGTCGGAAGGTGCCGTGCGAGCGTCTAGCAGGAAGTCGTCGTCCTTCAGGTGTGGCTGGATCATCGGCTTGTCACCACGCTCAGACTCCGAGCTCGTCACGGACCCTCTGCACTCCCTCGACCATGTGGACAAGCTTGCAGCGCGCGGCCCACCGGGCCGTCTGGCTGAGTCCGCAATCCGGAGCGAACGCGAGCCGTTCCGGCGGCGCGTGCCGGAGACAGAGCCTCACTCGCTCCGTGATGTCGTCGACCGTCTCGATGTAGTAGCTCTTCACGTCGACGATACCCACCGCGACGTCGAACTTCGCGGCGATGTCCGCAATGATCTCGATCTCGCTGAACTCCCGGCTCGCCATCTCGACATGGATCTCGTCGACATCCAGGTCGAGAAAGGCGGGAAACATCGGCGCGTACCTGCGCAGACCGACCGCGTGCCCCTTGAAGTTGCCGAAGCACAGGTGTGTGGACAGTCGACACTTGCTCCGTACGCTCTCGACGGTGCGGTTGAACAGGTCCACGAACCTCGCTGGATCTCCACGGTGCGCGTAGCAGCTCATCGAGGGCTCGTCGACGGTCAGCTCCTCGCACCCGGCCTCGACCAGTCCCTCGAGCTCGGACCTGACGAGCGGCAACAGCGCGTCGGTGACCGCGAGACGGTCGGCGTAGCGGTCGTTCGGAACCAGTCGACCGCTCAGTGTGTAGGGACCCGGGACCGACGCCTTCAGCACCGGCCCCTCGGGGGCCAGTCGCTTCAGTCGTTCGAACTCCTGCACTGCGCCGAGGCCTCGCGGCGCGGTCAGCTCGTCGGTGATCGTGTGGCGACCCCGCTGATCATGCGCCGGAGGACCGAAGACTCGTGGTGTGCGGGACTCCATTTCAATCCCGCGAAGGTAGCCGTAGAACGACAGGTTGAAGTCGAAGCGGGTCTGTTCGCCGTCGGTGATGACGTCGAGTCCCGCAGCTACCTGGTCGTGGACCGCGGCAAGGACGGCGTCATCCTGCATCTCCGCGATGTCGTCGGGGCCGAATGCGTCGAGGTGTGCCGATGCGAATTCGAGCCAGCCTGGGAAGGGGTAGCTCCCGATCACCGTTGTCGTCAGGGGACGTCGCTGCATCGCGTTGCATGGTCCTTTCAGAGAGCCTCGTAGAGGGGAGCGATCCGATGGGCGTGCTCGTCGTAGGCGGCCTCGAAGAGCTCGGCGGCTCGCTCAGCGCCGACGTGGCAGGTGGCGGTCAGCACCTTCGGAGACGCGCCCCCCCTGACGAGCGCGTCGGCGACCTCGGCCTTGAGCGCGTTGACCAGTAGCGCGCTGCCAACGGTCGAGCCCGGCGACACCGGTGTGTCCAGACCGGCGACCGTCACCATCGAGTCGCCCGCGGGAATCCCGGTGTCGAGAACGAGATCGGCTACGTCCGCGAGCTTGACGCCCTTCGGGTGTCTCGAGCTGCTGGCCTCCATGTGACGCTTGCCGAGGATCGCGACGACCTTCACACCGAGCTCCCGGAATCCCTCGGCAACCTCGACCGGCACGACGTTGCAGCCGCTCGACGAGATGACCAGGGCGCTGTCCTGCCTCGAAATCGCGAAGTTGCGCAGAATACGTTCGGCGAGGCCGCTGACGTTCTCCAGGTACATGGCCTGTCGCTGTCCGTTCGCCCCCACGACCTGGTTGTGGTAGGTCAGAGACAGCTCGACGATGGGGTGGAAGCCCGGGAAGGAGCCGTAGCGCGGCCACATCTCCTCGACGGGAATCCGGCTGTGGCCGGAGCCGAAGAGGTGCACGACCCGGTCCGCGAGAATCGACTCCGCGAACCATCCGGCGGCCTGGCGAATTTCATCGGCGTGCGATTCGACGGTCTCGAGGAGGGCACGGCACTCCTCGAGGTACTCCAGAGCGGGGGATCGGGCGCTGAGGGGCATGGTCAATCCACGAGTGTCTGTCGGAGGTCGATCAAGGTTGTGGCTTGTCGGGGTGCTGGCCTTCGGATACGGACCACCCGCCGTCGACGGCCAGGACCTGGCCTGTGACGAAGCGCGAAGCGTCACCGAGGAAGAAGATGACCGCGGCGTCCGCATCGGGCGGCTTGCCCGATCGCCCGCCGTCGAGAGGCTGCTTCGTCGAGATGTACTCGAGGATCTCCGGGTTCTGGTGCGCGCGGGCTGCCATCGGAGTCTCGACGAGAGCGGGGGCGACAACGTTGAAACGGATGTCGTGGGGCGCGTAGTGCGCCGCCGCCGCGCGGGTGAGCCCGATGATGCCGGCCTTTGCGGCGGTGTACGCGTGTGTCGCGAAGTAGCGCGGAGACGGGGAGAACGCCAGCGTACTCCCCATGTTGACGACACTGCCGGGGACCCCCGCGGCGAGGAACTGGCGAGCCGCCGCGCGATTGGAGTAGAGGACTGACTTGAGGTTCATGTCGAGCGTGAAGTCGACGCCCTCGTCACTCAACTCGTGGAGAGGACCGTCGCCATGTCCCCGACCGCTGCCGCCGGCGACGTGGTAGAGCCCGTCGAAACCGCCGAAGGCGCTGATCGCCTCGCCGATCGCCTTCGGTGCGGTCCCGGGGTCGCTCGCATCGCCGGCAAGACCACGCACGGCCTCGCCCAGAGTCGACATCGCCGCGACGTTCTCGGGCTTGCGGCCGACCGCGACGACGCGGGCGCCGGCGGCCACGCAGGCGTGGACCGCGGAGAGGCCGAGTCCGGTGGTGCCGCCCATGACGACGATCGACTTGTCCAGAAGAGCGGATTGGGTCACCCGGAAGAACCTAATGCAGGAGACCGGGCTTGTCCATAGCGGCCACCGGGGTCGCTCTTTCCGGACTTCAGGCACGACGAGGGACGGGTTCTTCCCTGTCGTCTGTCCGGAACGTTCGCGGTATGGAAACAGCTGGCGTGATTGCCGGTGGCGCTGCCGGTGGGACGACAGTATCTTGTGCGTCTTGATCGGCAGCACGGAGTCCCGTCGATGAGCAAGGTCAGCACCCGACCGCCGAGCGGCATGCGCGACTTCTTGCCGCAGGACCTGAAGCGGCGTCGTCATGTCGTGGACGTGGTTCAGAGGGTCTACGAGAGCTACGGGTTCGTCCCGCTGGAGACTCCCAGTGTCGAGAACCTGTCGACTCTCCTCGGCAAGTACGGTGCGGAAGGCGATCAGCTCCTCTACCGCATCCTGAAGCGTCGCGACGCCCTTGCCCGCGCGCTCGATGCCGACGGGGTGAGTGAGGCCGACCTCGCCGACACCGGCCTGCGCTACGATCTCACCGTGCCCCTCGCGCGCGTCGTCGCGCAGTACGGACAGCTGCCGCGCTACTTCAAGCGCTACCAGATTCAACCCGTCTGGCGTGCCGATCGTCCGGGCAAGGGTCGTTTCCGGGAGTTCTATCAGTGCGATGTCGATATCATCGGAACGACGAGCTGCCTCGCCGAAGCGGAGGTCTGCGCCGCCGTGGCACAGGTGCTCCGGGAGCTCGGTTTCGACGACTTCGCCATCGAGATCAACCATCGCGAGCTGCTCCGGCAGCTCGTCTCCGCCGCTGGAATCTCTCCGGATCTCGAGGAGACCGCTCTGGTCGCCATCGACAAGATGGACAAGATCGGCGCTGACGGGGTCCTCGGCGAGCTCGAGCAGCGCGGAGTCGCCCCGGAGTCCGCGCGCTCGTTGCTCGACCTGCTCCGGCGCGACGATGAGGAGTCCGACGATACCCTCGCGAACCGACTTCGCGAGCGCATCGCCACCGAGCATGCGTGTGCCGCGATCGATGACCTGTTGCGGCTGCTCGAGCTTTCGCGGTCGACGCCCGCATCGGGTCACCTCCGAATCGCTCCCTCCCTCGCACGCGGTCTCGGGTACTACACCGGGCCCATCTTCGAGGTCTCGGTGGCGGACCTCGCCGGCAGTCTCGGAGGCGGTGGCCGCTACGACAACCTCGTCGGCATGTTCGGCAAGCAGGACATTCCAGCGGTCGGCTTTTCGCTCGGGCTGGAGCGAATCCTCCTGGTCATGGAGGAGCGCCGTATGTACCCCGAGATCGGCGTCGGACCGGACGTGCTCCTCTGCTGGATGGACGTTGACGAGAGCCGGGTTCTCGACATCGCGCACCGCCTCAGAAGTCAAGGGCTCGACGTCGAGGTCTACCCGCAGGCCACGAAGCTGAAGAAGCAGCTGCAATACGCGGACAGAGAAGGCGTTCAGGCTACGGTCGCGGCGATCGTGGGCGAGGAGGAGATCGAGTCCGGCGAGGTCACGCTGAAGCGTCTGTCGACCGGCGATCAGGCACGCGTTCCCATCGACGCGGCCGCGGGCTTCGTGCGTGGCGTGTCCTCCTGAGTCGTGCTGCGGCCCCCGCTTCGACGCCTCCGGTTTCGGCGGCATGTCGAACAGCGTGTAGGACCCGACGTCGCGCACCGGCGTTTCCCCGCTCTTGGCTCTCACTCCGGGAAGCTCCAGCTCGTGTGGCATTCCCCTCGACCTTCGAGGGGTCCCGGTCGTGCGGCAGATAGGACGGGAACGGGACGCGATCCTCCACCATGTGCGACCTCGCGCTCGAGTCTACGCCGTGGAGAACGTCGGGCCTGCTCGTCCCCGACGTCTACCCATGGGGGTTGCGCAGCAACGCGCGCAGGTGGTGCGGGGTCGACGGGCTGCCAACGTCGCCAGATCTCGCGGCGACCGGGGGTAGCCGCGCTCGCTCGGACGTGGAGGAAAGTCTGGGCGCGCACGGGCACGCGATGCACAATAGACTTCGATGCACCGAACCTCGACGACGATAACGGCCTGCGGCCTGCTGCTGGTTTTCACCCCGCTGCTCCCTTCACACGCGACCGCGCAGCAGCAGCCGAAGGCTTCGGAGATGACTCGCGACAAGGAGGCTCTCGCGCCTCTGCAGGCGGTCGTCGGACGCTGGCGTGGCACAGGGCAGTTGCGACGCGGGTCGGCGCGGGGCTCCTGGGGCGAGCACGCGACCTGGCGGTGGAGTTTTGATGCGGGGCGAGCCGGTCTCGAACTCCGGGCCATGAAGGGCAAGTACTTCCGTTCCGCCGGCCTCAGGCGCGGCAAGAAGGCGGGGGACTTCGAGCTGCAGGCGAGGCTGGCAAGAGGGCCCGAGACCGCGACGTACTCCGGCCGGCGCGAGCGCGACGGGCGGCTCGTTCTGACGATGGATCCGGAGGCACACGAGAAGATTCTCGCGGCCCCCGCTCGGGTAACAATGCGGCTGCTGGCAAAGGACAGGCGACTCGTCGTGCTGTACGAGGGTCGACGCATCGAGTCGGGGCGCTTTTTCCGCCTCGGCGAGGTCGGCTTCACGCGCAAGGGCGAGAGCATCGCCGCGGGCGACGGTTACCCCCAGTGCGTCGTCACCGGTGGAAAGGGCACGATCACGGTCGAGCATGACGGCAGGACGTACAGCGTCTGCTGCTCCGGATGTCGCGACGCATTCCAGGACAATCCTCGATCCGTCCTCGCAGAGTGGAGGGAGCGGAGGCAGAAGACCGCAGAGACGCCCGCGAGAAGATCCGGTGACGACGGGAAGAAGAAATCGCGGACCAGCGACGGGAAGAAGAAATCGCGGACCAGCGACGGGAAGAAGAAGTCGCGGACCAGCGACGGGAAAGACTCCCGGGAGTGATTCGCCGGCTGCCGCGCGGAGGACTGCTGTCAATCTTCTCGGCGAGCCCTCTCGCACGCGGCCGGACCGACCCGATGAGTCCTGACGATCGTGCTGTCCCGCGGGCTCGTACCGACCTGGAAGGTGCGCTCCGATGATCTTCGGTTGGCTTCGTCGTCGACGCAGGCGGGCGATTCTCGCGACACCCTGTTCCGACAGCTGGAGGCAGTGGCTCGATGCGCTGCCCTTCTACGCCACTCTCGACGAGGATCAGCGTCGACGGCTGCGCGACGATACGCGCATCATCGTTGCGGAAAAGAGCTGGGAGGGATGTGGCGGGCTCGAGATCGACGATGAAATCCGGGTGACGATCGCTGCTCAGGCAGCGTTGCTCCTGCTCAACCTCGAGCATGATTACTACCGCCGCGTCGAGTCGATCCTCGTATACCCCAGTGTCTTCGAGGCCCCGACGCGAAGAGCCGGCCCCGGGGGTATGGTGCAGGAGGGACGCTCGACCGTTCTCGGTCTCGCGTTTCACCGGGGCCCGGTGGTTCTCGCGTGGGACTCCGCCCGCCACGGGGCCGAGAACTGGGAGGACGGGCGCAACGTCGTTCTCCACGAGTTCGCGCACAAGCTGGACATGCTCGACAGCTACGCCGACGGCACGCCGCCACTCGAAAGTCGTCAGCACTACGACGGGTGGGTGCGTATCATGACGGAGGAGTACGAGCGGCTCGTCGAGCAGACGGAGAAGAGGCGCCGCACGGTGATGGACAAGTACGGTGCGACGAACCCCGCCGAGTTCTTCGCCGTGGCGACCGAGACCTTCTTCGAGAAGCCGCGGCAGCTGATGCGCAAGCGGCCGGAGCTCTACGAACTGCTGCGTGCGTATTACGGGCAGGATACGGTCGCCCGGCTTCGATGATCGAGGCTGGTGCCCGCGGCCCGTCGAGGACGTCGACTGGGCGCGAACAGGTCATCCTGCCGAGCTCTTCGTTGCCGGAGCGCGATGACCGAGCAGGTCGACGGCCTTCTGGTGTCTCGATCCGGACCCCGACGACTCACCCTCACTGTCCGAGGTACTTTCGTAAAGGGCGGGCAGGCGCTTGCGGTGTCGGCCGTGCCGTGGCACGTTGTGCGCTCGCGACACAACCCTCGCCTCACGGAGCAGGAGATGCCCCCCGAAACGGAGGACCCGCTGATTCTTGTCACCGGATCGACCGGAAAGGTCGGTCAGCACTTCCTCGGCCGTCTGCTCGCCGACCCGGCCTGGCCGGGCGGCCCCCCCGGTCCCCC
>CAYMLL010000318.1:0-298 GCA_964390645.1 uncultured Planctomycetia bacterium | reverse complement strand
GCACCACTCCCGCGGCCGTCGGCGCGCCGCCCGGGCCTACGAGCGGTTGCGCGCTCGTGCACTTTGCCACAATCGAATCCTCGAGACGAACGAGCGACTGGGTGTCGTCCGCGGCAGCATCTCGGAGCGCTCCGTCGTGCACGATGCTCTCGAGGGTGTCACCCATGTCCTCCATCTCGCCACGTGCAAGGAGACGCCGGAGGACATCATGGATGTCACCGTCAAGGGGATGTTCTGGCTCCTCGAGGAGGCGCGTCAAAGCGACACCTTCCGGCAGCTCATCCTCATCGGAGGCGTC
>CAYMLL010000317.1:0-8388 GCA_964390645.1 uncultured Planctomycetia bacterium | reverse complement strand
CCTTCGCAGCGAGCCGCGACGCCGCCTCGCTCGCGCCCTGTGTCGCCGAGCCTCTCGTCGGGACTCGGTGCGATGCTCTTCGGATCGCCGCGACGGCTGAGTGGCCGTGTGGTTATCCGGCCTCGGTGCACGCGGGGTTCGCCTGCGCGCAGTTCTCCTCGGTGTCGATCTCGCAGACGGGGGAGATGCCGTTCCAGTTCGCCGGCGGCGTGCCTCCGGTGAACAGGAAGTTGAGGATCACGACGCCGTCGGTCAGGTCCAGGGCTCCGGACTGATCGGTGTCGCAGGCCTCCCGGCAGTCCGGCGTTTGCCCTCCGGTGAAGAGGAAGCTGAAGATGAAGACGGCCTCGGAGAGTTGCAGCTGCGTGCCATCGTTCGAGCACATGCCGCGGACGAACAGCGTTCCGACAGGGTCATCGTCGCAAGCGTCGCCGACACCGTCTTCGTCCTCGTCGGACTGATCGGGGTTGGCGTCGAATTCGCAGTTGTCGCAGACATCGCCGACACCGTCCTCGTCGAAGTCCTCCTGCGACTCGTTGGCGTCATCGGGGCAGTTGTCCTCGTGGTCGAAGAAGGTGTCGCCGTCCGAATCGACCGGATCGGTCGCCGTGACGAAGGTCGACGAGTACATCGCGTCGGTCTCGTCGTCGTAGGCGTAGAACTCGAGGATGAACACGTCGTCCGGAAGGATCGGCCCCGTGAACGTGACTCCCTCCAAGTCGCCGGGGAACTTGAAGTTCGATCCGTCGACCGCGATGATGAAGAGCTGGCCGGCGCGCTGCAGCAGCACCAGGAACCATGCGGAAGGAGCACCGTTCTCCCAGATCAGCTGTGCGGTCTGATCGTTCGGGTTGTCCGGATCGGCTTCGTCGAAGATCTGCACGAGCCGGTTGTCGACGACCGCGTCTGCGTGAGGATTCTCGTCGACGATCAGCACCGAACGCTCGACGAGGTTCGATCTGGAGTCGTCCTCGCAAACACCCTCGAAGAAGAAGCCGGTCTCACCGGGAGGCAACCCGGCGAGGCCCAGGAAGGGAGGGAAGCCGCCCGGGTCCGTGGTGATGTTTAGCTCGGGATCGATACCCTCTCCGACGTAGACGTTGATCCCGCCTGCGTAGGGAGGAACGCCTCCGTCCGGATCCGGAGCCTCGCCATTGATCCAGATCGAGAAGACGGACGAGTTGGCGGCCGGGAAGCCGTCCTGCGCGATGTCGACGTTCATCGGCTCGATGCACTCCGGCTCGTTCGCACAGTCGAGCGTGCAACCCTGTCCCTCGACCAGGCAGCCGGCGTACGAGCAGCCGGGGATGATCGCGCCGTCGCCGTCACGGGCCGCGAGGTGCGGGCGCACCTGGAGCGCGTAGTCGGCCGGCGGCGCGCAGGCGAGGGTAAGGACCGGAATCCCGAACGGGACATCGAAGGGCTGCTCGACGTCGTTGAGGATGTAGCTGTAGAAGTCGGCTCCGGCGTTGGCCGTCAGCGAGACGCGGATCTCGCAGGAGCCTTCGCAGTCCTCGCCGGCGTCGGACGTACCGATGCCCTGGAGGCACATGAGGTGGTGGATCTCGGGAAACTCCGGCACGGTGTCGAGCACCTCGAATTCCTTCTCGGCCAGGGTTCCGGTGTCGCCTTCCTCGACGCGGATTACATGGACGCCGGTGTCGATTTCGATGAGTACACCGTTCGTCGTCAGACCGTCGTTGATCTGCTCCTGGGTCAGGCCCGGGACGGCGCCGGCGGGCTCACCGTCGACGAAGATCTCGGCCTCGAAGTGCGCCGTCGTCTCGGTCCATGTGATCTCGACCCGGTTCGGCGTCTCGACATCCGGCTCGTTGCAGGCTGCGTTGTTGTAGCTGACCTGCGTGATCTGAATCTCCCCGACGTCGGCGCCGCCGCCCTCGCCCTTTGCGACCAGCGGACGGCGGTGGCTCCAGAGGCCGGGAGTCGTCAGCACGGGCACGCGCGGGGCGTCGGTCACGAGGACCCCGGCAGCGCTCTCGTAGGCTGTCGCGCGGATTCCGGAGACGGGCCGTGCGTCGGCGGCGCGTCGGGCGACCAGCCGTTCGTCGGCCGGTGTGACCACCGGAGCCAAGAAGATGCCGAAGACGACGTATGCAGCCGCTTTGCGGAAGAACCCAACCCGCATCGATCGCTCCTTCCTGATGCACAACACGGCGCGCTGACCTCTCTCAACCGGTTCGTTCGAGTCCGTGGGCGGTGCCGCTGTCGACGCCATCGGATCGACCCGGGGACTGCGAATCCGGCCCCAATTCCACGGTCGGCTGGAAAAAGTCGAGCGCCATCGCTGCCCTCCGGCTCTCCAGGGAAGAGCCGGCGGAAATAACGGACCCGACACGCCGTCGATCCTACCACCGGTGTGGGGCGATGGAAGCACTTTCTAATGCGGTTCGGGCTCAGGGTTTCGGGGATCTTTCCGGGTGCTCGGACGTCGGGCTGTCGGTAAGAAAGTAGGTGTGCAGGATACGTGCCGTCAGGCCCCAAACTTCCTGCCCGTCGAGGTCGAAGGTCAGGACCTCGTGCCGCTCGCCCGCAGGATTCGTTCGATGTCTGCGTACCTGAAAGAGGGACGTCGTGATGTGTTCGACCGGCAGGAAGACGAGATCCCGGACCTCGTCGGGGTTGGGGCGCAGCTCCACGTCCGCGTCGAGGTGAGCGGCGAACGGCTTGACGCGGTGGCCGAGACTGGTGGTGTGCCAGCGGATCTCGTCGACGATCTCGACACTCGATCGTGGCACGCCGATCTCCTCCTCGGTCTCCCGCAGGGCGCAGGCGCTCAGACTCGCATCCTCCGGTTCCCGGGCGCCGCCGGGCAGGCAGACCTGGCCCGAGAAGGAATCGCTCTGGCGTTCGGGGCGCACACAGAGAATGACCCGATCCCGGTCGTCGTGGTTCTCGTGGACGGACCGGAGGATCGGGATCAGGACGGCGAACTCTCGCGAAGACAAGGACCGCACGGCTTCCTCGGTGGACGGCCAGACCGGGGCGCTGGAACGAGATTCTGGATCGAGCCGTCAGATCGAGCCGTCAGATCGAGCCGTCAGATCGAGAATGAGCTGCCACAGCCGCAGGTGCCGTTGGCATTCGGGTTGTTGAACACGAATCCCTTGCCCATGAGCCCGTCGTGGTAGTCGATCTCCACGCCGTCGAGGTACATGTTGCTCTTCTCATCGACGACGACCTTGACGCCGTCGACCTCGAGCACCCTGTCGTTTTCCGTGACGTTCTCGTCGAAGCCCATCTTGTAGCTGAAGCCCGAGCAGCCGCCGCCGACAACCATGAGGCGCAGGCCGGCCTCGGGACTCATGTTATTCGCCTCGACTTCGCTGTCGATGAGCTTCTTGAGCTCCAGAGTCGCGGTATCGGTGAGCTTGACGGCCACGGTGACGTACCTCTGTGCGTGGAGAGAGCTGATCGTATCAACTGTACAGTATAGACGCCGCAGTGGCTTGCGGCAAGCCGTGGGAAGCCCTCCAGATCGAGCTCAACGCCGCGTTCCACGCAGCTTCTTCACGGTCTCGACGATGCGGCCGGCGGCGAAGTCCACCTCCTTCTCGGTCGTGAAGCGGCCGAGTCCGAGGCGCAGGGTCGAGACGGCGAGGTCCACTGGCACGCCGATCGACCGAAGTACGTACGACGGTTCCGCGTTGCCGGCCGTGCAGGCGGATCCGGCCGAGGCGGCGATGTCCGTGAGCGCTACCAGAAGTGCGCTGCCGTCGACGCCGCGGAAGCTGAGGCTGAGATTCCCCGGCAGCTTCCGGTCCGCGCACTCCGGCCCGTTGACGACGACATCGGGTACGGCATCGCGCACTCGCCCGAGCAGCCGGGCGCGCAACTGGCTGACGCGAATCGCTTCCGTCTCCAGCTCCTCGCGAGCGATGCGACACGCCTCGCCGATTCCGACGATTCCGGGCACGTTGAGAGTTCCCGGCCGCAGGCCGCCCTCCTGCCCACCACCGTAGGTTCCGGGTGTCAGCCGTGTGCGCGAGCCGCGCCGGCGCACGAAGAGAGCGCCGGCTCCCTTCGGGCCGTGGAACTTGTGCGCGGAGATCGACAGCAGGTCGATCCCCATCTCGTCGACGTCCAGCGGCACCTTGCCGGCTGCCTGCGCCGCATCGGTGTGAAGGAGCGCGCCGACTTCGCGACACGCTTTCCCGAGCTCGGCGAGGGGCTGCAGGGCACCGATCTCGTTGTTTGCCGCCATCACCGACGCGAGGATCGTGCGCTCGTCGATCGCCTTGCGCAGAGACTTCGCGCGGACGATACCCTCGTTGTCCGGCTGCAGGACGGTGACGCGTCGACCGCGCTTCTCGAGCTCGCGCAGCGGATCGATGACGGCGTGATGCTCGGTTGACTGTGTGACGAAGTGGTTGCGGTCGGCGTTCGCGGAGCTCGAGCTGCCGAAGAGCGCGATGTTGTTCGATTCCGTCGCGCCGCTCGTGAAGACGATCTCCTTCGGGCTCGCCCCGATCAGCTTCGCGACCTGCCCGCGCGCGGTCTCGACGGCCTCCTGGGCTGACCAGCCGAAGGGGTGGGTCTTGCTCGACGGGTTACCGAACTCCTCACGAAGGTAGGGAAGCATCGCGTCGACGACGCGGGGGTCGACCGGCGTGGTCGCGTGGTAGTCGAGGTAGACTCGTTGCATGGCGTGATTGTACGCGGGCTTCCGTCGGGCGCAAAACGGCCTCGTATTTCCGGAACATGGGGCTTAGCATGAACGGCTCTCCAGCAATGTACTACCGGTGGAGGTGTCCCATGATGGCTTCGGGCAGCACGGTGCTGACGACTTTCTCCGTGATCTGGATCGCGGCGACGCTCGTCGTCGCGCAGGATGAGAAAAAGGGCGAGGATGGGCCGAAAGCAGCGGATGCGCCGGAGGCCGAGGATGCTCCGGATGCCGGGGCTGAGCCGGTGGCCCACGACGTCGTCACCAACTCGATCGGCATGCAGCTTGTCGCGATCGCACCCGGCGAGTTCCAGATGGGTTCGAAGAACGAGTTCGGCCGCATCGCGCACGAAGGCCAGCGAGCGGTGAAGCTGACACGGCCGTATCTCATCGGCGTCTACGAGGTGACACAGGCCGAGTACGAGAAGGTCATGGGATCCAATCCCAGCGATTTCGCCGCCGGGGGCAAGAAGGCCGACAGGGTCGAGGGCATGGACACGTCGCGCTTCGCGGTCGACAGCGTGATCTGGTCCGAGGCCGTCGACTTCTGCAGGAAGCTCGGTGAGCTTCCCGATGAGAAGGCTGCCGGTCGTGTCTACCGCTTGCCGACCGAGGCCGAATGGGAGTACGCCTGTCGGGCCGGCACGAAGACCCCGTTTCACTTCGGTGAGTCGTTGAGCTCCAGCCAGGCGAACTTCGATGGCACCTCGCCATATTTGAAGCGCGAGGATGTCATCAAGGGCGTCGACCCGAAGACGCTCGCGGGTCCTTTCCTGAAGCGTACGACGACCGTGGGCTCCTACGAGCCGAACGAGTGGGGGCTTCACGACATGCACGGCAACGTACGCGAGTGGTGCTCGGACTGGTTCAGCCCGACCTACTACAAGACGTCGCCGCCGGCGGATCCGAGCGGCCCGCAGAAGGGAATCGCTCGTGTCGCTCGCGGGGGTGGATGGTACTACTTCGGCGCGGCGATGCGCTCGGCGAGCCGCTTCGAGACGGATCCGGACCGGCGTCGCAACAACTACGGTTTGCGTGTCGTCTGCGAGGTCCGGAACTGAGCCTCGAGCGGGCCGTCTTGCAGGGACCCGGACGGGGTGGCGTGGGGTCCTTTGCGGGGACCTCGCACGATTCAACCTCCTCCGTGAGTTTGCGGGGTGTCGTGAACGTGGTGTCCGGCCCTTCAGAGGCCGTTTCAAGACCCCGGCCGGCCTCGGGCCGCCGGAGCGGGTCTCGAGACGGTCTCTTACCCACCGAGAGGATCACCGAGCTTCCTTGTCGCTGTCGCCGTCCGGATACGTCCTCGGTGTCGTGTCATCGGCGCTTCCGGATTCCTGCCGGATCCGTGCGATCCCCGCGATCCCGGACTCTGCGCCGAGCCGTGAAACTCGAGCCGGGAGCCCGTTGAAGGTGGCGATGCGGCGACAACGCGACGATCCGGAGCTCGGAGCGCGTCCTCGATAAGCCGCGAGCCGGTGGCTCAGTCGATCGTCAGTCGGTAGCGCAGCTCCTCGCCTTCGTCGACCTTGACGACGACGGAGTAGACGCCGCGTGGCAGGGGCTCCAGCGTCAGAGTCTCCTCGACCTGTCGCGTGTGGCGGAGGATCGTCTTCTCTCCGCGCAGGACCGTGACCTCTGCTTGACCACGGAACACCTTGCCGTTCTCCGTGACCAGTCGCAGGCGCAGCGACTTGCCCGGCTCGAGCGCGATCCGGTGCGCGGAGCTGCGCGACAGATCGATGCGGCGATTCGTCGATACGAAGCCCGGGGCCTCGACCCGCACGTCGTAGGCGCCGGGCCAGAGCCGCGCGATCTCGCCGCGTCCGGCGTTGATGGCCACGGTTTTCGCTGCGGATCCGGTGTTCGCGTTGACAGGGGCGATCCGCACACTGCAGGGCGTCAGGACTCTCGTGCCGGTCTCGGACGAGATGATCTCCACCTCCCAGGAGAGCGTCTCGATGTCGAGCCGGGTCTCGTTGCGTTCACCGGCTCGAACGCGAGCGGTCCTCTCGAAGGGCATCTCGACCCCGGTGATCCGGTAGCTGCCGGGAGGTAGCGGGCGGACGAAGAAGCGACCATCTTCGTCGGTGTGCAACTCGACGAGCGACAGCGGCGAGTGTGCCGGCTGGATCCGCACGACGCACTCGATCGCCGTCCCATCGAGCGTCACTTGTCCGGCGAGGCTCCCGGCCGGTGACAGGGTCGTGCGCAGCTCGCAGTCGACCTCCCCTCCGGGTGGGACGGAGAGAGGACCGACGGACCCCGGGGCCATCGTGTGCGCGTACGCCCCGACCTCGGCGCGGCCTGCCGTGACCTTGTAGTCCTGCGCTGCGGGCAGCGCGCCGAACTCGAAGCGGCCCGACTCGTCGGTCAACGTCGAGCGTGGTCGACACGACCGCGATGTCAGGACGACCGGCAGAGCACCCGGCTCGGCCCCGTCCGCGCAGAGGAGTCGCCCGCGCAGCACAGCGCCTTTCGTCAACCGGATCGGCAGCTCGCTCTCGTCGGGCAGCGGCAACATGAGGGGAGGCGTCAGGTGTTCAGCGAAGTCGGCGTGTCGCACCGCCAGGCGACACGAGTCGACGGACACTCCCGAGAAGGAGAAGCGTCCGGCCAGATCCGTGTGTGTGCTCGAAAGAACGCCCGGCTCCGGCGGCACCGCGATGCCGTGGAGGCGTGGTCGGGCCAGCTCCTCGGTATTCGCGGCGACGACCTCCACGAGGGCGCCGGCGACCGGCCGGCCTCCGGCGAGGATCCTGCCGGACATGCGTGGCGTGTGCGCGAGCCGGACGACGAACGGGTCGGGGGACTCGACGCCGTCGAACGCGATGTTGCCTGACGTGCCGAAGAGCCCCCCCGCCGCATGCGCGACGAGACGATAGGTGCCCGGTCGCGGCGGCAGCCCGGCGCGAACCTTGCCGTCGGAGAGCGAATGGAAGAGCAGGCCTCGGTGGGGTGCCGCTCGAAAGGTGCCATCGATGAGAGTCTCGAGTCCGACGTCTCTCGGAGTCACCGGCAGCCCGTTGTCCGCGCGCACGGTGTGGGCCCGAAGATGCGGCGCGTCGGGTAGCGACAGCGTGACGACCTCGCGGCCGTCGAGCCGCTCGACGTCCGCGAGGGAGCGACTGGTCTCCCGGTAGCCGGCAAGCCGAGCACGGACCCGTCCATGACGTCCTCGCGCCCGGTGGCAGTGGAGCTTGCCGACGTCGTCGCTGCGGCCGAGGTAGTGTCGGGTGCTGGCGGTCGTCCTGCTCGCGAGATCGATCCAGACGTCGGCGTCGGCCAGTGGTCGGCCGGCTGGAGTCTCCACGCGCACGGTCATCGCCTGTCCGGTCTCCAGCTGCAGATCGCAGCGAGAGCTCGTACCCGGGGCGTGCAGCGGCACGCTCTCTTCCCGGACGCGGAAGTCGCGGTGCGAGACGATGACCACGACCGTGCCGGGATGGAGCAGGGGGCTCGACCAGCGTCCGTCGCCATCGCTGCGTACCGACGAGAGCGGACGGAAACGGTCGCGTCGGAGGGGCAGGGGGGCGCCGTCGACCGGCGCCGCGGTGGGGCCGACGATGCGACCCACGAGTCGCGCTCCGGGAACGAGGACGAAGTCGATCGTCGGGCGCGGTGATGTTCTGCTGTCGCCGTGGTCGTCTCCGGCCTCATCGTCGTCTCCGGCCTCATCGTCGTCTCCGGCCTCATCGTCGTCTCCG
>CAYMLL010000316.1:0-8431 GCA_964390645.1 uncultured Planctomycetia bacterium | reverse complement strand
ATCGAGCGGGCCTTTCCGAAGTTCGTCGTCGCCGGTGACAGGATCGACGAGTGTGCGGTCGACGTCTTCCCGGTGCGTGGACGAGCCACCCATCCCTACCTGACGGGTGTCTTCACCCCGAAGCCGCTGGACGACCACCATGACGACGACATCGACCTCGACCTCGACCTCGACCTCGACCTCGACGACGATGATTTCGGTGACGATGACGACGATGACGACGATGACGACTCTTCGCGTGGGCGGACCATCGTGGTGCCTGCGAAGGAGAAGGACAGGGACCGGGACGCCGAGCTCGTCAAGATTCGCCATCGGTGGCAGATCGATCGCGAGAGCTTTGCGCTTGTCGTCAAGAATCGTGCACGGGTGTTGCAGCTGCTGGCAGCCCCGAAGGTCGTCGGCCTGGACGGGGAGGCGGTCTCCCCGATCGTCGCTCTCGCCTTCCGGCCGGGCTCCGGGAAGGCGGCCAGGACGCAGATCGGCGATCGGAGGCGCGGCGCGGAAGTTCCGGGCGTCGTTGTTCAGGTGCTCAGCCACTTCGGCAAGCAGAACTCGCTCGGAGATGAGCGCTCGCTCGAGAACCTCCTGCTCAACTTCCTCATCGACGCCAACGTCGCACGTGAGGCGCGGTCTGTGGAGCGCCAGGGCCGCCAGAGGGGATAACCAGCTGTCCGGGCCACCCGATCCGGCGCGCCCGTGACCGTTTCCGGGTCCCTTCTCGTCGCCGTGTCGGGGTTCCGGAGCAGAGCGTGTCGGGCGCTCCTACCTCGCGGCGAGGACGCTCTGCCCCCGACCGCAGTAGACGATCGGCCCCTTGCGGCGCGTGCGCCGTAGAAGCGACCTTCGCCGGTAGCGCTGTGCGAGCACGATTCCGTGTCCGTGGTCTCGTTCCCGGGCTTCCGCGAAGATCGCGTCGACACGCGAGCGGCCGAGCGTCAGCACGCCGTCGAAGACGATGACGCTGGTCTCGATCTCGTCACCGGTCTGCGCGGCGGTTTGCCGGGCGCGGTCGACGCAGGCGGCTCGGTCCGTGTCGACGGTGTCGAAGCTCAAGAAGGCGCGGTCGTCGAGGGACTCGGTGATCAGGCAGGGAGCGAGTCTACCGTTCTCGCGCAGGCGATCGAAGCCGAGCTCGAGTCCGAAGATCACGAGGTCGACGAGCTGGTCGCCGGCCTTGAAGGAGCGACAGGGCGGAGCCACCACGAAGATCGACGGCTGGCTGGCGTCGCTGATGTGAAGCTCGTCGTGGCGTGGCAACCGGATCCGGCGTCGCTCCTCGAACGGCGGATGGTCGTCGGTGGTCATCAGCTGGTCACCTTCGACGCGGTAGCGCAGGAAGCGGACGGTCTCCTGGCCGCCGCTCCAGACGCTGTGGACGAGGTTACCGCGTGGAGTGAACTGCAGTGTCACACGGCCGACGTTCTCGATCGTCTGGTGGTCGTGGGGAGCTGTCACCCAGGTGCCGACGAGTGGGAGTTGATGGTTCGAGGTCATCCTGCGCTCCAGGTAGGCCGGCGCGCGCCGGTCTCTCCTTATCGACCGAGCGGGTCGATGACCTCGAAGCCGGCTCTCGAGAATCTGGCCGTTACCGGACTCCCCCGACCGGCCTCGAGGTGCGCGAGGTTCCTCTCGGCGACCAGCGCGGCGGCCTCGAGCACGGCGACGCTCGACAGCGATGAGCGGGCGTCGGGATAGCTCCCCGACACCTCGTCGAGGGTTCGGTGCTCGAGGAGCACATCGATCGCGGCCTGAGTGATCGCGATGATCGAGTCCTTGCCGTAACCATCGTGGACTGCGGAGCTACCACCGGGGCGGCCGATGTCCGACGTGAAGTGAGGGTTGAAGGTGCGGCTGCCGACGCCGGCGATCGTTGCGCGCAGGCCTCGGTCCTGCTGGTCGAACTCGACCTTGCCGCGAGTGCCAACGAGCTCCATCTCCTGATTTACCGGAGCCTCGAACTCGTCGGGGTTGATCCAGCTGTTCACGTAGTAGACCCGCAGTCCGCTGGCGTAGTCCACGGCGACCTGCATCGAGTCGAAGGTCTCGATCTTCTCGCCGTCGCCCTCGCGGTCCCAGTTGACGAGGAGCCTCTTCTGCCCCACGGCATGCAGCGAGAGCGGCTCGTCTGACAGGAAGAACGAGAAGACGTCCAGCCAGTGAACGCCGACGTAGCTGAACGGGTTCGATGTCGCTGCCCACTTGAACGTCCTCGTGGAAATCTCGAGAGGCTCCTCGAGGACCGCGCGGCCGTAGAGTGGCGTACCGATCTTCGGAACGATCTCGTCGAAGATGAACCGGTGGCAGGGGTCGTACCGCTTGTGCATGTCGACTCCGACGACGACGCCCTTGTGACGGGCCCGCTCGACGATCTCGCGCGCTTCTTCGGCGTGAAGAGCCAGCGGCTTCTCGACCATGACGTGCGCGCCGTTCTCGATGGCGTGAAGTGTTGGCCCGTGGTGGAGCGAATCGGGGGTCGCCACGAAGAGAATATCGATATCGTGGTTCCGGAAGATGTCGATCCACGGTGTCTCGCCGTGGTATGCGCGAGGCGTGGCACCGGGAATTTTTCCCGCGTAGCTCTTCGCGAGATTTTGCGCCGTCGTGGACGTGCGCGTGCCGATGGCCGTGAGCTCGAATTTCACGTCGGCGACGTCCCGGGCGCGTTCGTCGAGTCCGATACGCCCGAGGTAGGGAGCGATGCCGCAGCGTTCGAGATCCTCGAGGCTTCGCAGCACCACGTCTCCCCCGAACATACCACCACCGACAAGCGCCATACGAACGACACGGGTGTGACTCATGAACGAAGACTTCCCTCTTCCCGGGAATCCTCCCCTGGTAGTTCCTTGACCTGGTCGGCGCGTCGCGGAAAATCACGGTTCGTGTGCGGAAGCTAAGTCCGTGTCGAGTCATGGTCAAGCACGACTTCGCACTGGACTTGGCGAGAGTCGGAATCCAGGACTGTAGCAGGAGAAGGAGAGCAGCCAGATGCGGACGTTTATCACAGTGGGGTTTGTCGTAGCCGTCGCCTGGGGAATCACCGCTGTCACGACGACGAACACGTGCATCGTTGGCGGCAAAGCAGCCTCGGGGCTGGAAGCCGGCAAGGACGTCTACCAGCCGGTCGCGCCGGTCGACATCCTGATGGACCTCGTTGACGAGGCGTGCGAGGAGGCGGTCGACCAGCTCAAGGCGAAGAAGTTCTCGAAAGTGCGCAAGGCGTCGTACGCGATCGCGGAGTACATGAACGTGCTGCAGCACCACTCGAGCGAGGAGGTCGACCAGAAGAAGATGGGCGACTGGACGAAGATCGCTCTCGAGATCCGCGGCGACATGCTGAAGGCGGCAGGTGCCGCCAAGAAGAAGGACGCCGCCGCCTTGAGGAAGGTGTTCTCCAGCCTGGAGGATACCTGCGAGAGATGTCACGATCTCAGAGAGTAGTGGCTCAGAGAATAGTGAAACGTCGACGCGCGAGGACAGAACCGTGGCGGTCCTGTCCTTTCTGACGGTGGCCTCGGACCGGGAGGGCGTCGTTCGTGTCGACGGCGCCGGTGCGCTTCTTCGAGCCGGGCGTTTCCGACGGATGACCAGGTGGGAGGGTGGACATGTCCAGGCGCTTGCTGGGAGTTTGCAGCTGGTCGTTGCAGGTCGGCAGCCTGCCGGAGCTCGTCAAGCTCGTTCGAGAGGTCGGCGCCGAGGTGGTGCAGATAGGTCTCGGTGATCCCAACCACGGCTCGTGGCAGGAAGGCGACCGGTTCATCCCGCTCCTGAAGGAGTCGGGGCTCGCGCTCAGCGCTGCGATGATCGGGTTTCCGCAGGAGGACTACACGTCTCCGGCCACCATCCGTCAGACGGGAGGCTTCGGGGATCCGGCGACGCGTACGGAGTGTCTGACGCTCTTCCGGGACGCTGTCGATCGCACCGCGGCCCTCGGACTCGAGATGTTGCTTGCTCACGCCGGCTTCATCCCGGAGGCCGACGGTCCCGCGCGCTCGGGCTTTCTCGACTGCATCGGCGAGGCCGCCGCCGACGCGGCGTCGCAGGACGTGGTCTTCACCATGGAGACCGGGCAGGAGACCGCTGAGCTGCTCCGTCGTACGCTGGACGAGCTCCAGGCGCCGAGTCTCAAGGTCAACTTCGATCCCGCGAACATGCTCCTCTACGACATGGGAGATCCCATCCGTGCCATCGACCTTCTCGGGTCGGACATCCGCCATGTCCACGTCAAGGACGCCCGGCCTCCGAAGGTCGCCGGAGAGTGGGGCGAGGAGGTGCCACTCGGCGAAGGTGACGTCGGCATGGAGAGCTTCCTCGAGGCGCTCGATCGGATCGGCTACACGGGTCCACTCGTCGTCGAGCGCGAGGTCGGCAGCCAGGAGGAGCGCGTGCGTGACGTTCGCGGCGGGCTCGATCTCCTGCGTCGGCTGGCGGAGGCTTGAACGTGCCGGATGACTGGCGCGCGATTCGGCAAAGGTCGACGGGCGTTTCGACCGAAATTGCCGATATGGATCTTTCGGCCCATCGCCTCCTTCGTCCCGTCGACCATTCGCGGGAGGGCTTGCAGTGAAGTCCTCGATGCGCACGAGACCGTCGGGCCCGGACTCGCGTCTGTCGCAGCACATGCACCGGGACGCGGTCGTCGACCTCACCGTCAACAGCAAGGAAGGGCTCCTGCGCACTCTCGCCGAGGTCGTGGTCGACGGGGCGAGCGACGAGCTCATCGGGCGGATCTACGAGGCCATCGAGGAGCGGGAGTCCCAGGTCAACACGTACGTCCACAACGGAGTCGCGATCCCGCATGCGAGGGTGGAAGGCGTCGAAGGGCTGCGTGTCGCGCTGGCGCGCAATCCTGCGGGCTTTCCGTACGGGATCGACACGGACGAGCCGGTGACGGTCGCCATCCTCGTCGTCGGTGGCGAGTCGTTGCGCGACGACTCGTCCCCTGACGAGCTCGTCAGTCTGGCCAGATCGATCGCCAGCCGCTTCGAGGACCGCTCCCTGCGTCAACGGGTGCTCGAGGCGCGGGACGCCGCCGCCGTGCTGCGTGTCCTCGACTCGTCGTTGGCGGAGGGCAGCTCCCGTCGCGGGCGTCCGCAGTCGAAGCTCCTCCTGAGCCACGCTCGCAAGATTGCCAGGGAGGTCGGCGCCACGGCGGTCGTCGTCGTCGTCGAGAGCAGGGCGGAGCTCAGGATTCTCCGTCAGCTCCGGCTCCGGGACATCTTCATCGTCGCGACGAGCTCCCAGAGCCTCGCGGAGCAGGCGAAGTCGGTCGTCAAGCGGGTGCTGCGTCTGCCACCGCGTCTGCCGCTGCACCGGGATGCGCTCGTACGGCTCGCCGGGTTCTTCGCGCTGACGCACGGCTTGATCAAGCGGGACGACCGTGTGGCGTTTCTCTCCGGCGACGACCGCGAGCAGCTCGACACGATGACATTCGTCGAGACCGGACGCGCCTTCCGGCGTCTCGTGGCACCGTCAGGCGAGCTCACCAGGGGAGTGAGGCCGGAGGTGCTCGAGCGCACGATCGAGCTCGCGGCGGAGCTCGGCGCGCAGGGACGCGAGGGCAAGCACGTCGGCACCTGCTTCGTGCTCGTCAGCGAGATCGAGAAGCTCGCCGGGAAAACCCAGCAGATGGTGATGAATCCCTTCCTCGGCTATCCGGACGACGAGCGGAACATTCTCGATCCGACGCTCAAGGAGACGATCAAGGAGTTCGCCGTGATCGATGGCGCGTTCGTCGTCCGAGGCGACGGCGTCGTGCTGTCCGCTGGGACCTTCCTCAACGTCGACGAGGACGTCGAGATCGCCGGCGGATACGGAGCTCGCCACCGTGCCGCCTGCGGGATCACGGGCGCGGCGGACTGTGTGGCGGTGACACTGTCGCAGTCGAGCGGCGAGATCAACGTCTACAAGCAGGGCGCGGTGGTGCTCGAGCTGCCGCGCGACGCGATCCGCTGACGGACAGGGATCGTTCGCGTCCCCCCTGTCGTTCTGGAGGGTTCTGTCAGTTCTCGAGGATGTTGTTCGCCAGCCGGCTCTCGTCAAGCCCCTCGAGCAGGAATCCGTTGTCGTGGATGTGCTGCCATGCCTTCAGGATGTCGCTCTTGCCGCTCGCGGTCGGCTCGTGACTGTAAGCGGACCCCTCGCGGATGACGACCGGCGTCCTCGCGTCGGCGGGGCAGCCGAACGCGTGGAGGTGTTTTCGGTGCATGACGAAGTTGGGATCGCCGACCTTCAGAGAGCGGTACTCGGTGAGCTGCTCGTAGGTGTGCTCGCGACCTTTCGGAAGCACGACACGATCGGGACGCGGCCC
The DNA here is from genome assembly GCA_964390645.1 of uncultured Planctomycetia bacterium. Taxonomy (GTDB): domain Bacteria; phylum Planctomycetota; class UBA8108; order UBA8108; family UBA8108; genus CAYMLL01. The sequence goes on along the minus strand of CAYMLL010000316.1, from coordinate 2,124 downwards.
TCCCTTCGGCATCGGATGACTGTGGATGAGCCCCTCTTTCTTCACGTTCAGGCGCTCGTCGTCGATGATCTCGGGCGCGTAGAAGAGGTCCATCTCGCCGAGAACGACCTCGTAGAACTCCGTTTTTCGCCAGTGAAGGTGCGGGCAGCAGAACTTGCCGGGGTGGACGATCATCAGCTTGTCACAGAGTCCGCCGAACTGCGCCCACTCGAGCGAGCCCTCGGGGAGTCCGTCGATGGCCGGCTCGTTGAGCGCCTGGAAGATCGCGAAGACCTCGTAAGGCTCCCGGGACCAGATGCCGTTGACGAAGGCCTCGTACTGTTCCGCGCCGAAGACGAGTCCCGTGTTGTCGTTGATCATCTCGTCCTGGACAGGGTAGCCGGTGGCGACCGCCAGAGCGGTGCACTCGGAGATCCAGGCGTCGTACTCCTTGCGGGTGATGTGGGTTCTCGTGGACATGGGTCTCCTCGAAAAGGGCGTGATCCGTCGTCGTGGACTCGTGGGGCACTCTGCCGTGAGAAGTATGAAGCCCGTCGACAAGGCCGGACGCAGCGCGAGGGCCGCGCTTCGTCAGTCGCAGCGGAGCCCACAACATAGCCGCATGCGCCGCGAGGATGCAATGCCCGACGACACACCGCTCTCGTGGTTCGGACCGGACCGCGGCCAGAGGCTGGACGGCGGACACTCTGCCACGCTCGGCGGTGATCCGGTAGCGTCGCCCTGGCGCGCTTCAGGAGACGGCGCGAACCAACCGTGATGCGAGCGATGTGCCGTCAACCTCCGACCGGCTCCAGAGCGTCCTTTCCCTCCCGGATGACGTAGACTCGGTCGAGCTCGACCGCCTCGAAAATCTGCGTCTCGCCGCTCGCTGGCCAGCGCACCTCGACTCGTTCGATCGCGGTCGCCCTCCCGAGTCCGATCTCGGCCTGCAGGCTGGTCGACCCGAAGCTTCCGCCTGTGTCGACGCGCTGGTGGATGCTTCGCGCGAAGGCTCCCCGGCGTGCGCGCACGTGGATGCGGGCGCCGAACGCCGAACGGTTGGACGTCTCGCCGACGAGCCGCAGGGTCAGCCAGTGGTTGTCGTTGCCAGGGTTCTCGAAGAGGACGTTCGTGAAGGTGTCCCCGGTGTACCAGCCGCCCTGGACCGAGTAGATGTCCTGGTCGCCGTCACCGTCGATGTCGGCGAAGGCGACGCCGTGGCCCTTCTGCAGGTGGCCGAAGCCGCCGGCCGTCGTCACGTCCTGAAAGGTGGCGCCACCCTGGTTGCGGAACATGCGGTTCGGCATCAGCGTGCGGAAGTCGGGCGCACCCGTTCCGAGGTAGATATCGGGGTTGCCGTCGCTGTCGAGGTCGCCGTGATTCGCGCCCATGACCAGCAGCACGCGGTCGAGGCGCGCCGCCGACGTCACATCTTCGAAAGTCCCGTCGCCCAGGTTCCGGTAGAGCTTCGGGTGACCGGTGGGGCTCGGGGTCCCGAGATAGTCGGCAGCGACACGCGAGATTGGCGCGCTGTCGAAGCCCCCGACGAAGATGTCGAGCCAGCCGTCGTTGTCGTAGTCCCAGAACCACGCAGGGAAGCTGAAGCGGGGCTCTGCGACGCCGGCCTCCTTCGTGCGATCCTCGAAGCTCCAGCCTCCGTTCTCGCGCGGGTGGCCGCGATTGCGCAGCAGGATATTGGTCGCGTCGATGCGCGAGACGTAAAGGTCGATGAACCCGTCGTTGTCGTAGTCTCCCCAGGCGGCTCCCTTGACGAATCCGAGGTCGGAGATCCCGGATGCGACCGCGACATCGAGGAAAGTGCCGTTCTTCTCGTTATGGTAGAGTCGGCAGCGATCGACACCGGCGTGTGGCTGCTCGCCGCCGACGAAGAGGTCGAAACACCCGTGGTTTTAGTAGTCGCCCCCGACCCCCGCGGGACACCGCGTCTGCGACAGCAGTCCGGCGACCTCGGTGACGTCGTCGAATCGGCCGTCGCCGAGGTTCCGCAGCAGGGAGTCCGGGATGCCTCCGTCGTCCTCCAGCCACGCGCCTCGCAGCACGAGGACGTCGAGTCGCCCGTCGTTGTCGTAGTCCGCATGGCTCAGGTTGAGGCCGCCGACGAGCCCCTCGAGCCCGGCCTCCTTC
>CAYMLL010000315.1:0-8447 GCA_964390645.1 uncultured Planctomycetia bacterium | reverse complement strand
CATGATGTCGCAGATGTCGTCGAAGATGTCGTACATCGGGTTCTGCTTGCCGTGGTGGATCATCCACTTGGCCAGCAAGCTGCCGCCGCGGGAGACGATGCCGATCAAGCGGTCGCGCACGAGCGGTAGATGCTCCCGCAACAGACCCGCGTGCAAGGTGAAGTAGTCAACACCCTGCTCGGCCTGGTTCGTGAGCTCCTTCAGGATGTCGTCGTAGGTCAGATCCTCGATGCGCCGCCCGACGATCATCGCGTAGAGCGGGACGGTGCCGATCGGCACGGTCGAGTTCTTGACGAACGCCTCGCGACACTCGTCGAGCCGACCGCCGGTCGACAGGTCCATCACGGTGTCGGCCCCCCAGCGCTCGGCCCAGCGAAGCTTCTCCAACTCCTCGTCGGTGCCCGAGCTCACCGGTGACGCGCCCATGTTGGCGTTGACCTTTGTCCGCGACGCACGACCGATGGCCATCGGGTCGAGCCGGTACTCGAGGTGCCGGATGTTTGCCGGGATGATCATGCGGCCCGCGGCGACCTCGTCACGAACCTGCTCTGCGGTCAGATGGCCCTCTCGAGCCGCGACCCGACGCATCTCGTCGGTCAGGATTCCCGCCCGCGCGGACTCGAGCTGCGTCACCGCAGAGCGGCCGGGCTCGTTCCGCCAGTCGCTCGCTCGGACACCGGACGGCTCGGGAACTCCCGGGGTATCCGGCGAAGAAAACGACAGCAGGCCACCGACATCGGGCGTCAGGGCGAAGCTGCCGGGGTTCGTGCCGGATCCCTCACCCGACGGATTCCCACCGAGGGGCGGATACGACCATTCGGGTCGGCGTCGAACGTTCTCTCTCATGGAGGGTACCTTTCTTCCCGCTGTGACAGGCTCACAGCGCGAGGGGATTCTCTTCCGTGACGAAACCCGAGACACCACGCCTGCGTCCCGAGGCCTTCATTCCCTTCCCCGGCTCATCAGGACCGCTTCAGGGCCCGATGTTCCGGATCAAGTCCCGAGGGTTTGCTCTCAGCCCGAATCTCGACGACACGGTCGCCTGGGCACCCCTTGCGAACTCGCGTCAGAATACGCGCCGGTCCTCGGAACGGCAAGCGGCGATTCGGGTGGCGAGGTCGGCCGTCATCCTCGGGCCCTGCCCCGACGAGACCCGGCGTATCGTCCATCCCGACCGCGATCACCTGAACCACGAGGTGCGAGGCCCCGAGATCCAGCCGCTGAAGGGCCCACGTACCGGCATGAAGTTGCCGGGATGAAACGGGCGGAGAGTTCATCGAAAAGGCGCGGCCGATCATCAGGATGTTCCGGCTCTCGGTCCCGTCGAGCGTGCTGCCCTCTGCTTTCGTAAGCCCCTGGAACCCACGATGGAGCTCTCGATTCTGTCGGCTTCGTCACCCTCGACTCCGGGTTCCTGAAAAGCTCACCGTGTACTGTCTCGCCCGGTAACACTCCACGGTCTGAGAGGACTGGTAGCTACCACTTCCGCTAACCTCGATAACTTGCTCGGCCCTGTGTCAGGCCGATTGACCTTTCCCGAATCCGGGGAGAGATTCTCCTGGGGGGACGATTCTCAGGAGCCACGTCGGAATCGAGGCGAGACCGAGATATTTCGCCCGGCTCCTGGTCTACCCGATCGCGGCAGTCGGACCGTCTTTCAGAATCTACGGGCTTCTCCACGGACTGATCGTCATCTCGACGACACGTGTCCGCAGGAGCGTAAAGGAGAAGGCGAAGAACGACCAGAGAAGCGTCGAGCTCGAACACGACGCGACCACGACATGGACCGTTTTCCATGCTGTCGTCATCGAGACTCTCGCGGTCTTCCAGCACGACAAACCACTCTTGAACTCTGTCGACTTCACGATGGTGATCAAGCACCACGTCACTCGAGAGACTCACGAGCACCTCCGTCCGGATGGTCTGGTGACGAAGGGGCTGTTCCACGAGTCACTGCCCGGACCCATGTCGGAGGGTGTATGAACTTTCTCGTCTTCTCCGATGACTGGGGCGTCCATCCATCCAGCTGCCAGCACATCTTCCGCATCCTCTCGAAAGAGCACCCGACGGTCTGGGTGAACACGATCGGAATGCGTCGCCCCCGACTGTCCCTGGGGGACGCGAAGAAGGCGCTCCTGAAGGTCTCGAGGATGCTGTCAGGTGATCCACCTCGCGCGAGGGCGTCGGGAAACGACGCCCGATCGGGAGCCGCCGTGACGGAATTCTCGGGCTCCGGAGCTCCCGGCGGCCTCGTCGCCACCGCCACCGCCACCACGGGGTGCGGCGTGACCGTCTGCGCGCCACCGATGCTCCCCTTCCGTCGCCCCCGGGCGGTCGCACGGTGGAACGATCGCTCCGTCGAGCATACGGTGCGTCGGGCTCTCGCTGATCGTGACCTCGACGATGTCTGCCTGGTGACCACGGTCCCCAACATCCACGGCGCAGTGCAGAAGCTCGGTGCCACCTCCGTCGTGTACTACTGCGTCGACGATTTCAGCGAATGGCCCGGTATGAATCGCGACGCGATTCTCGACATGGAGAGTCGCCTGCTGCCCACGGTCGACAAGGCCGTCTGCACATCGCGAGCTCTCTACGATCGCTTCGAGAGTCAGGTCCCGACATGGCTTCTGACACACGGGGTCGACGTCGAGAGATTCGCCGCCTGCTCGCTGCCCGGCAACGTGCACCCATGCCTGGCGAGCATTCCCGAACCGCGCGTCGGCTACTTCGGCCTCCTCGACGAGCGCACCGACAGCGACCTGGTGAAGCAAGTCGCGCGCACGATGCCTCACATCTCGTTCGTCTTTACCGGTCCCGTGGAAGGACGGCTCAGATCGCTGCAGGCGCTGCCGAATATACACTTGACGGGATCGGTCCCCTACGACGATCTCCCGTCCATCGTGCGTGGCTGGAGAGCCTGCCTCCTCCCCTACCGAATCAACGCGCTAACCGAGAAGATCAACCCGTTGAAGCTCAAGGAGTACCTCGCGAGCGGCAAGCCGGTGCTGTCGACGCCTCTCCCCGAGGCAGTACGTCTGTCGGATCACCTGGGGATCTCCGCAAGCGCTGGAGAGTGGTGTGACGAGATCGAGAGCATGGTCCGGGGTGACCGGAACGTGAGCACCGCGGGCACCCGCGATTACCTCGCAGGCGAGAGCTGGCAGAACAAGGCGGAAGAGCTCCTGAGGATCTGCGAGTCGACATGAAGGTTCTCGTCGTCAGCACGATGTTCCCCAGTCGCGCGCCGCCGGTCCATGCGGTGTTCGTCCGCAACCGCATCTCACGTGTCGCGAGACAGTGCGAAGTTCGAGTACTGTCGCCGATTCCGTGGTTCCCCCTGGCGGGGTTGCTGCCGAAGTACCGCCACCGTGAGTCGATTCCCAGGTCGGACATGATCGACGGGATGCAGGTCGAGTACCCTCGGTTCCTGTCGATCCCCGCGGTCCTCAAGCCGCTCGACGGGTTCTTTCTCTTTCTCTCGATATGGCGCGTCGCGCGCCGCATACGCAAGGAGTTCGATTTCGACCTCATCGACGCCCATCTGGCGTTTCCGGACGGTTTCGGCTGTGCACTGCTCGCCCGGCTTCTCCGCAAGCCGCTGACGGTCACCCTACGCGGTCACGACGTCAACGACGTGCCCCGCTTCCCGGTGCGCTGTCGCCAGGTGCGCCACGCTCTCCGCCGCGCAAATCGTGTCATCGGCGTCGCCGATGCGCTGCGACAAGCGGCTGTCGCGCTCGGCTGCGACGAGAGCAAGACGGTGACGATCTCCAACGGCGTCGATGTCGACGTCTTCGACACCTGCCCGCGGCTGGAAGCGCGACAACGTCTCCACTTGCCACTCGATCGGAGAATCGTGTTGTCCGTCGGCCACCTCGTCGAACGCAAGGGATTCCATATCATCGTGGATGCCATCGGTCAGATCCGACGCAAGAAGGCGGAGGTGCCTTACTTGATCATCGTCGGAGGGCCTGGAGAAGAAGGCGACTACTCGGCCACCATCCGAGAACGCATCGAGTCGCATGGGCTGACGGACGACGTCAAGCTTGCCGGACCGCAGCTGAATCACACACTGCGCGACTGGTACAACGCAGCCGACGTCTTCTGTCTCGCAAGCTCGAAGGAAGGCTGGGCGAACGTCCTGCTCGAGTCGCTCGCCTGCGGCACGCCGGTCGTCGGCACGAAGGTCTGGGGCACGCCGGAAGTCATCTGCAGTGCAGACTACGGTATCCTCGTCGAGCGGACGAGTGAGTCGATCGCCGACGGACTTACACGAGCACTCGCCACCGACTGGGACCGTCGTGCGATCTCGCGGTACGCACGTCGACAGACCTGGGACCATGTCGCTGGCCAGGTGCTGGAGAACTTCCACATGGCTCTCGGCGTCGAGGCTCCGAAATGGACCGCGCTGACAGGCTGAGGTGAAGCCGGGAGAATCGAATGGAGTCGCCACCGGTGAGCCGAACCGCCAACGCCGCCGCCCCTCCTGCCCACGTGGAGCTCGAGCTGGCCCGCCGATCCAAGGCGTGCGCGACGTCACACACCGAGCCCGTACGAGCCGGCGTGCCGTTTCCGCAAGGCCAGCTCCAGAACGTCGACGACCTCTCCCTGGACCACGACAACGGACGACCGCACTCCACTCCAGACATCGACACTCGAGCGCTGGCCCGACGGTAGCGTACGCTGGGCGCTCGTGGAGTGGCTCGCTCACGCCGACACCGAAGCGAACGGCGAGGAGGCTCTGAAGCTACGACTCGAACCGGACGACGAAGAGACTGACAAGGACGACCCTCCGACTCTCGAGGAGACCGACTCGGCGTATCTCCTCGGCGTCGGGAACGTCGGCTTTCGGGTGCCACGCAGTGCCTTCGCTCCCTTCACCGACGCGCTGCTGGGCAACGACACGCGAGCCTTCATCGCCGACTCGCGCGTCGAGATCGAAGGGGAGAGAGGTGAGGTCTTCGAGCCGCGGCTCGATTCTCTGGATGTGGAGACGGTGGGCTGCGTCCGGACAACGTTCCACGGCAGGGGCCGCTTCGTCAACAGGCGCAACCGAGCTCTCTGTGAGATCGACTCACGCGTCAGCTTCTTCACGGGTACGGGACTCGTGCGCATGGACCTGACAGTGCGCAATCCACGCGCGGCGAAACACCCGGGTGGTCGGTGGGATCTCGGAGACGCGGGCTCCATCTTCTTCAGGGAGCTTCGCCTCGTCCTTCGGACCGACAGCCCGGAGGGATCGAGCATCCGCTGGATCAACACTCCCGACGACGAGGAGAGTCGAACGGACGGCAAAGCCGTCGAAATCCGGCAGGACTCGAGCGGCGGCGAAAACTGGAGATTCCGCAACCACGTCGATCGTCGAGGCAAGATCAGCTGCGGCTTCCGCGGCTGCCGCGTCAAGGTCGGCGAGGCTACCGACGAGGTCCGGCGCGCAAGCCCAGTGCTCGCGCTCCAGAACGGGCGAGGGCGGCTGAGCGTCGGCGTGCCACGGTTCTGGCAGGAGTTCCCCAAGGCTCTGGAGTGCCGCGCAGACGAGATCCGGGTCGCCCTGCTCGCACGGCAGGGCACCGGCACGCACGAGCTGCAGGGTGGTGAGCAGAAGACGTTCACGGCCTTCTTCCTCGTGGAGAGGCCGAGCGAGGAGAGCGTGGCGACAGGCCTCGGATGGATTCATGCCCCGCTCGTCCCTCGCATCGATCCCCGAAGGCACATCGAGGCGACCTCCTTTCCGCATCTGGTGCCGCTCGACGACGATCCGCATCCGGAGTACGTGAGGCTGGTCAACAGCGCCATCGACGGGCCGACTTCCTTTCACGCCAAGCGCGAGACGATCGACGAGTACGGGTGGCGCCATTTCGGTGACATGCCCGCCGACCACGAAAACGCCTACTTCGATGGCGAGAAGCCGGTCGTCTCCCACTACAACAACCAGTACGACCTCGTCTTCGGACTGCTGCTCCACTTCGCACGCAGCGGCGACACCCGGTGGCACGAGCTCGCCGCTGATCTCGCACGTCACGTCATCGACATCGACATCTACCACACGACGCGCGACAAGCCCGCGTACAACCAGGGCTACTTCTGGCACACAGATCACTACGCTGACGCAGGCCGGTCGACGCATCGCACCTACACCGGCGACTGTGCCAGAGCGAGGTCCGGGCAGTCCTACGGCGGAGGGCCGGCGAACGAGCACAACTACACCAGCGGACTCCTCCAGTACCATTTTCTCACCGGCGATCCACTGGCACGCGACACGGTGCTGGGTCTGGCTGACTGGGTCGTGACGATGGACGACGGAGCCTGCTCGGCGCTGAGCGCCCTCGACAACGGGCCAACAGGACTCGCGAGCTCGACCTTCAAGCCGTCGTTTCACGGTCCGGGACGAGGAGCCGGCCACTCGGTCAACGCGCTCCTCGACGCGCATCGACTTCGAGACGACGCAGGCTATCTTGCAAAGGCCGAGAGCATCATCCGGCGAGTGATTCACCCACACGACGATCTCGAAGCCCTTGACCTGCTCGATCCCGAATCGCGGTGGTCGTACATCGTCTTCCTCCAGATCCTCGGCAAGTACCTCGATCTGAAGACAGAACGAAACGACCGGGACGAGACCTTCGACTACGCCCGCGCCGGCCTCTCACACTACGCACGATGGATGCTCGACCACGAGACGCCGTTTCGCGACCGCTTTGAGCTGGTCGAGTATCCGACGGAGACCTGGCCTGCCCAGGACATGCGCAAGAGCTGTATCTTCGACTATGCCTACGTCTACGGCCCCGAGGCGCTGCGCGAACGATTCAAGACCCGAGCCGAGGAGTTCTTTCGGGAATCCGTCGACGGCGTCGCAAGCTTCGATACACGGCACTGCACACGTCCGCTCGCAATCCTCCTCGGAAGCGGCACCCAGCACGGACGCGTCGTCACCGACCCGCCGCTGCCCGAGCCCCCACAGACAGGAACCAGCGACTTCGGATCGCCCACCGTCTTTCTGCCGCAGAGAGCACGAATCAAGAAACTCATGAGGTCGCCAAGGGCCCTCGTCGCGATCGCTCGACTGGTGACTCGCCCACGATCCTTCGCGCGACTGCTGAAGGAGATCCTGTCTTGAAAGTCCTGCTGGTCGTCCACGGCCTTCCTATCGGGGGCACGGAGGTCATGGTCTGCCACCTCGCGCGATACCTCAGGGACTCGAACGTCGAGGTCGAGCTGGGCTGCCTCGATCAGGTGGGCGAGCTCGGCAAGGAGCTGCGTGAGGAGGGGTTCCCCATCACGCTCTACGGCCGCCGCCCTGGCTGGGATCTCGGCCTGCCGCGTCGTATCGGGAGGCATGTCCGGTCCGGCGGCTTCGAGGTCGTTCATGCCCATCAGTACACTTGCTTTCTTTACGGAGCGCTCGCCGGCCTCTTCGCACGCACGCCACTGGTTTTCACCGAGCATGGCCGCTTCTTCCCGGACGTCCCGAGCTGGAAACGTAGGATCTTCAATCGTCTCTTCGGCGGCACGGCACGATGCATCACGGCGGTCTCCCAGGGGGTCAAGGAGAGTCTCGTCCGCGTCGAGGGGTTCCGTCCTGAAAACGTCGACGTTCTCTACAACGGCATCGACGTCGAGCGCTTCGCGGCCGCGGGCCGGAGATCACGTGAGGAGCTTCGGCGGCGAGCCCGTGACCCCCTCGACGCCACGATCGTCGGCACGGTCGGCCGGCTCGATTCGATCAAGAACCAGAGCCTGCTACTGCACTCCGTCGCACGACTCTCCACTCACCAAGCCGACTTGAACCTGGTGATCGTTGGAGACGGTCCGGAACGAAACCGTCTCGAGAAAGAGGCCGAACAGCTCGGCATCGGAGACAGAGTCGACTTCCTCGGCAACCGAAGCGACACGCCGGAGCTGATCGCAGCCTTCGATGTCTTCGCTCTGTCGTCTCTGAGCGAAGGGACACCGATGACCTTGCTCGAGGCGATGGCCGCCGGAACACCGATCGTCTCGACAGCTGTGGGAGGCATTCCGGAGATCCTGACGACCGACGAGGACTCGATCCTCGTCGACGGTGTGCCACCGGATTACCGGACGCGGCCAGCGGCGGACGCTGACGACTACCTGAAGCGGTTCACGTCGTCCTTGAGACTGCTGCTCTCGGATGCCGATATTCGAGAGAGGCTCACCGCGAGCGCTCGCAGGCGAGTCGTTAGCCAGTTATACCTCGCCGTAATCTGCGAGCGGTACATCAAGCTCTACGAGTCTCTCCGCGGGAGAGAGCACGCTCGCGAGAAGACCGTCGTCGGAGGATAAGGGGATGTGCGGAATCTGCGGAGTCTATCGTTTCCATCAAGACGAGGGAATCGACAGCAGCGCTCTCGAGACGATGAAGACACTCCTCGCCCACCGTGGACCGGACGAGGAAGGCAGTCACATCGAGCCACAGATCGGTCTCGGTCACC
>CAYMLL010000314.1:3940-8469 GCA_964390645.1 uncultured Planctomycetia bacterium | reverse complement strand
CGGGCTGGGGGGGGTTGGTTGGGGGGGTGAGATCACATCCGACGGGATCGACCCGACCGAACCCTCATGGCGAACGCTACGCCCGAGGAGCTGCAGGTGCGCACACGACTCCACGCACTGATCGCCCCCCTGATGATCTCGAGCCTCCTCGCCGGAGCGCCGCGGTCGCAGGAGACAGCCGGGCTCGAGCCCATCGAGATCGGCGAACCGAGGAGGCTCGAGATCCACCCGCAGCGCTTTCGGCTCGATGGCCGGCGCCGCCGCCTGCAACTCGTTGTCACGGGTCACTACGCTGACGGCACGACACGCGACCTGACGCACGCCTGCCACTGGCAGATCGCCGACGAGAGCGTCGTCGAGATCGACCGCGGTGTCGCCCGTCCGGTCGCCGACGGAGTCACCGAGGTGCGCGCCACCGGAGGCGGGCTCGAGGCCGTCTCCCTGATCGAGGTCGACGGTCAGTCACGGGACGACCCGGTGTCCTTTCGCTTCGAGACGCTCGCCGCGCTCTCGAAGCAGTCGTGCAACAGCGGAGCCTGCCACGGATCGCCGAGCGGCAAGGGCGGCTTCCGCCTGTCGCTGAGAGCGTTCGACCCCCCACTCGATCAGCTCACCTTGATCCGCGAGAGCTACGGTCGTCGCGTCGACCTTCTGCAGCCACAGTCGAGCCTCATCCTCCTGAAGCCACTCGGCCACGTGCCACACGGAGGAGGTATCCGGTTGCGCCGATCGGACGTGGCGTACAGCACGCTCCACGACTGGATCGCGGAAGGCTGCCGTGTCGACGGTCCGGAAGCCCCGACCCTCCAGGATATCGAGATCTACCCTCCGTCCGGACGCGAGGTGCGTCACCCGGAGCGCTCGCAGCAGCTCCTCGTTCTCGCGACGTTCTCCGACGGCGCCGTGCGTGACATCACCGATCTCGCGGTCTACTCGAGCTCCGAGGAGGCGATCGCCACGATCGATGCTCACGGGCTCCTCGTCGGTCATGACCGGGGCGAGATCGCGGTCATGGTGCGCTATCTCGACCGGATCGAGTCCGTGAACGTGACCTTCGTCCGCGACGTGGAGGGCTTCGCCTGGGAGGCTCCCGGACCGTCGACTCACGAGCCGTCGAGGTACATCGACGAGCTCGTCTTCAAGAAGCTGAAGAAGCTCCAGTACGTGCCGTCGGAGATCTGCACCGACGACGAGTTCCTGCGCCGCGTCCACCTCGACGTCATCGGCACGCTGCCCTCGCTCGCAGAGGTGAGACGGTTCCACGAGGACGGTCGCCCGGACCGGCGCACGCGTCTCATCGACGAGCTGCTCGATCGACCCGCGTACGCCGCGTTCTGGGCGACGAAGTGGGGCGACCTGCTGCGGTTGACGAGCAAGGCGGTCACCGCGGAGGGCGCGCACAAGTACTACGGGTGGCTCGTCCAGTCTCTGGCTCGCAATCAGCCTTACGACGACTTCGCGCGGGATCTCTTGACGGCGAGCGGCAGCACCTACTCGAACCCCGCCGCGAACTACTACCGGACGGCCACCGACGCCGCCGATGCCGCGGAGTCGACCGCGCAAGTCTTCCTCGGCTTCCGTCTCGCCTGCGCGAAGTGCCACAACCATCCCTTCGAGCGCTGGACACAGGACAACTACTACGGCATGACCGCGTTCTTCAACCGCGTCAAGCGCAAGCCGGGCGGTCGCAAGGACGAGCTCGTTGTCTGGGTCGATCGACGTGGCGAGGTCACACAGCCACGCACGAAGAAGAGGATGGCGCCGTGGCTGCCGCTGGTCGGCGATGCGGTCGTCGCGGAGGAGGACGACCGTCGCGATGCTCTCGCCGAGTGGTTGACGCGCGAGGAGAACCCCTTCTTCGCCACCGTCGAGGTCAACCGCATCTGGTATCACCTCACTGGCAAGGGAATCGTCGATCCGGTCGACGACTTCCGTGACTCCAACCCGCCGTCGAACGCCGAGCTGCTCGCCGCGCTCGCGAACGACTTCCGGGAGAGCGGCTTCGATCGCAAGCACATGCTGCGCACGATCCTCAACAGCCGCACCTACCAGCTGAGCTCGACGCAGAACACACTCAATCGCGACGACACGCGGTTCTTCTCGCACGCCTACCCACGGCTTCTCGGCGCGGAGCAGCTACTCGACGCGATCTGCCACGTGACCGGCGTCGGCCAGAAGCTCGGCCAGCTACCGGCCGGCACGCCGGCTACCCAGCTGCCGAGCCCCGATGCCAGGATCGAGTTCCTCGAGGTCTTCGGACAGCCGAAGCGTCAGACGGTCTGTCAGTGTGAACGGCAGACCGAGACGAACCTGTCGAAGGCGCTGCAGATGTTCAACGGCTCACTGATCCACGGCAAGCTGCGTGACGACGGCAACCGCATCCGCCGCGCGATCCGCGAGCAGAGGAGCGACGATGACATCGTCAGCGAGCTCTACCTCGCGGCCTTCTGCCGCGAGCCGAGCGCGGAGGAGCTCGCCGCGGCCCGGCACCATCTCGAGACGAAGGAGAAGCGCGAGGAGGGCCTCGAGGACATCTGCTGGGCGCTGATCAACAGCAACGCGTTCCTCTTCCAGCACTGATCGAAGCCTTCCGTCGCCCTGCTGACGGGGCCCTCGGGGAGAGCGCCCACGGCTCCCCGAGAGAGCCGGCCGCCGACGCCGGCCTACTTCGCCGTGAACCGGTGCACCGTCGAATGCGAGTAGGTCTCGCCCGGTCTCAGAACGACCGACGGAAACGCCGGCTGGTTGATCGAGTCCGGATAATGCTGGGTCTCGAGGCAGATCCCGGAGTTCTTCTCGTACGTGTTGCCGGACTTCCCTTTCAGCGAGCCGTCGAGGTAGTTGCCGGTGTAGAGCTGGATACCGGGTTCCGTCGTCAGGATCTCCATGAGACGTCCGGACTTGGCGTCGTAGAGCGTGGCCGCAAGGGCCATCTTGCCGCCCTTGTTGTTGAGGCAGTAGTTGTGGTCGTAGCCACCGGGGTCGCCGCCCTTGGGCGGCAGGGCTTCGAAGCGCGAGCCGATCCTCGTCGTCTTCGTGAAGTCCATGACGGTGTCCTTCACCGGCGCCAGCTCGCCGAGCGGGATCCCGGTCCCGTCGACGGGTGTGTAGTGGTCCGCCGCGATCATCAGATCGTGGTCGAGGATGCTGCCGCTACCCTCACCCGACAGGTTGAAGTACGAGTGATGCGTGAGGTTCACCGGGGTCGGCTTGTCGGTCGTAGCACTGTAGTCGATGCGCAGCTCGTCGGCGTCGGTCAGCGTGTAGAGCACGTGGGTCGTCAGCGAGCAAGGGTAGCCCTGCTCGTCGTCGGGGCTCACGTAGCTGAGCTTGACCGCCGTGCCGTTGGCGACGGCGATCGCCTCCGCGCTCCAGACGCGCTTGTCGAACCCCTTCGTTCCACCGTGCAGGTGGTTGACGTTGTTCGGACCGTTGTTGGTCGTCAACTGGTAGCTCGTGCCATCGAGATCGAACTTGCCTCCTGCGATACGGTTCGCGACCCGGCCCGTCGTTGCTCCGAAGTAGGGATGCCCGGTGAGGTACGCGTCGAGATTGTCAAAGCCGAGGACGACATCGGCGTGCTTGCCGTCGCGGTCGGGGACGTGAAGCTCGGTGAGGATGGCTCCGTAGTTCGTCACCTTCGCCGTGACGCCGTTCGCGTTGACGAGCGTGTACAGGCGGACGTCGCCGTCAGGGCTCTCGCCCCATGGCTCGACCTTGACGCGCCCGCCGGAGGTGCAGGAGACGAGCGAGAACGTGGCGTACGCGAGAATGACGGACGTGAAGAGAGCCGATTGGATGCGGCGCATGGTATTGCTGCTCCTGTCGTTCTGTCTTGGAACCTACGGACGGCCCAGTATACAAACTCGCCCGACGCGTGCCATACTGTGGGGGAGTGAAAGCGCAAGGAGAATCCCGATGCGTTTGTCGATCGTCGCTGTCCTCTTCCTCCTCGGCACCGCTCCCGCTCTTCGAGCCGACGACCGGAAGCCCCGGAGCCCGAAGAAACGGCCCCCCGAAGAGATCCTCGCTGACTATCGTCAGGCGCTTCGCCGCTCCCGGGAGCTCGCCGCCGAGGCCGCCACGGCCTTCGACCTGCGGGGCGCCGAGCACTTCAAGAAGGGACGATTCAAGGCGTCAGTCGCCGACTTCGATCAAGCCGTGGAGCTCGATCCGGAGCGCAAGCCATGGCACTGGCGGCGCGGCATCTCGTACTACTACACCGGGCAGTTCGTCGAGGGACAGAAGCAGTTCGAAGGCTACCAGACGGTCGATGACAACGATGTCGAGAATGCGGCGTGGCGCTACCTCTGCATGGCGCGCAAGCACGGCGTCGAGAAGGCGCGCAAGACGATCCTGCGGATCGGTGACGACCGCCGCGTGCCGATGCGCCAGATCTACGAGCTCTACGCCGGCAGGCTGAAGCCCGGGGACGTGCTGGCTGCCGCAACGAACGGGCGCCCTTCACCGCCCGAGCTCAATCAGCGCCTCTTCTACTATTCTGACTGCCAATACGCGGGCTAAACGCC
>CAYMLL010000314.1:0-3930 GCA_964390645.1 uncultured Planctomycetia bacterium | reverse complement strand
TCTTCTACGCACACCTCTACCTCGGCCTCTACCACGAGGTCCACGGCAAGAAGGATCTCGCGAAGAAGCACCTGGTGCGGGCCGCCGACGAGCACCGCATCGGACACTACATGTGGGACGTCGCGCGGGTGCACGCGAATCTCTACCGTGAGAAGAAGGACACCGAGAAGAGCGGGCGCTGAGCCGAATGCGGGAGGCAAGGCACCGGTCGACCGCCTTCCTGTTCCGCTTCTCTCAGCCCTTCTCTGACGAGCCCGCTGCGCGGGTCTCCTCCGACAGCCTCACCTGGATCGGCAGCCGCTTGCCGTCACGCAGGACAACGAGTCGGATGACGGAGCCCGGCCGGTGGTGGTGTACCCGCAGGTAGCTCTGAAACTCCAGCGCACCGAGCGTCTTCTTCTCGCCATCGTAGCCGACGATGATATCGCCTTCCTCCAGCGGTGACCTCTCGAGCGCCGGCTTGAAGAGGCCGCGCACCTCGAGCGCGACATCGGACGCGGCGACGCCGAGCGCCTTCTTGTCATCGGTGTCGAGCTTGAAGACGTGGAGCCCGCGGTCCGGCGGAAACCCCGTCATCGACGCGCGCCAGGTGAAGTCATTGCGCTTCCAGCCGCGCGGCAAGCTCATCGACGTGCGAATCGTCTCGCCGTCACGGCGGAGCTCCATGCTGACCGTCGCCTCCTCGTCGAGGTGATGAAGGACGAACTGCAGGTCCGCGATCGAGAAGATCGACTGCCCACCGACGACCCTCAGCTCGTCGCCCTTCGCGATACCCGCCCGCGCGGCGGACGAGTCCGATCGGACCCTGGTGACTCGATTGCCCACGTCGCGATCTATCGAGAGGCCGAGGCTCTCCGGGGGCGGATACTTGAAGATCGTCTTCGGACGCCGGAACCCGTCAGTCGGAACGCGCATCTCGACGTCGTGAAAGCGCTCGTGGACGTTGTGGCAGTGGATGCAGTTGCCCCGCCCCACGCGTTCGCGATCGCGGCGACGGCCACTCGCTCCCTTGATATCCTCCGGAGTCGTGAAGCCGGGATCGGGTCCTCGCTTCCCCGCGAAGAGATCCCGCCCCGCGGGAAGCCTCGCGTGAGCATCGAGAGCACGGCGCATCGTCGACACGAGCCCCTTCGCCGAGTTGTAGACCATCGGGCCCAGCGGCGAGCGCGCTCCGTAGCGCGCGAGGACGGTGCCGTCGTGGTGGAGAAAGAGCCCCGCCCAGGTCATGTCGTAGTCGAACTGGAACTGCCGCAGATCAACGCCGTTCATCTTCACCAGCCGTACACAGACGAACCTCTGGCAGAGCTCGCGCACGTGCTTGTTCTGACGAGCCACCTGCTCGTCGAAGCCGCGGCAGTCCGCTCAGGGAACGCAGCGAAAGACGGCGAAGATCGGCTTACCCGTGGCAGCCGAGCGCTCTCGGGCCTCGCTCCAGTCGTCGTAGATCCACTCGTCGCCGATTCCGCGGTCCCGCAACGACTCGCGCAGGAGATCCTGGGAGACACCGCCCCCCAGGGCCGCGAGCCAGGAGGCCGCCATCACGCTCAATTGGAGGGTCGCTGTTCGTCTCATGAGGCTTCTCGATCGGGAGCCCCATCTTCGCACGACGCGACGGGAATACGCAACGGAGGGAGGGCCCCCTTTTCGCGGGGCGCTCCCTCTTTTTCGTGGAGGGGCTGTCCCTGCTTCGCTCGCGGACTACACTGTGTCTTTGCTCAGGCTCTCTTCATTACCGAGGAAGGAAACGGTGACCCGCGCCGCTCTCATCCGGCTGCTCGTGCCGATCGTTCTGCTCTCCACGGGTTGCGGCGACTCCGGGACGGCTCCCGAGGACGGCGGGCCCACCGCGAAGTCCGACGACGAGCCGGACGAGAGCACCGTCGAGGTCCAAGGGCTCCCCGAGAAGGTCACAGCAAGAGCCGTCCACGACGCGCTGCGTAGTCTCAACCGCGGCTACAAGAGTGACGGCAACCTCTTCTTCCAGGAGGGCACGCTCGACGAGGAGGTCGAGGGAACGCTCACGGCGGTCTCGTTGACGAACACGGACGTCAAGGATCTGCGCCCCCTCGCCGGCCAGAAGCTCGTCGGCCTCGAGATCACCGGCACGGGCGTCCGGGATCTCTCCGCGCTCGCCGGCATGCCCCTGCAGCAGCTGCTCGCGCAGCGCACCCCGGTGCGCGACCTCTCGCCACTCGAGGGCATGAAGCTGCAGATGCTCGACCTCGAGTACACGAAGGTCGCCGACCTCGAAGCGCTACGAGGCATGCCGCTGGCGCAGCTCTTTCTCGAAGGTACCTACGTGCGCGACCTCGCCCCGCTCGCCGGGATGCCGCTCGAGGCGCTGTCGCTCAACAAGACGAACGTCCGCTCCATCGAGGCGCTCGCCGGGGCACCGCTCGTCGAGCTGCGGCTCCTCGGAACGCACGTGAGCGATATCGGCCCGCTCGCCGGAGCGCCGCTGGAGCAGCTCTGGCTCAACGAGAGCCCCGTGACCAGCATCGACGCGCTGCGCGGAGCGCCACTCGTCAGCCTGACACTCCACCGCACGAAGGTGGCGGACCTCTCGGCGCTCGCCGGCTCGCGCCTCCAGCGGCTGCACATCGCGGAGACCGCCGTGACCGATCTCACACCACTGCACGACCTGCCGCTCACTCGACTCCTCTTCTCCCCCGGGAAGATCGAGTCCGGCATGGAGACCCTGCGACAGATTCCGACACTGAGGCAGATGGGCGTGTCCTTCGACCAGCAGCTGGCGCCGGCGGAGTTCTGGCGGCGGCTGGACAGCGGCGAGCTCGAATGAGCGCGCCCCCGGACGAGCTCTCCTCGGTGATCCGGCTTTGACGCGCCGCGCCCCTCCCCGCCGTCAGGATGACTCCGGGGAAGAGCCCGGAACAAGCCCCGGCCCCCCGCCCGGGACACCGACATCGGAACCCGCCATGCAAGTGACCACGTGCTCAGTTCTCCTCCTCGCGCTCATGCTCTCCGTCTCGACGCCCGACGGCGCACGTGCCGGGAACCACGTCGCTCACTCCTTTCGTCGTCCCGAGCTCTGCGACACCTTCCACGCGGAGAACGCCTCCCTCGGCGACATCAACCGGGACGGTCACGAGGACGTCATCTCGGGACCCTTCTGGTACGAGGGTCCGCGTCTCGAGAAGCAGCACGAGCACCACAGTGCGAGGCTCTACGACCCGAAGGGCCACCCGGACAACTTCCTCGCCTTCGTTCACGACCTCGACCGGGACGCCTGGCCGGACAACGTCATCGGCGGGCTCCCCGGAAAGGACGCGTCCCGGTTTCGCGACCCGCAAGGGAAGCCGGGATACCGGAACGGACACGTGGTCGTCGGCAACAAGAAGGGCAGCTTCGTGCTCTTTCACGAGACGGGTGCGGTCAGCGGAGACGAGCGGCGTGCGGAGCGACCGCGACGTCCGGCGACGACGGGTCTCGGGGCCACCGAAGCCGCCGCGAACATGGACGTGCCGGACGGCTTCCGGGTCACGGTGGCCGCCAGCGAGCCCGACGTCCGCCAGCCCATCCAGCTCGCGATCGACGGGCGCGGACGCGTCTGGGTCGCCGAAGGTCACACCTACCCGAACCGCGCCCGGGGCGACGAGGGCGCCGACCGCATCCTCGTGTTCGAGGACACCGACGGTGACGGCACGCTCGACTCCCGGAAGGTGTTTCTCGAGGGCCTCAATCTCGTCAGCGGTCTCGAGGTCGGCTTCGGAGGCGTCTGGGTCGGTGCGGCGCCGTACCTGCTCTTCGTTCCCGACGCGGATCGCGACGACGTCCCGGACGGCCCGCCGAAGGTGCTCCTGGACGGCTGGGGCTACCAGGACACGCACGAGACGCTGAACTCGTTCACGTGGGGACCGGACGGCTGGCTCTACGGCTGCCACGGCGTCTTCACGCACTCGAACGTCGGCA
>CAYMLL010000313.1:0-8485 GCA_964390645.1 uncultured Planctomycetia bacterium | reverse complement strand
AAGCTCCGGGCCTATCGAATCGACGCGTCGGGACCGCCCACGCGCGGTCGGCTCCTCTTCGACATAGGCGCGGGTCGGGGCATCGACGGCAAGGAGGTCGATGTCGACGGCAACATCTGGGCGGCCGCCCGAAGCGGCCCGCTGAGCGGCGTCTGGGTGATCTCCCCGGACGGCGTGCTCGTGGACTTCGTGGCGACGCCCGAGACGGCGACGAACTGCTGCTTCGGCGAGGACGGACGCACACTCTTCATAACCGCGGGCCGGTCCGTCTACACGGTACGGACGGCGATCAGCGGACACCGAGCGAGGCCGGTACGCTGAATGCCACCGCTGCTGCTCGTCGACCGCACCCTCGCGCGCGCCGAGGAGAACCTCGCCCTCGACGAGGCCCTTCTCATGGAAAGCAGCCGCGCCGCCAGGCGCGACGAGGAGGTCGGCTTCCTGCGCTTCTGGGAGAGCCCATCACTGTTCGTCGTGCTCGGCGTGTCGAGCCGTGTCGAAGATGACGTCGACGTCGAGCGCGCCAGAGAGGACGGCGTGCCGATCCTGCGTCGCGTCTCCGGCGGCGGCACCGTTCTACAGGGTCCCGGCTGCCTGAACTTTTCCCTCGTGCTGCCGCTCGCCCGGCACCCCGAGCTGCGTGACCTGCGGACCTCCTACGCGGCGATCGTCGAGCGCTGCGGCGCGGCGCTCGGTCTCGAAGACGTGTCGATGCGCGGATCCTGCGACCTCGCGATCGGTAACCTCAAGTTCGGCGGCAACGCGCAGAAGCGCACGCGCGGCGCCATGCTGCACCAGGGCACGATCCTCCACGACTTCGACCTGGAGCTCATCCCACGCTATCTGCGGGAGCCGCCGAAGCAGCCGGACTACCGCGAGCAGCGCACACACGTGTCATTCGTCGCCAACCTGCCACTGTCGCGGGAGGAGGTGCGTCAGCGGATCACGACCGCGTGGCAGCCGGAGCCCGTCGGCGACGCGTGGACGATACCACCGCTGACGGCACTGATCGACGAACGGTACTCGCGCCGCGAGTGGAACGAGCGGTTCTGAACGGCGCTCCCGAACGACGCCCCCCGTCGATCAGGGCGACAACGAGATCAACAGCGAGCTCTTCATCCGCTGCGTCCCGACGCGGCCGAAGGAGCGCAGCTCGAGCGTGGCGCTCCCACGCTGTATCAGCGAGAACGACGGCATCGCGCCGCGTCCGACGTAGATGGAGCCCTTCGCACCACCGTTCTGGAGCGCCGCGATCCCACGATCCGTCTCGACGGAGTCGAGCGCCGTGAGCCGCTTCGAGAAATCGATGCGGCTCGCGAGGCGCTCATCCCGCTCGACACGTCCGCGGTAGACGAGGTCGATATCGATCCTCAGACGACCGTAGGGCATCGTTCGCTCGTCCGAACATGTCCACCGATCGTCCGTGACGACCGCCTCGCGGGGCAGCAGCGCGAGGGTCTCCAGCGCTTGCAAGCAGCCCGCGGACCCGAGAAGGCGCGGCATCGCCCCGATGCGAGCGAGCGCGCTGGTCTCGTCCATCGGACCGGCAGGGACGAATCCCCGCACACGTCCGTCCCCGGAGATCTCGAAGCGAGCTTCCGTACCGACGAGCGCGCGCGCGAGCCGCTCCACGCGAGGGGTTCCCTCGCCGGACGTCCCGGACGCACCCGTATCGAAGCTCGATCGCCCCCCGGGCTGCTCCTCGTCAAGACGGACGCGATCGAAGGTCAGGGAGACGCTGGCCCCGCCGTCACCGTCGACCCCGGTGACATTCCAGGTCGCGTCGACGATGAGCAGGCGACTGGAGACGCCACTGCCCTCCGCGAGCCTGCCCGAGAAGCGCTCCTCGACACGCCAGGCGAGCCTCGCGCCCTCTACCCAGGGCAGGGCCATGACCTGCGGCTCACCACGCGGGTCCGGAACGAACTTGTCGCTGTCACCCATCAGCTGCGGGCTCGTGCGACACGACGAGGCCACCGAAAGGACCGTCAGGATGATAACGCCGCGGCTCCCCATGCTCTCCCCCTAGGATGCGATCCAGGAGACTCGGAGGCTGCTTCAAGCCCCCATCCGTGCCTCGGGCCGCCGGAGCGGGTCTTGAAACAGCCTCTTATTGAAACGTCTTGCGGATGCGGGATCAACGCGCGTCCCGACGAGCCCTGCCGCAGGATCTCGCGAACGATCATCCCAGGCACTCATCGAAGAACTCCACGGACTCCCGGACGATCCCGTCGACGGCATCGAGAAGAGAGTGGTCGTCCTCGACAACCCTCAGGCGCGCCCCTGGTTGCCGCCGCGTGAACTCCTCGACAGCCTCGAGCGGAACAACCTCGTCAGCCCGGCCGTGGAACATCAGCAGCGGAACCCCTCCGGGATCGGGATAGGCCGGATAGGCCGCGCTCTCCTCGTAGAAGCGGTAGCCGAGCGAGCACTCCCGGTCGAGACCGTGGTGGAAGATCCTGATCGTGTCGATGCGCTGCCACGCCGCGAGCGCGTCAGGCCCCAGCCGCCTCGACCAGCGAGTCCGCAAGTCGAAGGCCGGAGCGAGCAGCACCGCGCCGAAGGCACCTGACAGCCGCGAGAGCAGCAAGGTGGCGAGGTAGCCCCCGAGACTCGAGCCGATGATGCCGACCGGGCCGTCCGGACCGTCGCGGACGGCGCGCTCGGCGACGTCGAGCATGCCTCCGACCGTGAGGTCGCGGAAGTCCGACGGGTTGAGATCAGGGATCACGAGCTCCCGGTCCCGCCGCGCGAAGGCATCCCGAAAGCGCAACGCCTTCCGCGACCCCGGACTCGACGCGAATCCGTGCAGGTAGAGGAAGCGGGCTCGATCACTCACCGCCGGACCAGCAGGATCTTCATCCCACCCTTGCGCAGGAGACGCAGCGTGATCTCCTCGCCACGACGATGGCGCGCGAGCTCGTCGACAAGGTCACGTGGCGAACGCACCGGACGCGACCCGATGCGCGTGACGATGTCGTACCGCTGGAGGACGCCCAGCACGCCGGTTCGCGTCCGCCTTCCCTTCGCGGCGTCGAGAACCAGGACTCCCTCTCCTTCCGCGAGCTCGACCTGTGCCCGGACCACGTCCGGGATCTCGCCGAAGGTCACCTCCGCGGAGCCAGGCCTCCCCACGCGTTGCGACTCCCCGACGCGCCGGCCTCGAGCGGCCCGCGCCTCCTTGCCGGCGCCAACGACGACGACCGGCCGCGACCTCGGCTCCCCGCCGTCGGCTCGACGCGACGAGGTCCGTGCCTCGATGATCCGCTGGCCGTTCGCCAGCATGCGTCGCGAGAGGAGCACCCCGCTCGCTGCCAGGTGCGCCTCGACGATGACGTCGTCCGCGCCGTGAATCTCCGCGATCACCGGGATCTCCATCGTCGCGAGCGCCTGGTCCTTCGAATCGTGCACGACGGACAGCCCCGTGTAGTCGGCGAGGAAGCGCAGCATCTCCAGCGCCGGAATCTTGCCGGGAGTGATGTCGATCTTGCGTCCCTTCGCCCTGTCCGGGGTGGGATCGAGCTTCGTCGCCTGGCGAGGCGGCGCGGGCGGCGGCGCCGCCTCGATCTCGAAGCCTCCCCGCAGACCCGGCAGCGCCGAGGAGAGCTCGCCGAGCGTCTTGAAGAAGCGAGGGTCCTTCCCGGGGATGCGCAGCTCGATGCCTTCGTCGCTGATGCGCATCGACACCGACTGCGCACGCGCCGGCAGGGACCCGAAAGCCAGGATGGCAACGATGGGCACTATGGAGATTTCGCGCATGGTCCTCGAGTCCCTCTTTCCGGATCCCTTCAAAGGCCCTGGAGAAGCTCCGTCAGCCGTGCGGGAACGTTCGTGATGATGCCGTCGACCCCCAGACGCACGAGGCACTCCATCACGTGGACGTCGTCGACGGTCCACACGAAGAGACTCAACGCGCGACGGTGAAGCTCCTCGACGTACTCCGGTACTACAAGCCGGTGGTCACAGACGATCGCGTTCGCGCCGGCCTCCCGCGCGATGCGGATGTGTTCGCGGGCGCGAGCGACGGCATCGCCGCTGACGATCGCGCCGGTGATGTAGCCCGTGGTCACCGTCGGCAGCTCCTCACGAAACTCCCGGATCGCCCGCGCGGAGAAGCTCTGCACGAAGACCTCCGTCTCCGCCCCGGCCTCGCGGACGACGCGAGCGACATCCCGGCCGATGTCCCCGGGCTTGATCTCGAGGACGGGCGTCGCACGACCGCGAAGGTACTCGAGAGTCTCCTTCAACGTCGGAATCGGCTCGCCCCGGAACTCGGGGCCCTTCCAGCTGCCGGCGTCGAGCTTGCGCAGATCGGCGAACGACTGATCGTGCACCAGGGAGCTCCCGGCATCCGGCATGACGTCGCGGAAGTTCGTCGTCCTCAGGAGGCTCTTGTCGTGCATGAGGACGATTTCGCCGTCGGCGGTCCGGTAGACGTCGAACTCCGCCCCGACGGCCCCCTCCTCGACGCCGCGTCGAATGGCGACGAGGGTGTTCTCGGGAGCCGACCTCGACGACCCGCGATGAGCGATGTTGAGCACTCGGCGCATGGGGCCGTAGCTCACCGCGAGTCGTGCGACCTCGGGCTCGTGGAGCGGGACAACCTCGAGGCTGTCGAAGGCCGCGCGACCGTTCGCGATCCGCAGCCCGAGGCCCCCGGCTCGTACGTCGTAGCCGAACGGGGAGTCGAGGACGAGTCGGCCGTCGATCGATATCTGCACGCGCCCACGACACGTCACGAGGCGCAGACGCCTGGACACGCTCGCGTCCAATCCGGTCGCGGTGGGCCCCGCAGAGCGCGCGCTGTATCCATCGCCCGGAGTCCGGCATCCGTACTCGACCCCGCGCCGTGCGTCGCGGACCGAGCGCACCTTCGCGACGTGATGACGCGCCGCGTCCCCCTCGACACCGAAGGGTCCCTCGGCACCGAAGAGAATCGACGCCGAGAGTCCTTCCGGGTCCGCCGCGAGCACGGTCACATCGACCTCGACAGCGACGTCGCTCCACGCACCGGACGCGAACTCGAGAATCGCGGGCACGCCTTGACCGTCCGCCTCGAGCCGACCGTCACGGACGCCCCACTCACCCTGGACGGCGCGCCATCCCGGCGGCAGCCGGCCGCTCTCGACCGTCTCGAAGCTCTGCTCGATTTTCTCCATGGACCTGTCCATCGACGTCGCACACGAGAACAGCAGGGCCAGGCTCGTGGCACACGCCCCCAGTACGACGGCGCCTCTCACTCGCTCCTCCTCCGGTCATCCAGGACTTCGGCAAGACGCACCGGCGCTCCGCCCCGCTTCTTGCTCAGATCGGCCGCGCTCATGAACGCGAACATCTCCAGCGTCTCATCGATGGACACCGGCGGCTTACCGGAGCGAAAGAACCGGACGATCTCCACGAGCATGGGCCGATAGACCGAGCCCTTGACCGGTGAGCTCGTGCGGATGCCCTTCGAGCCGTAGACCGTGGCGCCGTACGTGCTTCTGCCCTTGCGAATGCCGCGGAACGTCCCGATGCGCCCATCGTTCCAGCGCCCCACTACGACGTCGCAGTCCTGCGTCGACACACGCGTGACCTCGACGCAGCCCGGCCCCATGAGCGTGAAGAGGATCTCGACCCCGTGAACGCCATACCAGTAGAGATCCGGATGGTGCGGCTCGATCGAGCATGGCGAGTAGGCCTCGCAGCCCAGGATGTCACCCACCTCGGGGCTCTTTTCGAGCTCCGCGATACCGCCGTAGAACCGCAGCGACGACGAGCTGAAGCACGGCACGCCGCTCTCCTTCACGAGCCGGGCGATCTCCTTCGCTCCCTGGAGGCTGCCCGAGAGCGGCTTGTCGATGAAGACCGGCCGCTTCGCGGCGAGAATCGGTCGAAGCTTCTCGAGATGGGGTCGACCATCGACACTCTGGAGCCGCCCCCCATAGACCTTCGTGCAGAGCGTCGGGATATCATCGACCAGCTCGACGCCCCACCTGTCCACCAGCTCCTTCGTGAATCGCTCGATGCGACCGGCACTGGCCTCGACATCCGGGCTGCCGCCCTTGAAGGCCGCGACGACACGAGCACCCGGAACGTGGCCCTTGCGATCCGTATCGTTGAACATCGACGTGAACGCGATCACGTGCGACGTGTCGAGACCGACGATGCCGAGCCGCAGCGGCCGATCCTCTGCGCGGGAAACATCCGGGACCGCCACCAGCGCGACGAGCAACGTCGCGAGTCGACCATGTTTCATGGCGTACACCTCCTTCGAATGAGGAGACGCCCACCATCGACGATTCCGCCGCGAAAATCCAACTCCGATGCCCCGGGATCCCGTCCGCCCGGCGACTCGACGCCAGGGCGAGCCCCCCTGCCGCGCGGGATCGACCTCCTCGACGGACAGCTGGTCCGGATTCCTCACCGATTTCGTGGCGAAAAATGCGAACTAGGCTCGCGTCAACGCCGCCTTGCGATAGAGCTCGATGTAGCGCTGGGCGGACACGTTCCACGACAGATCGAGCCGCATCGCGCGACAGATGATGCCGAGCCAGCGTTCTCGATCCGCGAACGTCCTCACTCCTCGCTGGACGGCGTCGACGAGCGAGTCGGCCGTGTAGTCGTCAAAGGTGAAGCCGATACCGTCCGGATCCGCGTCGACGTCCACCACCGTGTCCGCAAGCCCGCCGGTCGAGCGGACGATCGGGATCGCGCCGTAGCGGAGGCTGTACATCTGGTTGAGCCCGCAGGGCTCGTAGAGCGATGGCATCAGAAACATGTCCGACCCTGCCTCGATGCGATGCGCGAGCCCGTTGTCGAACTTGATCAGCGACGCGACACGATCGGGGTTCTCCCGGGCAGCACGTGCCAGGAGCCTCTCGTACTTCGGAAGTCCCGTGCCGAGGACGACGAAGCGGGCGCCGGTTTCGAGCAGCCGGTCAAGTCCCTCCTCCAGGAGATCAAGGCCCTTCTGGTCGACCAGCCGTGTGATCATGCCGATCAGCGGCGTGTCGACATCGGTCGCGTCAAGGCCGCACTCCCGGAGGAGCCGGAGCTTGCACTCACGCTTGCCGTCGAGACGGTTGACGTCGTAGGACACCGGAAGGTGCTCGTCGGTCGCCGGGTTCCACTCATCGACGTCGACGCCGTTCAGGATGCCCGTGAGATGATCGCGCCGGCTCGACAGGAGCCCGTCGAGGCTCGCGCCCTGGACGACGTCCTCGCAGATCTCGCGCGCATAGGTCGGGCTCACAGTGCTGACCTCGTCCGCGAACGAGATCCCGATCTTCATCCAGTTCACGTGCGCGTGATGCTCGAAAGGCCCCATGGGGTAAAACTCATCATCCGCGACTCCCATGAGATCCAGAACACCCGGCGAGTAGACACCCTGGTACCCGAGATTGTGGAGCGTGTAGACCGTCGACGCGCTGCCGAGAACCGGGTCGTCGGCAAAATGCCTCTTGACGAAGAATGACGCCAGCGCGACCTGATGGTCGTGACTGTGAACGACGTCGACAGGCTCGCCCATCCATCGCAAGGCATCGAGGGATGCGCGCGTGAAGAACGCGAAGCGCTCGGCGGTGTCGGTGTAGTCCTCCTTCGTCGCCGGGTCGGTGTAGATCCCGTCGCGATCGAAGAACCCGCCACCGTCTATCAGAAAGCAGCGCACGCCGGCGGCCGGAGGGGTGGTCTCGAGAAGGTCGAACTCGTACGGCCGACCAGCCCACGTCTGGAGACCGGAGCGCACGAGACGCACGGCGTGAGCGGATCGATCGATCGACCTGTACGCCGGAAGAAAGACATCGCAACGAACGCCGCGCGAGGCCAGCGCCGACGGCAAGGCGCCCGCGACATCGGCAAGGCCGCCGACCTTGACGAGAGGAGCCATCTCCGCGGTGAGGAACGCGACGTGCTGGGGACAGGTGGACATGATCGAGACAGGACTCCGGACAGGAGAAGAGAGAACAGCCGAAAAAGTTCCCCTGCAGCGTCTTCGGCAACCGAGGCCCGTCCCTTTGACGAATCCGATCAGCCCTCGGCGGACTCCCCGGCGGAGGACACGACCTGCTCGACCACCACCGACGTGTCCTCGCCGGAAGCGCCCGATCCGGCCCCGGGAGACGTCACGAATTCGCTCCCGACACCGGGTACCGTGGCCGCTTCCACGGTGCTCCTCCCCACCGCCCCGCGCCTGGGGTACGGCTCGATGAAGCCAGGAATCCCCTCCTCGAAGATGACGAACCGGATGATGTAGACGATCACCGGCACTCCGAGCAGCAGGCCCCAGACCCCGAAGAAGCGCTCACCGATCACCAGGATCGCCAGAACGAGCACCGGGTGGAGGTGGAGCATGTCTCCGAGGATCTTCGGATTGAGAATCGACGTCTCGATGAAGTGAATCACGAGAATCGATCCCACCGCCGCGGCGGCCCACACCATGCCCCCGCCGGCCAGTACGATTGCCAAGATCGCGAAAGGCACGCGGGAAAGAACCACACCCACG
>CAYMLL010000312.1:0-8510 GCA_964390645.1 uncultured Planctomycetia bacterium | reverse complement strand
GGGTGGGTAACTGACACAGTCCAGGGGGTCGGCGGGGGTGGTGTCGAGGCCACACGGCGGCGCGTGCGGGGGAGCGGGCCGCGCGCCGCCACGGAACTGGTAGTCGAGAACGTAGATGCCGTCGGCGAGGTCGAGGCGCCCATCATCGTTCACGTCCGAGCTGTCCAGGCAACCGGGTGCCGGGCCGCCGAGAAAGAGGTAGCGGAAAGTCCAGACCGCGTCCGCGATGTCGATCCTCGCGTCGCCGTTGGTGTCTCCACGGACAAACGACCCCTGTCCTCGAACGATCTCGACCGTGAACGTGCAGTGCGACTCGTTCCCCCATATGTCTCGCGACCGGCATGTGACCTCGTGGGAGCCGAGCGCGAGCCGCGTGCCCTGCGGCGGACTGCAGTCGATATAGATGGGAATGTCCGGCGGCTGGCACGAATCGACCGCCGTCGCCTCGTCGTACACGATCGTCGTCGTGCACGGTCTCGATTCGCCTCCGGCGCCGGCTGCGCCACCCGGCAGGAAACTCCACCGCTGTCCGGCACTCGTGCACGCGACTTGCACGACGTCCGTCGTACAGGTGATGTCCGGCGCGGTCCTGTCGAGGACCGAGACCACGAACGCGCAGACCGAAACGTTCCCCTCGGCGTCCGCCGACCGACAGACCACGGTGGTATGGCCAATCGGGAAGAGGGCGCCGGAGGGCGGATCGCTCACGACGTTCACGACGCCGTCGCAGAGGTCTGTCGCCGAAACGTCGAACTCCACGGCAGTCCCGACGTACGAGTCGCACTCGACGACGATCGGCCTCGGACATTCTATCTCGGGACCGTAGGTGTCGACGACTTTGACAAGGAACGAGCAGCGCGTCGTGTTGCCGGACGCATCCGTCGATGAGCAGACCACCTCGGTGTCGCCGAGCGGGAACACCGACCCCGACGGGGGTACGCAAACCACAGCGGGCGCTTCGTCGCAAGCATCGTTGGCGACGGGAGTCGGGTACTCCACGACGGCCCCGTCCGGGGTCGTGCACTGCGCGGTCACGTCCGGTGGGCAGATGAGATCAGGCACCGTCGTGCCGACGACGGTGACGACGAACTGGCACACGGACACGTTTCCTGAAGCGTCGGATGCAACGCAGTGAACCGTGTGCGCTCCCATGGAGAGCAGCGTACCGCTCGGAGGGTCGCAGACGACGACCGGGTCAGGATCACACTCGTCAAACACGCTCGGCGCAGGGTACTCGACGATCGCTCCGTCGACGCCGTGACAACCCCTCTCGAAGCTCTGCGGGCAGAGGATTTCCGGGGCCCGATCGTCGAGGACCGTCACCATCAGCGCGCAGGTGGACACATTCCCCGAGCGGTCGGTGGCGGTGCACGTCACGGTCGTCGTGCCGATGGGAAACCGGCTTCCCAGTGGCGGGTCACAGGCGACCTGGGGCAGCGGATCGCAAAGATCGACGGCGTTGACACCGAAAACGACCGTCGCTCCGAACGGGGAAGAGCAACTCGCCACGACTTCTGCCGGACACAGGATGACCGGCGCCAGAGTGTCGGTGATGTGCACCGTGAAGCTGCACTGGATCATGTTGCCGCTCTGGTCGTCCGCGGTGCACGTCACGACCGTATCGCCGGGAGGAAAGACCGACCCCGACGGAGGCAGACACGTGAGATTCGGCGCGACATCGCAAGTGTCGGTGGCGACGGGTGAGCTGTACTCGACGATAGTGCCTTCGGGGCCGCGGCACTCTCGCGTGATGTCCTCGAGGCAGACGAGATCCGGAGGAGTCGTGTCGACCACGCTGACCCAGAACTCGCACGAGGCGCTGTTGCCGGACTCGTCGGTTGCGACACAGGTGACGACGTGATCGCCAAGAGGGAGCACGGTGCCGACGACAGGATCGCAGACGATCGTCGGCGAAGAATCGCAGAGATCGCCGGCGACGGGAGCTGGATAGTTGATCGTGCCGGCCCCTGGCCGATCGCACTCGACCACGACAGCGTCCTCGGAGCAGGCGAGCGACGGCGGGGTCGTGTCGACCACCTCGACGACGAATCGCGCGGCGCTCTGCAGGCCGGCATCGTCCGTGGCTATGCAGATCACGGCCGTCATCCCGAGCGGGAACAGCTCGCCGGAGGCGGGCACGCACAGGACGTCCACGTCGGAATCGCAGTTGTCCGTCACGTTCGGCGCGAACGTGACGATGGTGCCCTCCGAGCCCTGGCACTCGACGGTCACCGACGGAGGACTCGCGAGAACGGGGGGAGTCGTGTCGACGACGCTGACCGTGAAGCTGCAGAAGCTACGGTTTCCCCACGAGTCGACCGCGAGACACTCGACGACGGTGACTCCCGGCGGAAACACGTTCCGGGAGGTTGGTGTACAGCTGACGACCGGCGAGGGGTCGCATGGGTCGACCGCCGTGACTACGAAATCGACGACGCTGCCCTCCGAAGACTCGCACTCGACGATCCGGTCCGAGGGACAGGCGAGCGTCGGGGGAGTCGAGTCGGTCACCGACACCGTGAACTCGCACTGCTGCGCGTTGCCGCTCTGATCGACGGCGTTGCACACAACGCTAGTGTCACCGACCGGAAAGAGAGACCCCGACTCAGGCTCGCAGGTGATCGTCGGGTCCCCGTCGCATTCGTTCGAAGCGACGGGCTCCGGGTACTCGACCACCGCGCCGTCGGGACCGGTGCACTCCACGGTGACGCTCTCCACACATGAGAGGGACGGCGGCGCGGTATCGTCGACATCCACGACGAAGAAGCACTCTGCGCTGTTGCCCGAATCGTCCGTGGCAGTGCAGGTCACGAGAGTCAGGCCGAGAGGAAAGACGCTCCCCGACGGCGGATCGCAAACCACAGTCACGTCCGAGTCGCAGTTGTCGGAGACCATCGGAGACGGGTAGGTGACGGGAGCGCCACCACCCTTCGGCTCCGTGAGGCTGCACGCGACACGGATCGGCCCTCGAGAACACGTGATGGAAGGCGCCGTGGTATCGATGATGCGAACGATGAACTCGCACTCGGTCGTGTTCCCGGATACATCGGTCGCCGTACACACCACCGAAGTCTCTCCCGGCGGAAAGAGGTGACCCGATGCGGGCGTCGTCGTGACCACCGGTTCCGGGTCGCAGTCGTCGCGGGCGGTCACCTCGAATTGAACCGGAGTCCCATCCGGAGAAGTGCACTCCACGACGATCGGCGCCGGACAGACGAGTGTGGGCGGGCTCGAATCCGCCACGGTGACCGTGAAGCGACACTCGAGGACTTCACCATCCGACGTCGTCGCGGTACAGACTACTTCCGTCGACCCGATCGGGAAGAGCGACCCGGACGGCGGCACGCAGTTCTTGTCCTCGACCTGACCACAGGTCGTGGAGATCGTCGGCGCGGGGAAATCGACGGTCGCGCCCTCGGACGACGTACACGTGACGACCATGTCGCCCGGGCAGAACAGCCTCTGAGGCGCGTCCTCGGTCACGACCACCGAGAACGAGCACGTCGAGACGTTCCCCGAGGTGTCTTCAGCTCGACAGACGACCGTCGTCTCTCCGAGACCGAAGACGCTTCCGCTCGACGGCTCACAGACGATGTGGGGCGGCTGGCCGTCCAGGTCCTGCGCCGTCGGAGACGGGTAGTGGACGACCGCGCTGCCATCGCCCGTCGTGCAGCCGACGACGATGGGGCCGGCCGGGCAGACAATCGTCGGGGGCGTCGTATCTGTGACCTCGACATCGAACTCACAGCAGCTGCGATTCCCTCGGAGATCCCGCGCAACACAACGAACGGTTCGTCGCAATCCGACCGGCAGAACGGTTCCGGGAGGAGGAAAACACACCACATGAGGATTCGGGTCGCAGTTGTCGGTTGCGCTGACGCCGAACGAGATCACCGCCCCGTGCGGCCCCTGGCGCTCGAAAACCAGGTGGCCGGTCGGACACGTGAGCGTCGGCGCGGTCTCATCTTCGCGGCAGTGGCGGCAGTCGCCACCCGACGACGAGTCGTTGACCCTGCGAAGGATCTCGGCCAGACGCGAGATCGTCCGCCCACACGTGAAGTCGTCATCCTGCGGGCAGTCCGCGATCGCGCAGAGAGCCCCACCGAGTTCGACAAGTTCCAGAACAGGCGTCCTCTGCGTCAGCACGGCGGAGTGCTCAGGATCGGGCTCTCCGTCGACGCCGACGGCAAGACTTCCGCATCGCAGCACGATGCGGAAATCATCGACGCCGTAACACCTCGCGCCGTCGAGCCCGAAACGACCGTCGCCCGAGAGTCTGGATCGTCGAACGTTGAGCAGCGTCGCCAGCGCCTCGCGCCGGAAATCGGAGCAGGGCGTCGAGCGACTGCGACGGAGAATCGAGCGAGCCTCGCTGACGGTCGTGACCAGCTCCCCACACACGAGGAGCGCAGGAAGAGGCTCACCGAGCGTTCCGTTCAGGAGAGACTCGAGCTCCTCTATCGGTCGCTGTTCCCAGCAGCTCGCCGGGTTGAGCGAGTCGGTCGACCCGCAGTTGTTCGACGACGAAGCCGAGCCGCTACGGCTTCCGTCTCGACGGCCGCGACTGTCTCGATCGTCGTCGTCGCAGCTGAGATGGCCCTGCGCATACGCCACCGAATGCTCGAAGCACGGGCTCATCTTCACCGCCAGCACGCCGATGAGCACGATGCACAACCACCTTGCACACAGCCTGAAAAGCCCCACGAGCGAACACCGACTCCGCTCTGTGTCGACAAGTAACGGGAGAGACATGATGGTCTCGGCTCCTTTCCCCTCGGACTGACGTCGAATTCGGGCGCCCTTGACTCGACGCAACGACCCATGGTCGCGCAGAGCCCCACGCTTGTTCAACGGGGCGCCACAGGCTACCCCCTCGGCCGCACCCCCACCCTAAACCGCCTATCCCAGAATCGACGCACGACAGACCCTGGCGACCGCAGAGAAACGAAAGAGCAGGCCCCCTCACGTTCCGGACCCGGAGAACCGGTACAGGCGGAGAGACCCACGTTCACCGAAATTCTATCGAACCACGCGCGGTACTCAAGCCGCTTTTGTACGATTCCCGGCTCCGGAAGACCACGCTCGGCACCACTCTCGTCGAACGTGAGCCCGGAGATCCCCGCCTCCGGTCGCCTGGGGACCCGCGTTCCTGGGCCCAGGAAACGCGCCTCAGGCCGGGCTTTAGCGCAACGACGGTGGCGCCTCGGGCAGGGATACCAAGCCCGCCCCCAGCGCTGCGCACGAACCCCGACCACCCCGAGGGCTCGGCACCAGAAGCCGTCGTTGCCCTGAACATTCGCACGGCGCTCGACAACCGTCTGCGCCCCCGTGACGGTCTCGACAGCCGTCAGCCTGGCCAAAGCCGTCGATGCCGACGACCGTCCAGCATGTCGAAGAAACGAGCCGGCGCTGAACCGACTCGAGTTGCGGCCCTGCGGATCCGTACACGGGGACGAGCTACCGCAAGCGTCGCGCGATCGAACCTCTTCGTGCACCGTGGCGGCCGGACTAGTTCGCCGGCTTTCGCGCCTTCTTCCCCTTGCGCGCACCCCTTCCACCGCCACCACCCGTGGAGCGATGGACGCCCCCGTTCTGCTTTGCGAGCCGCGCGAGGAAGGCCGTCTCCTTGCCGAAGCTGATGCAGTGGATCCTGGCGCCCCGAACGCGGTTGCGGGCGCCGATCTCTCTGAGGATGTCGGCGGGCCTGCTGAAGGCGCCCGACCCGGCGGTGGGCTTGCCGTCCGAAAGCAGGAAGATCGTGTCCACCCGGCGGTCCTCCAGAGCGAGAGCGAGGGAGTCGTAAATGTTCGTCTTCAGCTTGCACTCGAGACCCTGCACGAAGGAGATGGCCTGCTGGCGCCCGCGACCCCGAAGCGGATGGAGCGAGGTCTTCCACGGGATCGGGCCCCGGTTGAAGAAGATGATGTTGACCGCCGCCTCGTCGGGTAGCTCCTCGAGAAGCCTCGTGAGCTCCTTCTTGAGCGCGGCCATCTTGGTGCCCGGCGCACCCTTCAGGTTCCTCTTCTTGCCCTTGGTCTTCTTCTTCGGGCCCTTGACCGGCTGCAACATGCTGAGGGACGCGTCGACGAGAAAGGCGACGCGCCGCGAGGCGACCTCGAGACCGAAGTACGTGGGAACGACCACGGTGGAAGCCCTCGAGGCGCCCGTCGAGCCGGCCTCGGGGAACTCGAAGCGATCCCCGGTCTCCTTCCACCACTTGTCCCAGTCGCCGGCGGCCAGCCCCATGTTGTGACCGGTTCTCGAGACCAGGAGGCGGAGCGCGTCGGCTCGCATCGTCTCGTCTCTCTCACGGCGGACGCGCTCGATGAGAGCCGGCACCATCTTCTTGATCTTGAACCTCTTCAGAGACTCGAGCGCAGCCGCTCGAACAAGCGCCCGACGACTCCGCAGCCCGTCGAGGACCGCCTCCGCGACCTTCGCGTCACCCGGATAGCCGGCGAGGCTGCGGATCGCGAGGACCTGGATCTCCTCGCGTCCTCCCCGGGCCTTCCCGAGCAGGAAGTCCAGAGCGGCAGGCCGCCGGGTGGCCGCCAGCCCGTCGAGAACGCGCACCCGGGCGTAGGTGCTCCAGCCGCCGCCACGGTTGAAGCCCTGGATCGTCGCGTGCAGGCCGGCCTCGGAGCCACTGCCGAGCATCGCCAGCCCGGCGGCGGCGATCAGGTAGGGATCCCGGCCGCCGTACTCCCCGCGCAACATCCCGAGAGCGGCAGGATCCTTCAGCTTGCCGATGCGGCCGAGAATGGGAGCGATCCGGGTCTCGACCGCCCGGGGCCAGGCCTTCGCGCCCGCCTTCCCGGCCTTCCTGCGAGCCTGCTCGTAGCTCTCCACCAGGGAGTCAAGCTCGCCGGCACGAAGCACACCGCCACGGACGAGCGCCGGGAAGCGGGCGAACAGGACGGCGGCGATCAGCAAGCCGAGGTTGAAGAGACGCAGAGGTGAGCTCAATGTACCGACGCGCGCTGAAAAGTCCCGGAAGCCCCGGAGGTTCCCGGGACCGGAGGGCCGGCCGGGCGGTGGCCGGGACAGCGACCGCATGCCTCGCTCCGACGCCGTCCGGACCCGGGGCCGAACCCTCCCACCATCGGGCCTGCTCCCTGCGGAGTCAAGGTCTCCGCGGAGCCCGCGGCCCCACGGACAGCATCTCCGGCCCGATCACGCCCCCGGGATCTCGACGCCGGGATCTCGACGCCGGCGCCGTACACCGCACGCGGCGATGCGGCGCGGCACCCTATCCGGTATCCTCTGGGCAGCCTCGTTGAGCACGGAGACGGACGTCGATGCACCCGGCGACAGACAGACCGGCGGGCCACCCCGGACGCGCCCGTATCATCTCCATCGTCATCGTCGCGGCGCTCGCCGCCGCCGGGCTCGCCCAGCTCGTCCACCTAGGCCCCGGAGGCCCCGGGGACGACTCCTCCGACCAGGCCGGCCCGGACACGGACCCGAGCGCCAACAACACCACGAACACCGCCTCCGTGCCGATCGACCTCGGCCCGTCCTGGTCACAGGTCGACGACCCGAGCGCCGACGGCTGGTCGACGGAGGTCCTGAGCGCAGTCGCACTGCGCCGCTGGAAGAACCTCGCCAGGGCGCTCGAGACGGGCGAGGGGCTGGACGCGAACTCGCTGTCCTCGCTCGTCACGGCGGACTTCTCCTGCGGCGACCTCGTCCCGTCGGACCTCGAGACCGCCTTCGACGACGACGGGATTCGCGTCGAGCGCAGTGCCGCCGGGGTCGACTCCGAGCACTCCCGTCGCGGCGCTGCCGGCCTCGCCACGGCCCTCACCGCGCTGCGCGACCGACTCGCTCTGGGTGCCGGCGCGCGAGTCCACTTCAAGATCTTCGGCCTCGAGGAGCACGAGAACACGCTGACGACCCGACAGCACGTCGCCATCTCCGACGACGCCCGCGGAGGATTCATCGAGCACACCGCGACATGGCGCACGGGTTGGACCGTCGCTGCCGGCGACGCTCCCCCACGCCTTCGCACCATCGACGTCGAGCGGCTCGAGATCGTCACCCGCGAGAGCCGGACACCCCTGCTTCGCGACTGCACGGCGTCGATCCTCGCTGCCAACGAGTCCTATGGCAGCCAGCTCCTCCACGGCCTCAACCACTGGCTCGAGCGTCTGCAGGACCGTCGCTTCTTCGCCCTCCTGGGAGCTCCGGGCCTCGCCGTGGGCGACGTCAACGGCGACGGGCTCGACGACCTCTACCTCTGCCAGGAAGGTGGCCTCCCCAACCGGCTCTTCATCCAGAACCCGGACGGCACCGCGACCGATGTCTCCGCAGCCAGCGGCACGGACTGGCTCGTCAGCTCGCGCAGCGCCCTCCTCCTCGACCTCGACAACGACGGCCGCCGCGACCTCGTGGTCGCCGCACACGGCAACCTGGTGTTCGCGCGCGGTGACGGCAACGGTCACTTCGACGTCCGCACCCTGCTGCGCACGAGCCAGGACACCATGAGCCTCTCGGCAGCCGACACCGAC
>CAYMLL010000311.1:5695-8553 GCA_964390645.1 uncultured Planctomycetia bacterium | reverse complement strand
CACCGCGGCCTTGCCCGCGACATAGTACGCGGTGAGCAGGAAGCGTCCGGTGCGATCGGTCGCGACGAAGGCAGGATCGGCGGCCGCATCGATGATGCTGACCGTCGTCAGCAGGCCGGTGCTCGCATCGAGCCGGAAGCTCGCCAGCTTGCCCTTCGACCTCAGCGACGCGAACACGAAGCGTCCGTCCGGGCTCTGCGCCAGGGCGCCGGGGTCGCCGGGCAGAGCGAGGTCGGCGCGATGCTCCAGCTTGCCGTCCTCCCGGAGCGAGAGCACCGAGATGCGGTTCTCTCCGGCGATCGACACGTAGACGAAGGGGGTGGCGCCGACGGCCGAGGGGGCGATCATCGTCACCGTCAAGGCCAGTATCCGGTGGAATCGCACGGTGGTCGGGCCTCCGGCTGTCTGGGAAGATACGCCATCATCTCACGGCGCCCCGAAGGGTCAACAGAGAGGACAGGACGCATGCAGAGGATCGAGCGTGACGCGGCGAGGAAGTACGCCTTCGACTGCAGAGATGAGCCGCTCCTGCGAGTCGCTCCGGGCGAGACCTTCGAGATCGACACCTGGGACGCGAGCACCGGCTACTTCCGTACCAGCGACGACAAGGCGATCCCGGCGAATCGGCCCGGCTTCGACCGCAGTCCGCCGCTCGCGAATCCGATCGCCGGTCCCGTCCGGGTCGAGGGCGCGGAGCGCGGCGACGTGCTCGTCGTCGAGGTGGAGGAGATCGTCGTCGACGACTGCTCGTGGATTGCGGTGGGGCCTCGCCGCGGCCCGCTCGGGGAGTCCACTCGCTTTCCCGAGCTCTCGGGGGAGTACACGACGATGGTCTTCCGGCACCTGCCGGGCGAGAGCGGCACGATGCGCGACGGCACGCTCGAGTTCAACGACCGCATCCGCTGGCCGATCACGCCCTTCATCGGCACGCTCGGCGTGGCGCCGGACCGTCAGGTCGAGACCAGCATCGACGGACAGGGCGACTGGGGCGGCAACCTCGACATACGCGACTTCGCTGCCGGCAACCGCATTCTGCTGCCGGTCTACCACGAGGGCGCGCTCTTCTACCTCGGCGACGTGCACGCGAGCCAGGGCGACACCGAGTTCAGCGGCACCGCCGCGGAGACGCGGGCGACCGTGCGTCTGAAGCTGAGTGTCCAGAAGAGCCGGTCGATCCCGTTCGTGCGGATCGAGAAGCCCGGGTCGATCATCTCGGTGTACTGCTATCGTCCGCTGGAGGTCGCGGTGGAGACGGCGACGATCCAGCTGATCGAGTGGCTCGTCGCGGACCACGGCTTCACCGCGACGGAGGCTTACTGTCTGGTCAGCACGTGCCCGGACTTCCGCATCAACGTCTACCAGATGTGCAAGGTCGGCAAGCTCAGCTACGTCGCGGGCGCCGAGATTCCGAGGCGCTATCTCGGCGGGGCCTGACGGGAGGGTCGCTCCGGGCGACGGCGTCTGACGACGGCGCCCCGCGGCGGGTGGAGCGTGTCGCGGCCGCCGGCTCTCGTCGTGCGATCCGGGCCCGGGCTGCTAACCGACGAGCTCCGGCATCGGCTGCCAGCCGTCCACGAGCGCCCGCGGTCGGCCGTTCAGGTCCTCGACGGTGGTCGTGTTCGGGTCGATGCCGAGGTTGTGGTAGAGCGTCGCGACGACCTCGCCGAAGTGGACGGGACGCTCGACGGGCTCGCCACCGAGGCGGTCGGTCGCGCCGATCACCTGGCCGGTCCTCATGCCGCCGCCCGCGAGAAGGCCACCGCCGACGCGCGGCCAGTGATCGCGGCCGGCGTTCTTGTTGATCTTCGGCGTGCGTCCGAACTCGCCCCACAGGACGACGGAGACGTCCTGGTCGAGCCCGCGCGCGTGGAGGTCCTCGATCAGCGCGGTGACGCCCTGGTCCCAGAGCGGCAGGTACCTGTTCTTCAGGGAGCTGAAGTTGCCGGAGTGGAAGTCCCAGCGGCCGAAGTTCAGCGTCACGACGCGACAGCCCGCCTCGACGAGACGACGGGCGAGCAGAAAGTGCCGCAGGTTCAGGGGGGCGCCGTCGGCGTGCTTCTTCGGGTCGCCCTCTCCGTAGCGTTCCAGTGTGCGAGGGTCCTCTCGGGAGAGGTCGAAGGCCGCCGCGAGCCGGCTCGACGTCAGGATGTCCATGGCGCGCTGCTGCAGCGTGTGCATCCCCTCGAGCACGCCGCCGGCGTCGACCCGGCGGCGGAAGCGGTCGAAGGACGACAGCAGCGAGCGTCGCTCGTCGAGCCGACCGAGGTCCATGCCGTCGAGGACCATGTCCTTGCCGACCTCGCCCTCGGGACGGAAGGCCGCACGGGACTGACCGAGGAAGCCCGGCAGGCCGGGCGATCCGTACGGCGGATGGCCCGCGTCCGGCGCCAGCCCGACGAAGGGAGGCACGGCGGGGCGCGTCGGACCGAGCACGTCCGCGACGGTCGAGCCGACGCTCGGCCAGCCGCCGCGCGGCGCGTTCGGCTTCGGTCGACCGGTGTAGCAGATGTACGAGTCGTGAGCGCCGTTCGGAGATCCGTACACGGAGCGCAGCGGCACGAGCTTGTCCATGATGCGCGCGGTGCGCGGCAGCAGCTCGCAGATCTCGATGCCCGGCACCTTCGTCGGGATCGGCTTGAAGGGGCCGCGGATGCCGACGGGCGCGTCCATCTTGAGGTCGTACATGTCCTGGTGGGGCGGCGCCCCGACCATGTAGACCATGATGACGGCCCGGTTCGATGCGCGGATTCCCGCGCGCTCCTCGGCGGCGAGCAGGTCGGCGAGGGTGAGACCGCCGACGCCGAGCGCGCCGATCTTCATCGCGTCGGGGCGGCGCGCCGCGCCGGCCCCCGCGCCAC
>CAYMLL010000311.1:0-5685 GCA_964390645.1 uncultured Planctomycetia bacterium | reverse complement strand
AAGGGGCTGGCGCCGAGTGTCAGCATGGGCTCGCGCATCCGGGTTCCGGCCAGGCTCGCGTCCGCCACGGAGCGAGCGACTCCAGGATCCGGCCGCGATCATCAGAAGTCAAGCGTGCGAGGTATGAACGGTCGCCCGGTGGGAGATGAGACGGAGCAGCCCCGCCTGGAGGCTCGTGTCGACCCCGGACCTTTCCGGTCTGCGCCCGTGGACCGCCGTCTGTGCTGTCGCGTGCTTCTGCAACCAGGGCCCGACGTCGGGTACAATCCTGTCCGGAGGCTCAGCTGCGCTCGCATGGACAAGCCGGGACGATTCCTCGTACCGATCCTGTGGAATCTCGCCACGATCCTCGTCGGACCCCACGGGATCGCCGGCGATCACTGGGCCTTCCGGCCCGTGGTCGACGTGGCGACTCCGGACGTCGCGCACGAGGAGTGGGGTCGCACCGCGATCGATGCCTTCATCCTCGCTCGCCTGGAGCGTGAGGGTCTCGCCGCGAGCCCGCCGGCGACGCGTGGCGCCTGGCTGCGACGCGTGACCTTCGACCTGATCGGCCTGCCCCCGACGGTCGAGGAGCTCGACGCCTTCGAGTCGGACGGTGAGCCGGACGCGTTCGAGAAGGTCGTCGATCGGCTGCTCGCCTCGGCGCATCACGGTGAGCGTTGGGGACGTCACTGGCTAGACGTCGCGCGCTACGCAGACAACAAGGGCTACGTCTTCTTCGAGGACAAGAAGTTCCCGTGGTCTTACACCTACCGCGACCGGGTCATCGGCTCGTTCAACAGCGACCTGCCCTACGATCGCTTCATCCTCGAGCAGCTCGCGGCCGACCGGCTCGATCTCGGCGACGATCGAGGCGCGCTCGCGGCGATGGGCTTCCTGACCCTGGGCGGGCGCTTCATGAACAACCTCCACGACGTGCTCGACGACCGCATCGACGTCGTCACGCGTGGTCTGATGGGGCTGACGGTCACCTGTGCGCGCTGCCACGACCACAAGTACGACCCGATCCCGACGGAGGACTACTACTCGCTCTACGGCATCTTTCGCAGCTGCGACGAGCCGACCCTCCGTCCTCTCTTCGAGCCCGCTCCGCGGACGGACGGCTACCGCGAGTTCGACGTCGAGCTCCAGAAGCGGGTCAGGAGCTTCGACGACTTCATCACCAGGACTCGCGAGAAGATCGCCGAGGGCGCCCGCACGCGGGTCCGGGAATATCTCCTCGCCGTGCACGCGAAGAAGGGGCAGCCGGTCACGGACGACTTCATGCTGCTGGCCGAGTCGGGCGGGCTGAATCCGTACCTGGTCCATCGCTGGGAGGCCTACCTGAGGAGGGCGCGGCGCGGCGAGGACCCCGTCTGGACCCTCTGGCACGAGCTTCTCGGGGTCGCCGACGCGGACGTCGAGAGCGTCTGCCGCGGGCTGCTCGGCGCGGGCAAGCAGACCGGCGCGGCGGCGATCGACGTGCACCCGCTCGTGCGCGCCGCCTTCGAGCGCGACGTGCCGGGATCGATGGCGGACGTCGCCAGCCGGTACGGCGAGGCGCTCGCTCGCGTCGAGACGAGATGGCAGTCGCTTCTGGCGGACGCGCGCGCGCGGGGCGCTCCGCCTCCGGGTGGTCTCGACGACGCCGACGAGGAGGCGCTGCGCCGTGTGTTTCACGCGCCGGGCTCGCCGCCGGTGATTCCCGAGTACTTCGGCTGGGGCTTTCTGGCGCCCCTCCCGGACCGGGCGAGCCTGGGTGAGTACAGGACGCTGCGCGGAGAGATCGAGACGTGGAGCCGCGAGGGCGAGGCGGCCCCGCCTCGCGCGATGGTGCTCGTCGACTCCGCCGAGGTCTACGAGCCCCGGGTCTTCGTGCGGGGCAGACCGAACCGCGCCGGCAAGCGCGTGCCACGGCGGTTTCTCGGCGCGATCGCGGGCGCCCGGCGAGAGCCCTTCGTCGACGGCAGCGGTCGCCTCGAGCTCGCACGCGCGATCGCCTCGCCCGGGAACCCGTTGACCGCCCGGGTGATCGTCAACCGTATCTGGCAGCATCACTTCGGCGTCGGGATCGTCGGCACCTCGAGCGACTTCGGCCTGCGCGGCGAGGCGCCGTCGCACCCCGGGCTTCTCGACCATCTCGCGTCGCGCTTCGTCGAGGACGGCTGGTCGATCAAGCGGCTTCACCGGCGCATCCTGCTGTCCTCGGTCAGTCGCCAGTCGAGCGTCGCGTCCGGGGCTGTCGAGCGGGCCGAACGCGTCGACCCGCGGAACCGGCTGCTGTGGAGGTTTCCGCGTCGTCGGCTCGACTTCGAGGCGCAGCGCGACTCCCTGAGCGCGGTGTCGGGCGGGCTCGAGCGGCGGCTCGGCGGCCCGCCGGGGAACCTCGGCGACGGCCTGCCGACGCGGCGCGCCGTCTACGCCTTCGTCGACCGCATGGACCTGCCGAGCCTGCTGCGTGTTCACGACTTCCCCGACCCGGCGGCGACGAGCCCCGGGCGCGACCGCACGACCATCGCGCCGCAGGCGCTCTTCCTGATGAACAGCGAGTTCGTCGCGGGCTGCGCGAAGAGGCTGGCGGCGGCGCCCGGCAGTCGACCGGATCGCTCGACATCGGAGCGCGTCCGGGGTCTGTTCCGGCGACTCTTCGCTCGCGCGCCGAGCGCGGAGGAGGTGGGGCTGGCGACGAGCTACATCGAGAGCTCGAAGGCGAAGCCCGGGCAGGCCTGGGAGCGCTACGTGCACGCTCTGCTGATGACCAACGAGCTGGTGTTCACCGACTGATGCAGTCCCATCGACCCGACGATCGCCCCTTTCTTTCGCGGCGGCAGCTGCTCGAGCGCTGCGGCACCGGGCTCGGCGTGCTCGGGCTCGCGGGGGTGCTCGACGACTCGCAGGCGATCGCCGCGCAGCGCGGCCCTCACTTCGCGCCCAGGGCGCGTCAGGTCGTCCACCTCTTCATGAACGGCGGGCCGTCGCACGTCGACACCTTCGACCCCAAGCCGGCGCTCGATGCGCACCACGGCGAGAGGCTCCCTTTCAACAACTTCCGCACCGAGCGTCGCACCGGCCACGCGATGCGATCCCCCTTCCTCTTTCGTCGCCACGGGGGGAGCGGGACTCCGGTCAGCGAGCTCTTCGAGAAGACCGCCGGCCTGATCGATGAGATCTGCGTGATCCGCTCGATGCACGCGGACGTGCCGAATCACGAGCCGTCGCTGATGCTGATGAACTGCGGTGACGGGCGTCTGCCGCGGCCGAGCTTCGGCTCCTGGGTGACCTACGGTCTCGGCTCGCCGAACCGCAATCTTCCCGGTTTCATCGTCATGTGTCCGGGCGGGTACCCGATCGTCGCGACCAGGAACTGGCGCTCGTCGTTTCTGCCGGGCGAGTACCAGGGCACCTACGTCGACACGAAGCACAGCGAGGTCAGCAAGCTGATCGCCCACATCCGCAACGGCCGGCTCTCGGGCCGCGAGCAGCGTGAGCAGCTCGACCTCGTGCAGCGGCTCAACGCGCTGCACCGTCGGGAGCGTCCCGGCGACGACGCGCTCGACGCGAGGATCCAGTCCTTCGAGCTGGCGTTCCGCATGCAGACGGAGGCGGCGGACGCCTTCGACCTCGGTCTCGAGCCGAAGTCGATGCGCGAGGCCTACGGCGACGGGGTCCACGGGCGTCAGCTGCTGATCACGCGACGGCTCCTGGAGCGAGGGGTCCGCTTCATCCAGGTGTGGAGCGGCGGTGGACAGCCCTGGGACAACCACGACAAGCTCGAGACGAACCACCGCAACCTGGCGCGGGGATGGGACGGCGCGATCGCCGCGTTCCTGACCGACCTCAAGCAGCGCGGGCTTCTCGACACGACGCTCGTCCTGTGGGGCGGCGAGTTCGGTCGCACCCCGGTGGCGGAGTATCCGGCGCTCAACGGGCGCGACCACAACCAC
The DNA here is from genome assembly GCA_964390645.1 of uncultured Planctomycetia bacterium. Taxonomy (GTDB): domain Bacteria; phylum Planctomycetota; class UBA8108; order UBA8108; family UBA8108; genus CAYMLL01. The sequence goes on along the minus strand of CAYMLL010000311.1, from coordinate 1,759 downwards.
TACGGCTTCACGTGCTGGCTCGCGGGTGGCGGTGTCAAGGGCGGATACGTGCACGGGGCGACGGACGAGTTCGGCTTCCGCGCAGTCGAGAAGCCGGTCCACGTGCACGACCTGCACGCGACGATGCTCCACCTCCTCGGCTTCGACCACGAGAAGCTGACGTATCGCTACGCCGGTCGCGACTTCCGGCTCACCGACGTTCACGGGGATGTCGTGCACGACATCGTCGCGTGAGCTCGCGGGAGCGGCATCCGACGGCATGCAGCGCGCGGACCTCGCGGCCCCGGGTGCTGCCGGCGCGGAGCCGGGGCTCGCCGGTGGGGCTGTCGGCGCTGGAGCCGGGGTTCAGCTTCCCCGCGGGTTCCACCAGCCGTCGAGCTGCTTCTTCAGCCGCTTGACGACCTCGGCGTTGTCGTCCGCGACGTTCGTCTCCTCGAAGGGATCCCGGGCGAGATCGTAGAGCTGCGGGCTCTTCGCGACGGGCTGCAGGGTGACGCGGTAGCGGTTGAGCTCGCCGTCCTCGTTGATGATCAGCTTCCAGCGGTCCTCGACCACCCAGCGGTAGCGCAGCGACCGCGACGGGTCTTCGATGTCGGGAATATCGTGAGCGAAGAGCTCCCCGAAGATCGCCGTGCGCGACGGGTTCTCTCCGGCGCAGACGGGCAGCAGGTTGATGCCGGTCATCCGCGGGCTCGGCGGCAGGCCGCAGGCCGCGAGGATGGTCGGTGCCAGGTCGATGGAGCTGACGAGCGTCTCCGTGTCGCGTCGCGGGCGGATCTTGCCGGGCCAGCGCAGCAGGATCGGCGTGCGCACCCCGCGCGCGTGGGGTGAGAGCTTCGACCTCGGCAGGTAGCTCTGCGGCCAGCCGGCGGGCACCTTCGACTCTCGCGAGCGCTGCTGCCAGCCGTTGTCGGCCACGAAGGCGACGAGCGTGGTGTCGCGCCGGCCGCTCCTGTCGATGTGGTCGAGGAGCTCGCCGCAGGTCTCGTCGAACCACTCGCACATGGCGTAGTACTTCGCGAGCGCGAGCGGTCGGCCGGGCGCGGTGTACTTCTCGAGCAGGCGCCCGGGAGGATTGTGCGGGGTGTGGGGCAGAAACGGCGCGTACCAGATGAAGAAGGGCTTGTCGCCGGCTGCATCGATGAAGTCGGTGACCGGCTTCATGCCGGAGCGACCGATCTTCAATCCCGCGTCGCCGTGGCGGCCGCCGCGGTTCGGGTCGCCGTGCGTCATGCCGGCGGTGAAGCCGCCGCGTGCGAAGTTCCCTTCCCACCACTTTCCGCTCTGGTGGCTGACGAAGCCCTTCTTCGCCAGCAGGCGGGGGAGAGTCGGCACGCGCTCGATCTTGCCGATCAGCCGGTCGCACCGGGCGAGGTACTCCGCGTCGCCGGCGCGTCGCCATCGCGGCTTGCGGCGGCGCGCTCCCGCGGGCAGCTTGATGTCGTTGCCGACGATCCCGTGCTCGTGGGCGTGCAGCCCGGTGATGATCGTCGACAGCGAAGGCCGGCACAGTGCGGTCGGCACGTAGCCGCGAACGAAGAGCGCGCTCTCCTTGCTCAGCCGGTCGATCCGCGGCGTCTTGATGACGGGGTGACCCATGAAGCCGTAGTCGGTCCAGGCCTGGTCGTCGGAGATGATCAGCACGACGTTCGGCGGACGCGAGTCCGCGTCGGTCGCCAGGAGGGACGACGAGATGGCGAGGAGAAGGACGACGACCGGGGACGATCGTGGAAGGTGGTTCATGCCTCTGCTCGTTCTG
>CAYMLL010000310.1:0-8682 GCA_964390645.1 uncultured Planctomycetia bacterium | reverse complement strand
ATGATCAATCGTCAGTGGCGGCTCGCCGCCCGTCCAGAGTGTCTCTTGCGGGAGTCCGACTTCTCGCGGCACGAGGAGCCGGTACCCGAGCCGGACGACGGGGAGGTCCTGCTGCGCAACATCTACCTGTCGCTCGATCCGGCCAATCGAGGTTGGGTCGACGAGCAACCGACCTACCTGTCACCGGTGGCGATCGACGAGGTCATGCGCGGCAGCACCATCAGCGTCGTGGAAAGGTCGAGGAGCAGCCGCTTTGCGGAGGGTGACATCGTCCAGGGTTTCCTCGGCTGGCAGGACTACGCGGTCTCGGGCGGCAAGGGCCTCGTGACGCTGCCACGCGACAGCGGCCTTCCGTTCAGCGACTGGTTCGCGGTCATGGGTCATATCGGCATGACAGCGTACTTCGGTCTCCTCGACGTCGGCAAGCCACGAGCAGGCGAGACGCTGCTCGTCTCCGCGGCGGCCGGTGCGGTCGGATCGCTCGTCGGACAGATCGGCAAGATCCACGGCCTGCGCGTCGTCGGCATCGCGGGCGGAGAGGAGAAGTGCCGCTGGATCACGGAGGAGCTCGGCTTCGATGCCGCGATCGACTATCGGTCGCAGAAGGTCCCGGAGCGGTTGAAGGCGTGCTGCCCCGGCGGCATCGACGTCCACTTCGAAAACGTCGGCGGAGCGATCCTCGAGGCGGCGCTCGGCCGTATCAACCAGGGCGCGCGCATCGTCCTCTGCGGCATGATCTCGCAGTACAACGCGACCCGGGCAGCGCCGGGACCACGCAACCTCGTCAGCCTGCTGATCCAGAGAGCCCGCATCGAGGGCTTCATCGTTCTCGACTACCTCGCCCGCGCCCACGAGGCCCTCGAGGCCCTCGGCGGCTGGCTGCGCGAGGGTAAGCTCCGCTACCGTGTCGACGTCGTCGACGGCTTCGACGAGATTCCACGCGCCATCAACAAGCTCTTCGACGGCACGAACCGCGGCAAGCTGATCGTGAAGCTGTCGGATGAGCCCTAGCCGGGACGAGCCCGGGCTCGACGCCATCCGGAGGCGCCGGCCCGGCGGCACCGAGAGCCGGCAGAACGACTCCGCGAGAGACTCCATGACACAAAACGTGATAACGACCCGGCGATCAGGATCGAAGGACGCCGCTGTTGAACGGCTCCGGATCGACACGGCGGCGATCGCCACGGTCTTCTTCCTCGTCGCCGCCTTCGTCGCGCTAGATCCCGCCGCGACGGTCGACGCGCGGCCTCCCGCAGGACCCGAAAGCTTCCTTCAGGAGCGGGCCGAGAGCTTCGGTGTGAGCGACGGACTGCCGGACGCGCGCGCGCTGGCGGTGGCCGTGACGTCGTCCGGCACGGTCTATTGCGGCACATCGAAGGGGCTGGTGCGGCTCGACGCAGGCCGCTGGACGGACGTCGAGGCCGTCGCTCGCGAGCCGGTGTCGCTCCTCGCAGCGCCGGTCGAGGGCTCCTTGCTCGTCGGCTCCGCCGGCGCGTTGCTGCGCCTGACCGGCGGCAGGAAGACCCACCTCGCCGATCTGCCCTCCGGGGTGCCCCGAGACCTCGCGACCGCTTCCTCGAAAGTCGCGCTCGCGATGACGGAGGGGCTCTATCACCTTCGCGGCGCGGCGTTCCACCGCGACGGGGAGCTGACGCGAACGGGCGCCCTCCGCGACGTCGCGATCGCCCCGGACGGCTCGATAGCCGTCGCGTCGGAGTCCGGCCTCTTCCTGCGCCGAGCGGGCCGCTGGCAGCGACTCCCGGCACCGAGCGATGTCCGGGCCGTCGACTTCACCCGCAAAGGCCGTCTGTGGTTCTCGGCGGCGGGAGGGGTCGGCCACGTCGACGGTGAGCGCCTCGAGCTCCTCACGGGCGCCGACGGGATCCCCATCCTCGGCGCCGCCACCCTCGCGACCTTCGCCGAGGACGGCGCCTGGTTCGGATCGAGCCAGGGAGCGATGCGCCTCGACGGACCCCACCGGGAATACCGCCAGGGACGGCGTTGGCTGCCGAGCGACGACGTCGCTGCGGTCGCGGTCGCGCCGAACGGCGACGCGTGGCTGGCGACCGCGAACGGCGTCGCGCGCATCTTCCGTCGTCCGATGACCTTCAGCGAAAAGGCTCGCTTCTACGAGAACGAGATCGACCGACGCCACCGGCGCACGCCGTACGGCTTCGTCCTCTCCGCAGGCCTCGCGAAGCCCGGCGACCGCAGCTCGTGGACGAACCGTGACAGCGACAATGACGGGCTCTGGACGAGCATGTACGGCGCCGGCGAGTGCTTCGCCTGGGCCGCTACAAAGGACCCGCGCGCCAGGGAGCGCGCCACGAGGGCCTTCGAGGCGCTGAAGTTCCTCGGCGACGTGACGCAGGGCGGAGAGCACCCCGCACCGCCGGGATTCGTCGCGCGGACGATCGTGCCGACGAGCGGTCCCGATCCGAACGCCGGACGCCTCGAACGCGATCGGCGCTTCCGCGAGACGCGCGACCGCGACTGGAAGATCATCGACCCACGGTGGCCGCGGAGCGCCGACGGCAAGTGGTACTGGAAGTGCGACACCAGCTCCGACGAGCTCGACGGGCACTACTTCTTTTACGCGCGCTACCACGACCTGGTCGCGGACACCGAGGCGGAGAAGAGGCGCGTGCGCGACGTCGTCACCGGTCTGACCGACCACCTCATGGCGCACGGCTTCAACCTCGTCGATCACGACGGTCGACCGACGCGTTGGGGGCACTTCGGCCCGGAGGATCTGAACCACAATCCACACTGGTGGGAGGAGCGTGGGCTCAACTCGATGAGCATGCTGTCCTACCTCAAGGTAGCGCACCACGTCAGCGGCGATGCGAAGTACGAGAATGCGGCAAGGAATCTCATCGACGAGCACGGCTACGGGATGAATGTCCTCTACCCGAAGAACCAGACCGGTGTCGGCACCGGCAACCAGTCCGACGACGAGATGGCCTTCATGGGCTTCTACAACCTCCTCCTCTACGAGCGCGACCCGAGGCTCCGCCGCATCTACGCGTTCGCGTTCCACCGCTACTGGCAGCTCGAGCGAGCAGAGATGAACCCGCTCTTCGACTTCCTCTACGCCGCCGTGACCAGGAACGACGAGTGGTCGGACCCGTGGGGCACGCAGGGTCTGGCGGCGCCCGCGGAGTCACTGCGGGACGCCCTCGACACCTTGCGGCGCTTTCCGCTCGACCTCGCCGACTGGTCCCACACCAACAGCCGCCGGGCCGACGTCGTGGCGTTGACGCCACCCTGGGACGGAACCCGCCTCGCCTTGCCGCGGCGCGGCATGCGTCGCAGCGGCAAGGTCATCCCGGTCGACGAGCGCTACGTCGAGCACTGGAACCACGACCCGTTCAAGCTGGACACGGGAGGAAGTGGCCGCACGCTCGCCGACGGCACGAGCTTCCTGCTACCGTACTATCTCGGGCTTCATCACGGCTTCGTCCCCGGGCCTTGATACGATCAGGCCGGAATCGTCGCTGTCGGGCCCTTGATCGGCGATCTATCCCGCAGCCCTCGACGGATAGCGCCGGTAGTAGAGCTCCCTGCGGAGCGCATCGCGAGCAGCGCTCATACCGTGGAGCTTGCCTCTGTCAACGAGCTCGTGGAGGCGGCGCGCGAAGTAGCCGAAGAGCTCGGCGTGGTGAGCGAGGTCGCGGTCGGCGCTCTTGATCGCCAGCTCGCGGAGCTTCGGGAACTCCTTCTCGAACATGTCCTTGACGATCTTCGCGGACACGTCACTCCCGGAGTCGAGAGCCATGCGGATCGTCTCCATGCCGAGAACGAGACGGCTGTAGGTATCGACGGCAGAATTCGCCGGCCCGACCGTCGTACGTGAGCCGACGCGCAGCACGATGCCGCGATCGATCGAGTTGCGACGAAGCGGCGCAACGCGCTCGTAGAAGAGGCGAAAGTCCGTCGTGAAGAGCTGTGCCGGCTTCGCGGAGGGTGGGTACTGAATTCTCAGGAGCAGGCTGCGCTGCTCACCGGGGACGAAGTCCGACAGCGCGATCTCGTCGACGCCATCGCGGGGCGTCGGAAACTCGATGCCGTGGATGCCGAGCACCTGGCCGCCGTCCGGGTTCGCGATGCGCAGGCGCACATTGCGCGCGTAGACGTGCATCATCGTCTCGAGCTCGCGGCCGAGAATGCTGCCGATCTCGTCCGATCTCGAGAGGTACACGAAGCGGCCGTCGCCGGCGCGGGCCAGCTCCGACAGGAAATCCGCGTCCATCTGGTTGCCGACACCGACGACGCTGAGCCGCACGCCCTTGCGCGCCTGACGGCGCAGCGCCATGCTGACGAAGCGCCAGGAGCCTGCTCCCCCGCGGGCCGACTGGCCGTCGGTAACGAGCACGACGTGGCCGGCGGCACCCGGCTCCTCGACGATCGCCTCCATCTGCGCGTAGGCCTCGTCGAGCCCGCTGGCGAGCATGCCGCGACCGGAAGGACGGAGCGCGTCGATGAGCCGGTGCAGCGTCGACGGGCTGAGGTGGTCCGTCGTGTGAAGCAGCACTCGCGACTCCTCGCCGAGAACGACGAGCCCGACGCGATCTCCGGGAAAGACCTGGTCGACGAGATAGTGCCCGGCGCTCTTCAGAAGCTCGAGCTTCTCGGGCTCCCGCATGGACTCGGAGGCGTCCAGAACGATCGCGAAGCTGTTCTCTCCACGCTGCGCCGACTTCGACGACGGCGCGGTGATGCGCACGCGTACGTCGACGGTCTCACCGTCCGGTGAGATGACTCGTTCCGAGGACTGGACGTCAACGCCGAGCACCTCGCCGCCGTCGTGAAAGACCGGATCGTTGCTCTTCTCGAGGTAGTAGCGGGACGGATACTCGCGCTCGTAGCCGCTGCGAACGTCGCGGTAGCCCGAACCGTGGTAGGGGTCGGAGTAGTCGACGCCGAAGTCGTTGTAGCGCACGCCCTCGGTGACCCACAGCGTTCGTCGCGCCGGCACCGTGTACGAGTAAGCATCCGGGCCGTCCTGCTTGCGCCGCACGTGGCCGGACGGCGTCGCGGGGTTCGGCGACTCGACCGCCTCGAAGTTGAAGAGCGAGTGGCGCGTGCGGTGCGGAGTCGAACCGCAGCCCGGAACCGACATCAGAGCTGCCACCACGACGCAGAGAGCAGAGAGGGGCTTACACATCACATACACCTGGGTTCTGATGATCAGGTCCTGTGCTCCGGGTCGGGACGAGGCTAAAGTGGGCAGGCCCGGGATCCGCGGGGCCCATCCTAATCGACGTGGCCCGTGCGGACGGTATTCAATTCCCACCACCTTTTCCCTCGACACGCACCCATGAACAGACCTGGCGTCAGTCCACGGTGTCCTCCAGCGTGCCTGCGGATGGCTCTCTTCGCGGCCCTTCTTCTCTGGCCGCAGACGGGATCGGCGAAGGACGGGCGACCGAACGTTCTCTTCGTCGCGGTCGACGACCTCAACGACTGGATCGGCGCGCTCGGCGGGCACCCTCAGGCGAGGACGCCCAACCTCGATCGCCTCGCCCGTCGCGGTGTGCTCTTCACGCGTGCGTACTGCTCGGCGCCGGCGTGCAACCCGTCGCGCGCGAGCCTGATGACCGGAATCCGACCCTCGACGTCCGGTGTCTACAGGAACGCGGATCCCTGGCGACGCGCGATGCCGGACGCGGTGACGCTGCCACAGCACTTCATGAAGCACGGCTATACGGCCGCCGGCGGTGGCAAGATCTACCACGGCCGCTTCCCGGACGCCGCATCGTGGCAGCGCTACCTGAAACGTCCCGCCGACCCGCTGCCGAAGAAGCGCCCGCTCAACGGGCTCGCATCCACGGCGCACTTCGACTGGGGACCGCTCGACGCGAAGGATGCGCAGATGGGCGACGCGAGGGTCGTCGACTGGGCGATCGACCAGCTCGGGCGCCGGCACGAGAAGCCCTTCTTCCTGGCCGTCGGCATCTACAGGCCACATCTTCCCTGGTACGTGCCGCGCAAGTGGTTCAAGGACTACCCGGCGAAGAGCATGACGCTGCCCGCCGCTCCCGGAGACGACCTCGACGACGTGCCTGACGCGGGCTTGAAGATGGCGAAACGTGGCGGTGACCACCGGCGCGTGACGACGAGCGGCAACTGGGGCAAGGCAGTTTCCTCGTACCTGGCAAGCGTCGCGTTCGCCGACGCGCAGATCGGCCGGCTCCTGGACGCGCTCGATGAGAGGGACTTCGCGAAGAGCACCGTCATCGTCCTGTGGGGCGACCACGGCTGGCATCTCGGCGAGAAGCAGCACTGGCGCAAGTTCGCTCTCTGGGAGGAAGCGACACGCGTGCCGCTGATGATCGTCGCGCCGGGAGTGACGGAAGAGAACCAGCGCTGCGAGCGCACCGTCAGTCTGCTCGACCTCTACCCGACGCTGCTCGAGCTCTGCTCGCTGCCGGGGCGCAAGGAGCTCGAAGGCCGCAGCCTCGTGCCGCTCCTGCGGCCCCCCGCGCCGCAGTGGAACCGGCCCCTGCTCACGCCGCACGGCCGGCGCCACCCCGCGGTGCGCTCGCAGCGCTGGCGCTACATCCGCTACGCCGACGGCTCCGAGGAGCTCTACGACCACGACGTCGACCCCATGGAGTGGAAGAACCTCGCAACGGCCGTCGAGCACACGGCGGTGAAGGAGAAGCTCGGGGCGTGGCTGCCGAAGGTCAACGCGCCGACGAAAGGACAGAAGGCGAAGAAGCAAGAGCGGCCGAGAAGGCAGAAGAAGCAGAAGAACGGAAAGCGCCGCAAGGCCGAGTAGGGAAGCCCGCCGATGAATCGTTCGACTCCTCCGGTCCTGCTCTGGCTGCTCTTCGACGCTGCGTCGCTCCTCGCCGGAGAGCGTCCGAACGTCCTCCTGATCCTCGTCGACGACCTCAAGCCTTCCTTTGGAGCCTACGGAGACGCGTGGGTGCGATCACCGAATCTCGATCGACTCGCCGCTCGCGGCGTGCGCTTCGATCGTGCCTACTGCAATCAGGCGGTCTGTGCACCGTCGCGCAACAACCTGATGACGTCGTCCCGCTCGACCTCGCTCGGCGTCTACAGCCTCGGCCACCACTTCCGCAAGGCGGTGCCGGACGCGGTGACGATGCCACAGCACTTCATCAAGCACGGCTACCACGCTGCGGGCATCGGCAAGGTCTTTCACATCGGCCATGGCAACGTCGACGACAAGCTCTCGTGGAGCGTTCCGTTCCATCCCGACAAGGTCATCGACTACGTGCTTCCCGCGAGCACCGAAGGCAAGCTGACGAGGGAAGAGGCTCTTTTCAGCAACCGCAGCGCACGCGGCTTGCCCCGGGGAGCGGCATGGGAGAGGGCGAACGTGGACGACGGCGCCTACGCGGACGGCCGCATCGCGACCGAGGGCATCCGCCGGCTACAGGGCTACAAGAAGAGCGGCCGGCCCTTCTTCCTGGCCCTCGGCTTCACGAAGCCGCACCTGCCGTTCTGCGCGCCGACGAGGTACTGGGATCTCTACGACCCACGGAAGCTACCGCTCGCGAAGCACACGAAGCCGCCGATCGCAGCACCGCGATACGCCGGCAAGACCCTGGGCGAGCTCAACCAGTACAAGCCCGTGCCCAACGAGCCGCCGCTGGACGAGGATCTCCAGCGCACGCTGATCCACGGCTACTACGCGGCGCTGAGCTACATGGACGCGCAGGTCGGCCTCGTCCTCGACGAGCTCGACCGCCTCGAGCTCGCGAAGAGCACGATCGTCGTGCTGTGGGGCGACCATGGCTATCATCTCGGCGACCTGGGCGCATGGACGAAGCACACCAACTACGAGCAGGCGAACCGCATCCCGATCATCATCGTCGCGCCGGCCGTCGGGATCCCCGGCACGAGCTCGTCGGCGCTCGTGGAGACCGTCGACATCTACCCGACGGTGGCGGAGCTCGCCGGTCTTCCGGAGCCGACCGGGCCGCAGCCGATCGACGGCAAGAGCCTGGTGCCGATCCTCAGAAACCCCGGACGCACGGTTCGCGACCACGCGTACCACTGCTTCCCTCGAGGCGGCAATCGCCTCGGTCGGGCGATCCGCACGAAACGCTACCGTCTGGTCGAGTGGAAGCGCTGGGACGACGCGGCGGACGGCGCCGAGTACGAGCTCTACGACTACATCGAGGATCCCGTCGAGACCAGGAACCTCGCCAGCGAGCGCCCTCGGCTCGTAAAACGGCTCGCCGCCATCCTGGCGACGCACCCCGAACCCAGGAGCCGCCGCCGAGGCAGCGGCGCGAAGACCAGATCCGCCGGGGGCGCGAAACGACGCAAGGAAGCAGCGAGACGAGCGGCAGAGGAACACCCATCAGGGAGACGGAGCTGAATCTCGCGACGGGCCGCTGGACCGGCTGCCACTCGTCGCGACTCCGCGGAGGCTCCACGCCGGCGATGATGGTCCAGGCCGGACCCGCCCCGGAAGTCGGGTGGTCCCGGAACGCGACCGATTGGGGTACATGAACCGCCGGAGACGTACGGGTGCCCATCATCCTGCTGTTGAACCTCGAGGACGGAGTCGCGGGTCAACCCGCTCCGCGGCCGTCCGGAGCCGGCGGGGAGCTCCCGGACGACTCCCCTCGCGTCTCCCCACCAGCGGGGATACCGGAGCGCCGGCCGCCCCCCAGCACCCCCCAGCCCGGTTGACATCGC
>CAYMLL010000309.1:2716-8689 GCA_964390645.1 uncultured Planctomycetia bacterium | reverse complement strand
TGCCGCCGGCGACAGCGTGAAGCCGGCCGTCGGAGCGGGCACGGGATCGGTCACCGTGATGCAGCCGGAGCACGTCGCCGTGTCGCTGCCGCCGGGGCCAGTCACCGTCAGCGACACCGTGTAGTTGCCGGCCGTCGTGTAGGTGTGCGAGGGGTCCTGCAACGTCGACGAGCCGCCGTCGCCGAAGTCCCACGAATAGGAGGTGATGTCGCCGGTCGACGCGTCGGTGAACGATACCGCGAGCGGCGTCTCGCCACTCGTCGGCGTCGCCGTGAAGTCCGCTGTCGGAGTCGCCGGTGGCGGCGTGTCGCAGTTGTTGACGTCGGCGGAGTAGGCGAGCGTGTAGCTGCCCGCCGAGTTGCTGTAGCCCGAGACGACGACATGGTAGTTGCCCGGCGAGAGGGACACGGAGACCTCGGACGACAGGCCACAGGTGTCGTCGTTGGAGCCGAGCACGGCGCCGGTGTCATCGAGCACGCAAATCCAGGGGTCGTAGTCCACCGTGGACGCCGGGTCGCAGAAGCTGAAGAGGAAGTTGTTGCCCGCCTCGCAGACCTCGAAGGCGTGGCTGACGGCCGTGGTGCCGGCCACCGAGCCGCTGATCACGCGGGTCTCGATGCCCGTCGGGGAGATCGACGCTCCGGCGACGGCCTCGCGATTGTTGCAGGCGAGGATGACCGGCGCCGGCGGTGGCGTGGTGACGGTGATGCAGTCCGTGCACGTCGCCGTGTCGCTGCCCCCGACGTTGGTCGCCGTCAGCGTCACCGTGTAGCTGCCCGCCGCCGTGTAGACGTGCGTCGGGTTCTGCGACGTCGATGTGCCACCGTCGCCGAAGCTCCACGAGCGGATGTCGACGACGCCGCTCGTCGTGTCGGTGAAGGACACCGTCAGCGGATAGTCGCCGCTGGTCGGCGCCGACGTGAAGCCGGCCACCGGCACGGGCGGCGTGCTCGCTTCGATACAGTCGCTGCAGGTCTCCGTGTCGCTGCCGCCGGAGTTCGCCACTGTCAGACTCACCATGTAGGTGCCCGCCGTCGTGTAGACGTGCGTCGGGTTCTGCGAGGTCGACGTGTCGCCGTCGCCGAAGTTCCACAACCAGCTGGTCGGACTGCCCGTGGAGGTGTCGGTGAAGGTCACCGTCAAGGGGATGAAGCCGCTCGGCACCGACGTCGTGAAGCTGGCGCTCGGCGGCGAGGGCGGCGGCGGCGGCGGCCCTCCGGAGAAGCAGTTGAGAATCGCCCCGACGAGGTCCGCCTTCGTCGAGGCCCCGTCGGCGAGGCCGCCGATCTCGAAGGAGGTCCCGAAGGTGCGGTAGGTGCCGGCGTCGTTGAAGACGCCGACGTTGTAGCCCTGCGCGGAGTTGGTCAGCGTGGCGACCCCCGTGCCCGTGGCGGCGAGGTGATCGATCCAGGCGTTCTCGCCCGTGTGGGACCAGGAGCGGCTGGAAAGATCACAGCCGGTGCCGGCGACTCCCGTGACCGTCGAGAGGTCGCCGGTCCCGTCAGAGGTGCCCGAGATCCCGAAGCGGGCGTGCACCGCGGTCGCCGCGTCGTAGGCCCAGGTGTCACCGCCCTCCAAGTAGAGGAAGCTGCCGCCGACGCCGTTGGTGAGGTAGGCGTCGAGGGTCGATCCCTCCGCGGAGGTGAGGGTGTGGTTGCTGTTGTAGATCCCCAGGTTGACCCAGATCGCCTCGAAGGCATCCAGGCTGGGCACCGCATCGAGCGAGGAGACGAGCAGGGGGGAGCGACCGTTGGCCGTCAGGGCGTCGACGATGGCCTGGCCGCCGTTGACCGCACCGGCCGCTGCCGAGGAAGCGAAGACGAGGTCCGTCGCGCCGCCGGTGAGGAAAAGGCTGCAGCCGGCCGACGGGCTGCTGCCGTCCGCGGTGGATCCGTTGACCGCGTACGAGACGCTGCCGACTCCCGCCGAGGCATCGCTGTAGCTCGTCGCGGTGCCCGCGAGAGTCGCGATGGTGCTGCCACCGCGCTTGACGGTGACGCTGGTGTAGCTCTCGCCGTTGGTCCAGGAGAGGTCCACCGAGCCGGCGTTCTCGACGCAGGTCAGACCCGTCGGCGGACTCACGGCGACGCCGCCGGCCACCGCCACCATCTGGGCGAGGTTGATGCGTCCCCAGCCCATGTAGTTGTCGTGGCCGGGCGTGTCCTCGGAGGCGATTCCGACCTGGTCGTCGGCGGTGTCCTCCAGGAGCTGCTGGACCTGCGCGGCGGTGTAGGACGGCTGCAGCGACAGCAGCAGCGCCCCGGCGCCGGCCGCGTGGGGCGTCGCCGAGGATGTGCCGTTGAAGTTGTCGGTGTAGTCGGTGCTGGAGTAGCCGGCGGCGCCGCCGATGTCGGTCGTCGTCGTCAGCGGACCGGGAGCGACAAGATCGAGCTGAGGCCCGAAGTTGCTGCCCCACCAGGTCTCGCCGTCACAGCTCGACGGGCTCTTGCGCTCATCGCACGGGCTCGTCGCGCCGACGGCGATGGTCAAGTCGTACCGGGCCGGATAGCTCACCGCCGAGTTGCCGTTTCCCGAGGCGGCGAAGCAGGGCGAGCCAAGACCGTCACGCCCGGTCGTGATGGCGGCTGTGAACGCGTCCTCAATCGCCTGGCTCGCAGCGCCGCCGCCCCAGGAGTGGCTCTGGACGTCTGCGCCGTTGGCGGTCGCCCAGGTGATCGCATCGATGATCCAGTTGGTCGAGGTCCAGAAGTTCCCGAAGCCGAGGCGCACCGGCATGATCTTGGCGTTCCAGTTGATGCCGGCGATGCCGATGCCATTGTTGCCGACGGCCGCAGCGATCCCCGCACAGGCGGTACCGTGCGCGTCGTTGCCGCCGGCGTCGCCCGGAACGGCGGGAGGATTCGGGTCCGCCGTCACCGCGTCGTACCCGGTCACCATGTTCGCCGCGAGATCGGGGTGGTCGACGTCGGTGCCCTCGTCACAGATCGCGATGATGACGCTGGCGGAGCCGGTCGTCGTGTCCCACGCCGACTGGGCCCGCATGTCGGCGCCCGACGTGCCCCCAGTCTGCCCGGTGTTGTTGAGGCCCCACTGATCCGAGTAGAGCGGATCGTTGGGCGCCGCCATCTCCGGCAGATCCCAGATCATGTTCGGCTCGGCCACGAAGACCGCCTCGAGCTCGTTGAGCTCGTCGCAGCGCACGAAGCACTGCGCGGGGGAGCCGTCGAAGGCCAGATGAAACGTGGGCTCGATGGACGAGAATTCGCGGATGAGGCGCAGGTCCGGCTGCGCCAGCAAGGCCTCGATGTCCTCCTCCTGCGCGTCCGCGTCGACACTGACGATGATCTCCGGACGCGGTATCGCGACCGCCTTGCGGTACAGGAGCACCGGCGCGGCGAAGCGGACGCCCGGCATCCCGTGAAGCTTCTCGACGAGGGCGAGGTGCTCCTCCTCGGAGACATCCTTGCGGAATCGGGGGAACCACAGACCGGGGTACTCCTGCAGATCGGTGTCCCGCAGAGGCTCGAAGCCGCCGACCTTCGCCAGCGCCGCGTCGAGGTCCACGCGGCCGCTCTTGCGGGCGGGGTCGATCATCGCCGCGCAGCGCTCGGCGTCCTCGACCAGCGAGGTGCGACCCTCACCGTAGGCGTAGCTCCAGCGGTAGCGGCCACCCCTCCTGACGGAGCCGCCCCTCTTGCCGGAGCCGGCCTTCTTGTCCGTCGCGGCGCCGGAGGCGCAGACGGGGAACTCGGCGCAGCCGAGCACGTCGGGGGTCGGATCAGTGCCGCAGCCCAGGGAGGGAGCCGGCGGCCGCGGACCACCGCTGAAGAGCTGAAAGAGCCCGTGAGACGCATCGCCGATGTCGACCCGGCCGTCGTCGTTGGAGTCCAGGGCCTTCTCGCAGGACGAGGTCCTCCCTTCGAAGAGGAAGAAAAGGGTGTGGAGGGAGTCGGCGAGATTCATCACACCGTCACCGTTTCCGTCGCCCCGACGGAACGGCACGGACTCGCCGGCTCGCACGGACGAGGCGGCCAGAAGAAACGCGATCATCAGAGTAACGGCACAGGGCTTCTGCATGGGAGTCCTCCTGCAATCAAGCGCAACGAGGGCTCCCCGGGTAGAGGAGTCTTGGACGCCGACACATGGCCAGAAGCTGACCGTGCTCGACCCTCGCGGCAGTAGAGTGATCCGGTGGGGTCCGTTCCAGTGGGCCACGTTCTAAATGCCACACCGTTACGACAACCCGTGTTCGGGCTGGCAATATACGCTTTCCCGCAGGAAAAGTGGAGTCCAGAAACAAGTTTCTCCGTGTCGGCCACGGTCGGGGATGTTGACTTCGGGGGACCACGACGACAGGGTGGGAGAGCGCTGGCGCCGTGAGTTCTGGCGCCTGTTCGGGTATCGTGGAACTCGCGTGGGGTCCTTCCGACGGCAGCGTTCGCCGGTGGCGACAACCCGACCTCGAGAACTCGTCGGACAGACGCCGCCGGCCCCACGACACGGAGTCGGACCCGCCCCGACAACCCGACAACCCGACACCGCCCCCCGCCACCGGAAATCGACATGACCGCGATCCTGTTCACCGACTGCGAGGTGCTCGACGGCACCGGAGACGACCCCTTCCGTGGCGACGTGCGCGTCGAGGGCGAGCGCATCGCGGCGGTCGGGCGCGAGCCCGGCTCGCTGCCGCGCGACGGCGCGCGAATCGTCGAGGGCGGCGGGGCCACGCTGATGCCGGGCCTCATCGAGTCGCACGCACATCTGAGCATCGACAACGTCGAGGATCTCGCGGACCTCGGGGCCATCCCGCCGGAGGAGCACACGCTCCTGACGATGCGCAACGCTCGCCTCTATCTCGACCACGGCATCACGAGCTGCATCAGCGCTGCCGCGGCCAAGCCGCGCCTCGACGTCGTCATCCGCAACGCCATCGAGGCGGGCGAGATACCGGGACCAAGGCTCCTGGCGGCCACCCCGTGGCTCACCGTGACCGGCGGACTCGGAGACCTGCGCACGCTGCACAGACCGCACGTCGAGTCGATGGCCCTCGTCGTCGACGGCCCCGAGGAGTACCGTCGCGTCACCCGCGAGCTCATCCGCGAGGGCGTCGACACCATCAAGCTCGTCGTCTCCGGCGACAGCTTCGTCCCCCATGCCGGCTCGCAGACCACCGTGATGAGCGAGGCGGAGGTCGCAGCGGCCGCCGAGGTCGCCCACGCGCACGGCAAACGGCTGAGCGCCCACGCCCGCAGCGCCGAGGCCGTCAAGCGCTGCGTGCGCCACGGCGTCAACATGATCTACCACGCCAACTTCGCCGACGAGGAGGCCCTGGACCTGCTCGAGGCGCACCGCGACCGCGTCTTCATCAGCCCCAACCTCGGCTTCACGGCGATCGCCGCCCACGAGGGCTCGGAGTGGTTCACCGAGGAGGAGGTCCTGGCGATGGGCTTTCGCGAGGAGCTCGAGGGCGCCGTGCGCGTGATACGGGAGCTCAGGGCACGGGGCGTCAGGATCCTCGGCGGCGGCGACTACGGGTTCTTCGTGACTCCGCACGGCCAGAACGCGCGCGACATCGACCACTTCGTACGCCACTGCGAGTTCACGCCGATGGAGGCGCTGCTGACCATGACGAAGCACGGCGGCGCGGCGATGGGCCTGCCCGACGAGCTCGGGCAGGTTCGCGACGGCTTCCTCGCAGACCTTCTGCTCGTCGATGGAGATCCGCTGGCGGACCCCAGGGTACTGCTCGATACCGACAGGCTGCTCGCCGTCCTCAAGGACGGCCGCTTCCACAAGGAGCCGGCGGCCCGCTGAAGCGGTCTCGCGCCACGACGCATCGGTACGCCCCCCGGAGCAAGAGGCGAGAGGCGCCATGAAGCTCGCCCCCTCCACCGCGCTGCTGCCCGCGGTCGCCTTCGCCCTCCTGCTGTCGCCGCCGGCGCCCCCGCCCGCGGGGCCCGGCGCCCCCCCCCCCCTCGCGGGGGCGCTATGGCGGCGTGAGCGCTTGCGGGG
>CAYMLL010000309.1:0-2706 GCA_964390645.1 uncultured Planctomycetia bacterium | reverse complement strand
CCCCCCCCCCCCGGGGGGCGGCCGGGGGGCGCCCCCCCCCCGCGGGGGGCGCCGCGGGCGCCCCGGCCGGCGGAGCCAGGCGCCACGACCACCTTCGAGGTGCCGATAGGCCGGCGTCAGCTCTTCCTGGACGACGCCGGGATCGAGCGCCTGGACGCGGTGGAACGCGGCTGTCAGGTCTACGGCACGGCGTACCGGGACGAGGGCGCCCGGCGCTTCAAGCTCTGGTACCTGACGGGTCCCCGGGTTCGGGGCCTCGAGCCGCTGAAGGGCGACCTGCTGCACGGGGTCGTGAAGTGGGAGAAAGGCACCATCGCGGCGGCCAGGGGACGGAACGTGCGACAGCGTTTCACGCTGCGAAGCCACCGACTGTACTCGTACCCGGTGGAGTGAGGGAAGGGCCGGCGCCCGCGGCCTTCGATCGACGCCGACGGCTACTGCGCGTAGACGATCGGGTGCTGCAGGACGATGTAGCCCACCTGCTCCGTCGTGTGCCGGCGTTCAGTGTCGTTGACCTGGTCCTCGTCGATCGCCAGTCGCAGCGTGGTCGGTGTCAGCGGCGCGCCGCCGTGGAGGTAGGCCCAGCTGCCGTTGCCGCCGTCCATCGCCGCCTGTGTCACCAGCGCCACCGTCGGCGTCGTCGCGAAGGCGGGACTCAGGGCGTACTCGTAGGGAGGCGACCGCGTCACGTCGCGCACCGTGTCGTTGCCGAGCGCGACGTTGTACTGGCTGCCGGCGAGGACCCCCGTCCCCGCCTCGATGACGATGAGGCCGAGCATCTCGTCGGCACGCGCCACCAGCGGATCCTCGCAGACCGTCTTGCCCGCCACCAGGCTCGAGGCGCTCGGCGGCGCCGTGCGAGATCCGCCGGCGCACCAGAACGTCGACCACTCGAGGCTCTTCTCCGTCATCACCTGACCGAGGACCACCGGCGTCGTGTAGCTCGACAGGTAGCTCCGCGCCTGCCCCGCCCACGAGCTGTTCTCGTCGGTCACCTTGCTGTCGACGACCTGCGCCTCGATGGCGCGGCCGTCCGGCAAGGTCCACGCGCCCGCCTCGACGACCAGGTAGTGCACGCTCTCCGCGACGACCACGGCGAGATCTCCGGGATTCTGCAGCCGCACGTCGAAGGACGTCGATGTGACGTTGCTCACCCGCGTGACGACCGGAGCCGTGTTCTTCGCGTAGCTCACGGAGGTGACGACGACCGCGCTGTCGTAGACGTTCGCAAGCGGCACCGTCACCGCCGCTCCCCCCACCGCGACTACGACGCCCGCCTCGAGGCGCAGCCCCGCCGGCGCCACGTCCGGCGTCGCGGAGACCTCGAGGCTGACGGCGCTCTCGTTCCCCGACGTGTCGAGCGCGGTGACGACGTAGTGGTGGTCGACGCCGTTGATCACGTCGAGGTCCTCGAAGCCGCTGACCGTCAACGTCACGCCGTTCAACAGCGCATGGGGCCCGCCCGCGACCGTACCACCGTAGACGTTGTAGCCGGCGAGATCCGGCTCGGCGCTGTCGGCCCAGTCGAGGAGGACGACACCGTCCCCGGCGGTGGCGATGAGCCCCCCGGGCGCCGCCGGCGGCGTCGTGTCCGCGGTCCCGAAGAGCTGGTTGCGATTCGGCAGGCCCGGTGTCGCCGCGGCGGGAGCCTCCCACGCAAAGGCGCCGCGCGCCGTTCCGGAGCCGGCCAGCTGCAGCGACGAGCCGAGCGCGGTGGCGCCGTCCTCGCTGACCCCGATGTCGACGGAGAGCAGCCCGCCGGCGGGACCGCCGACCGCGGCCAAGGTGCCCTCGTAGCTCGAGAGCTCGACGACGCTCCCCGCCGGGTCGATGAGCGCCAGGCCGTCGGGGCTGCCGTTCTGCAGGCCGGCGACCGCGAACCACAGCGTTCCGAGCCCCTCTCCCTGCTCGGGCAGCACGCCGCCGAGTGCGACGGTGCCGTAGACGGCGCCCCCGTTGCCGTTGTAGAGCGCCAGCGACCAGCCCGACAGGTCGAGGCCGGCGCTGCCGGCGATCTCGACGCCCTCGTCGTCATCGGCGCCGCTGTTGTCGTAATGGAGCTCGTTGATCCAGGCGTCACCGACGACCGGCGCCAGCGGCGTCGCCGTCGCCTCGCTGCTGTCGACGCTCTCGTTGCCGGCGAGGTCGACGGCCGTGACGACGTAGAAGTAGGCCGTGCCGTTCGTGACCAGGTCGTCGAGGAAGCTCGACGTCGAGAGCAGCGCCCCGTCGAGGAGATCGTACGGACCTCCCGACACGGTCGCACCGTAGACCATGTAGCCCGCGAGATCCGCCTCGGGGGAGTCGGCCCAGTCCAGCTCGACGCTCGCGTCGCCGGCGCTCGCGACGAGACCGACGGGCGCGGCGGGCGCCGTCGTGTCGAGCGGCGTAGCCGAAGCTCCCTCGCTGTCGAGGCTCTCGTTGCCGGCGATGTCGGAGGCCGTGACGATGTAGAAGTACGTGACGCCGTTGACCAGACCGGGGTCGGTGTAGCCGCTCACGGTCAGCAGCGTCGTGTTGAGCTCCGTGTAGGGACCGCCGACCGACGTGGACCGGTAGACGCGGTAGCCGGCGAGGTCGGCCTCGCCGCTGTCGGCCCAGTCGAGGTCGATGAAGCTGTCACCGGCGGCGGCCCCGCGACCGCCCGGAGCCGACGGCGCGGTGGTGTCCTCGGGGCCGGCGCTCGCCGCGGCGCTGTCGCCGCGG
>CAYMLL010000308.1:0-8773 GCA_964390645.1 uncultured Planctomycetia bacterium | reverse complement strand
CATCGGGGGAGTGGCGTCGAAGGCGGTCGAGGAGTCGTCGTACACGAGCAAGTACACCGGCGTTCTCAAGTACAGCAACCTCAAGGTCGTCACCAATCCGCAGAACCAGCAGGTGGTGCTCAATCGCAACGGTGAGGTGGTGATCCTGGACGACAAGGGACGTGAGCTCGAGCGTCACGTCGTGCCAGCAGGTGCGGTTCTGCATATTGCGGAGGACGCAGAGGTCAAACCGGGCGCCGAGATCCTCACGTGGGAGCCTCACATGATCCCGATTCTCGCCGAGGTGGCGGGGGTGGTCGAATATGACGACATCATCGAAGGCGTGACCATGAAGGTGGAGCAGGACCAGAAGTCCAAGACGTTCCGCCGACAAATCCTCGAGCACAAGGGCGAACTGCACCCGCAGATCATCATCAAGGATGAGGGTGGTGATCGGCTCGCGATGTACCCGATTCCCGAGAAGGCGTACATCGAGGTCGAGCTGGGGCAGAAGATGTCTGCCGGTACGTTGCTGGCGAAGACGCCTCGCGAGGTGTCCGGAGTCCAGGACATCACCGGCGGTTTGCCGCGAGTCACCGAGATCTTCGAGGTGCGACGTCCGAAGAACCCCTCGGTGATCGCGGAGGTCGACGGTGTCGTCCAGCTCGGAGAGAAGAAGCGCGGCAAGGCGACGATTCTCGTCAAGAACGAGTCCGGTATGGAAGTCGAGCACGTGATCCCGCACGGCAAGCACTTCCGCGTGCACGCTGGGGATTCCGTCAAGGCGGGGCAGCCGCTTGTCGACGGCCCGCTCGTGCCCAAGGACATCCTGCGCATCAGCGGCGAGGAGGCCGTTCAGCAGTACCTTCTCCGCGAGGTGCAGAATGTCTACCGCTCGCAGAACGTGACGATCGACGATAAGCACGTCGAGATCGTTATCGCCCAGATGCTGCGCTGCGTCGAGGTGAACGAGTCCGGTAACACCGATCTTCTGCCGGGAACCGTCATCGACAAGTTCCGCTTCAAGGCGATCAACAACGAGACCATCAAGAAGGGGATGAAGCCGGCAACCGCGGAGCCCCTGCTGCTCGGAATCACCAAGGCTTCCCTCCATTCGGACAGCTTTATCTCGGCGGCGAGCTTCCAGGAGACCACCAAGGTGTTGACCGAGGCCGCGCTCGCAGGTAAAACCGACCCCCTTGTCGGCCTCAAGGAGAACGTGATCCTGGGGCATCTCGTCCCTGCCGGGACCGGCTTCAAGGCCTACTTGCAGCAGGGCGTGAAGAAGCTCGGCGAACCGATACGCAGAAAGCCCGTCGTCCAGGACCGTCCTGAGAACGGCCAGGAGGCTATTCCCGGGCTCGTTGCTTCGGAGGAGGAGTCACCGCCTCCGCCGAGTGTCAGCTGATGGCACTTCGGGTTCTCGCCCCGCGTGCTCCCGTCTTTTTTTGAACGAGTTTCAGTTTCGAGTCCGGACCTCAACGACCGATAAACATCGATGCCGACGATTAACCAACTGGTCCGCAAGGGCCGCAAGAAGGCCAAGCGTAAGAGCAAGTCGCCCGTTCTGGAGGCCTGTCCTCAGCGGCGTGGTGTCTGCTTGCAGGTGAAGACTCAGACACCGAAGAAGCCGAACTCGGCCCTGCGGAAGATCGCCCGGGTCCGTTTGACCAACGGCAAGGAGATCACGGCGTACATTCCCGGTGTCGGGCACAACCTGCAGGAGCACAACATCGTGCTCGTGCGAGGAGGTCGCGTGCGTGACCTCCCTGGCGTCCGCTACCACATCGTCCGTGGCACTCTCGATACTCTCGGTGTCGACGGTCGGCGGGGCAGTCGTTCGAAGTACGGAGCGAAGAAGGGCTAGGGCTCAGATCGATGCGCAGACCGCGACGCAAGAAGAAGGTCGAGAAGACCAAGTTTAAGTTCAAGTCGACCGAGCGCTTCCTGAAGGCCGACCCCAAGTACAACAATCTGGTGGTCTCGAAGGTCATCAACAAGGTGATGCTCGACGGCAAGAAGACGACTGCTCAGCAGATCGTGTACGATGCCATCGACATCGCCGCGAGGCGCGTCAAGGACAAGGAGCCGCTTGACGTGTTCCTGGGGGCGGTCAACAACGTGAAGCCCAACCTGGAGGTACGCTCCAAGCGTGTCGGCGGCGCGACCTACCAGGTGCCGATGGAGATTTCTCGCAAGCGCCAGCAAACGTTGGCCATCCGTGTCATCATCGGGAACTCGCGTGGTCGCAAGGGCAAACCGATGGCTCAGTGCCTCGCTGACGAGTTGCACGATGCCTTCCTCAACCAGGGTTCCTCCATCCAGTGGCGGGACAACACTCACAAGATGGCTGAGGCCAACAAGCTCTTTGCCCACTTCGCATGGTGAGGTAGGCGACAAGAACGCTTTTTTTCAACGATTCGAACGATACAGAGGGCCGGGAGCGCTGCCGACAGGGCGGCCTTTCCGGCCTTTCTTCGTTGGGACTCGGACCTGAAACATGGCAAGGCAACCCTCTCGCAACGTCGGCGAGATCCGTGACATCCGGAACATCGGCATCATCGCGCACATCGATGCCGGCAAGACCACCGTCTCCGAGCGTATGCTTTTCTACTCGCACAAGGAGCATCGTATCGGGGAGGTGCACGAAGGAACGGCGACCCTCGATTGGATGAAGGAGGAGCGGGAGCGGGGTATCACGATCACTGCGGCAGCTACCACGATCGAGTGGAAAGACCACCGCGTGAACATCATCGACACACCGGGTCACGTGGACTTCACGTCGGAGGTCGAGCGCTCGCTTCGCGTGCTCGATGGCGCCATCGGGATCTTCTGCGGCACCGGGGGGGTGGAAGCTCAGTCCGAAACGGTCTGGCGTCAGGCGAATCGCTACGGCGTGCCGAGGATCGCGTTCGTCAACAAGCTCGACCGGGTCGGCTCGGACTTCTTTCGTGTGGTCGACGCGATTCGCGACAAGCTGGGCTCGAACGCCGTTCCCACGCAGATTCCGATCGGAAGCGAGAAGGGGTTTGACGGCGTTGTCGACCTTCTCGAGCGTAAGGCGGTCCGGTTCGACCGGGAGTCTCTCGGCGAGAAAGTGGTCCTCGGCGAGGTTCCGCCGGAGCTTCGCGGACTCGTAGAGACGTGGAGAGAGGTCCTCGTCGAGGCGGCGACGGAATTCGACGACTCGCTTCTGGAAGCGTACCTGGACGGGGAGGATGTCGACGTCGACCGTTTGCGAGCCGCCATCCGTGTCGGGACAATCGCCGGCAGGCTGACGCCGGTCCTCGCGGGATCGGCGCTGCGCAACCGTGGGATCCAGCCGCTTCTGGATGCAGTGTGCCAGTATCTGCCGGCCCCGCAGGATCTCGTCAGCGTCCAGGGAGTGCATCCGCACCTGGGAAGAAAGGGCAAGGAGCCTCGCGAGGAGGCTCGTCGTCTCACTGTCGAGGAGCCGTTCTGTGGGCTTGCTTTCAAGACTTTCGCGGATCAGCACGGCGATCTTGTCTACGTGCGTGTCTACAGCGGCGTCCTCGAGGCGGGCAAACAGGTCTTCAACTCTCGAACTGGCAAGAAGGAGCGCGCGGCGAAGCTCTACCTCATGCACGCGGACAGCCGTGAGAAGCTCGAACGCGTCGAGGCCGGGAACATCGTTGCCGTTGTCGGTCTTCGACAGACCTCCACTGGCGACACGATATCGGACCCTGCGCATCAGATTGCGCTCGAGCCGCCGGTCTTCCCCGAGCGAGTTGTCGCCATGGCGATCGAGCCCAGAGCGATCGCGGATCGCGACAAGCTGATCGAGTGTCTCGGTCGGCTCGCTCGTGAGGATCCGACCTTCGCATGGCGTGAGGACGCGGACACCGGTCAGCTGGTGATCTCCGGAATGGGCGAGCTCCATCTCGAGATCGCTCGCAACCGGCTCGAGCAGGAGTTCCGGGTCGACGCGACGGTCGGCAAGCCTCGCGTCGCGTACCGACAGACGATTCTATCCCGGTCGCGCGGTGAGGGTGTGTTCGACCGGCGGCTCGGCGAGCGAACGCAGTACGCCCGTGTGGTCGTGGAGATTGAGCCCGCAACGGGTTTGCAGAAGCCGGAGGTCGTCAACGAGATCCGCAAGGACCGGGTGCCGCTCGAGTTCCATCCCGCGATCACCGAGTCCCTGTGGTCGTCGGTCGAGTCCGGCGGTGATTTTGGCCTTCCGCTGATGCAGATCCGGGCGCGAGCGGTCGACGGTGGCGTGAGGCAAGGCGACAGCTCCCCGGTGGCCTTCGCGGCGGCGTCTGCTGCCGCCTTCGAAAAGGCGCTGGAGGGGGCCGGTAGCGTCGTTCTCGAGCCTGTGATGCGCTTCGAGATCCAGTTGCCGGAGGAGTACTACGGGGGAGTCTCGAACGACCTCAACCAGCGCCGCACCCAGATCGAGGCCGTCGACCTGGCGCAGGGCCTCCGTGTCATCCGCGGCCTTGTTCCGCTCGCGGAGGCTTTCGGCTACTCGAGTCAGTTGCGATCCTTGAGCCAGGGGCGGGGCACGATCAGCCTCGAGCCGCAGTCGTACGCGCCGGTTCCGGAGGAGGTGGCCGCGAGATTCCGGATTTGAGCGGTCGCTTCCGGCTCTTGCCCCCAGGGTTTGAAATCTCCTTCCACCCGCGCGCCTCCACCCTGTCTGGCTCCCCTCGATTCGCCCAACCCCTGACCCCATCGGTGTTTTCAACGGATTGGCAGTTGACAGCCCCCCGGGCGTCGTTATAATCTCGACTTTCGCCTTCCGCCCGGACCTCGCGTTAGTTGTTGTGCTATCAGGGGTTACGTCTTTTGGTGGGGGCGCGGGAATCCGGATTGATGCGGCCCTGGCGTTCGGGCCGGGAGCGTTCGGTGGGCGGATTCCGGGCATCGTTTGCTCGGTGCCCCGGCCGGCCGGGTTTCGGCTTCCGATGTTAGTGAGTTCTGGTTCGTGAGATTTTTGTGCTTCCGGCTCGCGGGAGGTGCACCTTGGGAGTCTGCGAGAGTACGCGGCGCGGGTCGCTGATGGCGGACGCGCGGGACCGGTGAGACGACGGACGGCAGGAGACCGATGAAGATCCGTATCCGTATGGAGGCCTACGACCACGAGGTGCTCGACAGCGCCGCGACGGAGATCGTCGAGACGGCGAAGCGCACCGGCGCGAAGGTCTCGGGACCGGTGCCGTTGCCGACTCGTATCGAGCGCTACACGGTCAACCGTTCGCCTCACGTCAACAAGAAGTCCCGCGAGCAGTTCGAGATCCGCACGCACAAGCGGCTGATCGACATTCTCGAGCCGAGCGCACGGACGATGGAAGATCTGCGGAAGATCAACATGCCCGCGGGCGTCAACCTGAAGATGAAGGCGTGAGCGCGATGGCCTCCGTGAGCAGAAGGGGACGCAAGGCGCTTCTCGGGAAGAAGCTGGGGATGACCCAGGTCTTCGAGGACGACGGTCGCTGGGTTCCGGTTACGGTTCTGCAGGTCGGGCCCTGCACCGTGCTGCAAGTGAAGCGCGACGAGACCGAAGGCTACAGTTCGGTGCAGGTCGGCTTCGACGAGAAGAAACGCGCCAAGCAACCGCAGAAGGTCTATCTCGACACCATCGGTGTCAGCCCCAAGCGTTTCGTCCGCGAGGTTCCCTACGTCGATCCGGACGACGTCATGGAGGCATCGAAGGTCGCCAGTGGTGATGGTGATGGTGACGGTGACGGGCGCGGGGTGCTGCCAGGCGATGTTCTCGGGGTGAAGGTCTTCGAGGGCATCTCCAGGGTCGATGTCAGGGGAGTGACGAAGGGCCGAGGCTTCACCGGAACGGTCAAACGCTACGGCTTTCAGACCGGAGACAACTCTCACGGTGGCAAGAGCGTTCGAACGGTCGGCTCCACCGGAATGCACACGGATCCCGGGCGCGTGCCGAAGGGCAAGCGGATGCCCGGCCATCACGGCAACGCGAACCGCAAGATTCGTAATCTCGAGGTCGTGCGTCTGGAGGAGGCACGCAATCTCCTCCTCGTCAAGGGGGCCGTGCCGGGGCCGACCGGCGGCTATCTCTACGTCGAAGAAAGTCTCAAGTCGTAACGGAATCCGCCATCGTCATGAGCGCCGATACCGCAGAAGCCACGACATTTCGGGTCCCGTCCAAGGGCCCCGGCGGCGAGGAGAGGGGCGAACTGTCCATCTCTTCGGAGCAGATGGACACTCGTGCGCGCTACCGCCTGATCAAGGAGGCGGTCGTCATGCACGCCGCGAACCGTCGTCAGGGGACGCACAGTACCCGGACGCGCGGTGATCTGCGGGGCTCCACCAGTCACAAGCCCTGGCGCCAGAAGGGTACCGGTCACGCGAGAGCGGGAACCCGCAAGTCACCTCTGTGGCGTGGTGGAGGGGTGGTCTTCGGGCCGCATCCACGCGATTACTCCTATTCCATCAACAAGAAGCAGCGTCGGCTCGCGTTGCGTTCGTCGCTCTTTCTCAAGTTCCGTGATGGCGAGGTCCTGGTGCTCGACGGTCTGGAACTCGATGCGCCCGGTACGGGTCGGCTCGCGAAGGCGCTCGCAGCCCTCGGGCTCGCGGAGGCGCGGGTGCTGATCGGTACGGCAGACCTGGATTCGAACCTCGTCCTTTCGGCGCGGAACCTGTCCAGGGTCTCGGTATCAAGAGTTTCCGACTTCAACACCGCCGACGTCGTTGGCGCGGACGTCCTCGTGCTGACTCCGGCCGCGTTCCGGCAGCTGGCGGAGGGAGGAACGCTCGGGGCTCCGGATGACGGTGGGGTCGCGGATGACGGTGAGGTCGCGGATGACGGTGAGGTCGCGGATGACGGTGGAGGTTCCGCCGACGAGGATGAGAGCGCCGCCGCGGGCGCAGAGGAGTCCTGAAACGATGTCGGTCCATCTTTCGCATCGCAAGGTGCTGATTCGTCCGATCCTCACCGAGAAGACGACGCACGGTATCGAGTCGTTGAACGCGTACGTGTTCGAGGTCGCGCCGGGCGCCAACAAGCTCCAGGTGAAGGACGCGGTCGAGGATCTCTTCGACGTCTCGGTCGTCAAGGTGAACATTCTGAACCGTCGCGGCAAGCGTAAGCGGGTGGGCCGCAGCGTTGGTTTCGGCAAGGACACGCGTCGCGCAGTCGTCACCGTGAAAACGGGCGAGCGGATCGACGTCTACTGAGTGATCGCGAGCTGATTGACCGAAGAAGGTCCCCATGGGTATCCGACTCTACAAGCCAACCACCAACGGACGTCGATTCGCGAGTGTCTCGGACTTCGCGGAGATCACGCGCGTGCGTCCGGAGAAGTCTCTCGTCGTCAAGATCAAGAAGACCGGCGGTCGCAATAACCTCGGTCGGATCACGTGTCGCCACCGTGGCGGGGGGCACAAGCCAAAGTACCGGTTGATCGACTTTCGTCGCGACAAGATCGGGGTTCCGGGCAAGGTTTCGACGATCGAGTACGATCCCAACCGCACCTGCCGGATTGCGTTGATCGTCTACAGAGATGGAGACAAGCGCTACATCCTTGCGCCCAAGGAACTCGCGGTCGGTCAGGAGATCGTCTCCGGAGACATGGCGGAGCCTCTTGCGGGCAATTCGTTGACGCTGGAGCGCATCCCCCCTGGCATCCCGATTCATAACATCGAGCTGAGGCCCGGTCAGGGCGGCAAACTCGTGCGCGCCGCCGGCGTTCAGGCGACGATTCAGGCGAAGGAGGGCAACTACGCGAATGTGCTGCTGCCTTCTGGAGAGGTCCGTCGCGTTCATCTTTCGTGCAAGGCGACGGTCGGACAGGTCGGGAACCTCGACCACCAGAACGTCAAGATCGGCAAGGCCGGTCGCAACCGCTGGCGAGGAATTCGTCCGACCGTCCGTGGTTCGGCGATGAATCCGGTGTCCCACCCGATGGGCGGTGGGGAAGGTCGTCGCGCGGGTGGTCGTCATCCCTGCGGTCCTTCGGGGGTGCTCTCCAAGGGCGGCAAGACGCGTAAGCCGCGCAAGCACTCGAACAAGCACATCGTGCGTCGGCGCAAGAAGAAGTAGATCGAGTCATGAGTAGATCTTCGAAGAAAGGTCCCTTTGTCGATGCCAAGCTCCTGGGCAAAGTCATCGCCGGGCAGGGCGAAGAGGGCGCACCCATCAAGACCTGGGCGCGTGCCTCCACGATCGTTCCGGACTTCATCGGCCGTACCTTTCTCGTCCACAACGGACGGGACTACAAGAAGGTCTACGTGACCGAGAACATGGTGGGCCACAAGCTCGGCGAGTTTTCGCCGAGTCGCGTGTTCCGCGGCCATGGTGGCAAGAAGGGAAAAAGCTGATCCGATGGCGAACGAAGCCACCGCCACCTATCAGGCGAGTCACCGATACGCGCGCATCTCGGCTCGCAAGGCTCGCCTCGTGATGGACCTCATCCGTGGCGAACGGGTCGAGACGGCGCTCGTGAAGCTGCAGCACTCCGGCCGCCGTGCTTCGCCGATGATTCGTAAGGTGGTGCAGTCGGCGGTCGCGAACGCTGCTCAAGCTGCCGGCGTCGAGCCCGACAGTCTCGTGGTTCATCGTGCGTTCGTCGACGACGGACCGACGATGAAGCGCTGGAAGCCGCGCTCCATGGGACGCGCCTATCCACGGCTTCGCCGCTCGTGCCATCTCAGTGTTGTGGTCTCTGCGGCGATGGCCGAGTTGTCCTCGAGTCCGTCGCAAGGCGTGTCGGCGAAGCGGGCGGAAGAAGAGGCGGACAGGGACACGGGCTCCACGGAGGACACGGGCTCCACGGAGGACACGGGCTCCACGGAG
>CAYMLL010000307.1:5381-8812 GCA_964390645.1 uncultured Planctomycetia bacterium | reverse complement strand
CGTCTTCACCGACGCGGCGCAGGCCGTGATCATGTTCGCCGGCGCGGCCGTGATCTTCTTCTGCGTGCTGGACGCCGCCGGCGGCTGGTCCGGGATGGAGGAGCGCCTGCACGAGCTCGACGAGGTCGACGTCGAGAGCGGCATGCGGACCGGCGACCTGTCACGCATCAGCACCTACCACGGCAAGAGCGGCAAGGACCCGGCGCTGGTGATCCTCCTCGGCTGGATCGTCGTCGCCGGAGGCTACTGGACCGTCAACCACACGCAGACGATGCGGCTGCTCGGCTCGCGCTCGCTCTGGGACGCGCAGATCGCCGCTCTCTTCGGCACCGCGCTGAGCATCCCGATCATGATCGCCTGCGGCGCCCTCGGCCTCTTCGGACGCGCGCTCTTTCCGGACTTCGACCCTCCCGACCACATGTACCCGCACCTGGCGAGCGTCTACCTCGGCGCCGGCTGGCGCGGCCTCGTCGTCGCCGGGCTCCTCGCGGCCGCCGTCAGCACCTTCGACTCGATGGGCTCGGCGCTCTCCGCGGTCTTCACGCGCGACGTCTACGCACGCATCCTCGTGCGCCATCGCGACGATGCGCACTACGTACGCGTGAGCCGTGTCGCGACCGTCGCGATCCTGGCGCTCGGATTCGCCTACCTGCCGTTCGTCATGTCGAAGGACACGATGCTGGAGGCCTTCCTCACCCTGATCCCGGTCTTCGTCACGCCGCTGTTCACGATCTACCTCGCCGGGATCTTCACCCGCGCCCACCGCCACGGCGGGCTCGTCGGTCTGATCGTCGGCGGCGGCTACGGCCTGGTGGCGTTGCTCGGTCGCGAGCAGGTCGCCTTCGAGTCGCTGCCCGACTGGCTGACCGGGAACTGGCCGGCCTACCTCTGGTCGGTGGCCATCACGGCAGCGGCGATCGCGGTGACGACGTGCCTGCGAGGTCGCGACGACGGCCGCCTCGTCCTGCGCGGCGACGACGACGGCTGGCTCGCCCGCAGTCGCGACGACAGCATCCCGGCGAGGGAGCATCCCTTCGCAGGCGACATCCCGAAGCTCCTGCGGCCGCAGATCTTCGCCGTGGCGCTGCTGCTCGTCGCGGCATACCTTGTGTTCGCAGTGCTGTGGTGAGAACCCCGGACGGAGGAAGACGATGACCGATCGAGCGAGGACGGAGCACCGCTACGAGAAGCTGACGTGGCCGGAGATCGAGGACGCGGTCGACCTCGGACAGGTCTGCATCGTGCCCTGCGCCGCCGTCGAGCAGCACGGTCCCCACCTGCCCCTCGATGTCGACATCCTCTGCGCCACCGAGGTCGCTCTCGGAGCGGGCCGCGAGCGGCCGGAGAAGATCCTCGTCCTGCCGACGGTGAACTACGGCTACACCGGCCACGTGATGGACTTCCCCGGGACGATCAACAACGACTTCGAGCACTTCATGCACCACGTGCTCGACATCACCAAGTCGCTCGCCTACCACGGCTTCAAGAAGATCATCCTGCTCAACGGTCACGGCTCGAACATGCCCAACCTCGACCTCGTCGCGCGGCGCACGAACCTCGAGACCGACGCGGAGTGCCTCTGCGTCGCGTGGTGGAACCTGCTGACGGTCGACAAGGAGTTCCTGCCGCGCTGGCGCCAGAGCAAGTTCCCCGGAGGCTGCGCGCACGCCTGCGAGCTCGAGACGTCGATGTACCTCCACCTCGACGGCGACAACGTGCGCAAGGACCGGATCGAGAGCGGCACGATCTCGTTCAACGACGAGGACAGCGACTTCCTGTGGGTCGACCTTCTCGCCGCGGGACCGGCGACGGTGATCTCGTGGACGAGCAGCTACTCCGAGAGCGGCGTCCTCGGCGACGCGGAGCTGGCCACCGAGGAGAAGGGCAAGGAGGCCTACGAGGAGGCGGTCCGTCAGCTGGTGCGCTTCATCGACGTGTTCCACCCGCGACCGAAGGACCGGCGGCGCGACCGACACCGACGCGCCCCCACCATGCCGATGCCCTGGGGACAGCGACCCGTCGACGGCGACGATCAGCCGAGCAGCGGCGCGAGGTAGTCTCGCGACCGCCTCGCCGCGTCCCGCGGCGACATCACCCCGGCGAAGGCCTGGTGGACCGTCACGTGTCCCTGGTAGCCGACCTCCCGCAGCGTCCCGAAGACCTCCTCGCTGTCGACGCCACCGGGCTCCCAGAGACCGATGTGGTCGAAGCGCACGCCGGGTCGCCGCCAGCACTCGACGGTGCCCTCGCCGTCGGGAGCGAGGCGGTGGTTCTGCACGTAGACGTTGAAGATCCACGGCGCCACGCGGCGGATCGCGGCCGCGCCGTAGTCCTCGCCGCTGAGCAGCCAGTTGGCGGGCTCGTAGATGATGCCGAAGTTCGGGCGGTCGACCGCCTCGAGAACACGCACGCTGCCCTCGACCGTCTCGAAGAGGCTCGCGCAGTGCGACTGGTGGGCGAGACGGATGCCGCGCCCGGCCGCCATGTCCGACGCGCGCCGCGCCGGCTCGATGTCGTCGTCGACCTTCATGCAGATCCGGATGAGGTCGGCGCCGAAGGCCTCGGCGAGGTCGAGGTACGGCGTGATATCACGCAGCCCCTGCGGGCCGTGCTCGTCGTTGCGTGGCACGGCGAGGTCTCCCGTCACCATCGACACGCGCAGACCGGCGGCGTCGACCTTCGCGCGCATCTGCCGGATCACGTCCGGCGAGCTCTCGATGCCGGCCTGCGACGCCCGCATGCAGATCGCCGGGTAGCCGAGCGACACGGCGACCTCGAGGATCTCGTCGAAGCTCATCGTAGTCTCGTGCTTCGACGTGAACGACTCGGCGATGCGCACGGAGAGGGACAGGTCGAGGCTCATGAATCGGGGCTCATGAATCGGGGTTCATGAATCGAGGGCTCCGGTGGTCAGGACGGGGCCGGCATCTTGCCCCCGGACAGGACGGCTCATCAAGTGGTCGAGTGGGATAGAATGTCGGCTCACGCCGATCATCCCCCGATCGTCTCCACCGGCTCAACGCGGAGCGTACCATCCGATGACTCGACCACGCGCACTCTACCTCGCCCTCGTCCTCCTCCTCGCGTTCCCGGGCGTCGCCGGCGCGCAGGCCGACGGCCTCGTGCGCCTGGCGCTCACCGCGCACGCCCCGGAGCCGTTCTTCTTCGTGCAGATGGCCGACGCGCAGTTCGGCATGTTCACGGGCGACAAGGGGTTCGCCAGGGAGACCGAGCTCTACGAGAAGGCGATCGCCGAGGTCAACCGCCTGCGGCCGGCCTTCGTCGTCAACTGCGGCGACCTCGTCAACAAGCCGGGCGACCGCAAGCAGATCGCCGAGCTGCTGCGCATCACGCGCAAGCTCGACAGGCGCAACAAGATGCACTGGGTCGCCGGCAATCACGACGTCGGCACGGTCCCTACCTCGAAGACG
>CAYMLL010000307.1:4643-5371 GCA_964390645.1 uncultured Planctomycetia bacterium | reverse complement strand
GCAACGTGCCGACGGCGGCGACGCTGAAGAGCTACCGCAAGACCTTCGGACCGGATCGCTACGTCTTTCGTTACCGGGGCACGCACGGGATCGTCATCAACAGCTGCATCTGCCAGCGCCCCGAGAAGGTCGAGAAGGAGTGGAAGAAGGAGCTGGCGTTTCTCGAGAGGTCCCTGAAGAAGGCCACCAGGGCGAAGGCGAGGCACAAGCTGGTCTTCTGCCACCATCCGCTCTTCCTCGCGCAGGCCGACGAGAAGGACAACTACTTCAACATCCCGCAGGTTCGACGCCGGCGGCTGCTCGACCTCCTGAAGAAGCACGACGTCGAGGCGGTCTTCTCCGGCCACTACCACCGCAACGCGGGAGGCAAGGACGGCCGGCTCGAGATGGTGGTCACCGGCCCGATCGGCAAGCCACTCGGCAAGGACCCCTCCGGGTTCCGCATCGTCCGCGTCTACCCGGACCGCATCGAGCACTCGTACCACGGCCTCGACGCGATGCCGGAGGCCGTCGTGCTCGAGCCCGTTGAGAAGCCCGCCCAGAAGAACGGCGAGCCATCGTCGCGGTAGCCGGCCTCCTCGACGGCAACACGGGAACGAAGGCCCGGAACGATCCCGCCGCGAGATCTCGAAGCTCGTGGGGCGTCGGGGGGGGGGGGGGGGGGTTTCCCCCGCCCCCCCCCCCCCCCCCGCCCCCCCCCCCCCCCCCCCCGGCAAAACGCCCCCCCC
>CAYMLL010000307.1:1918-4633 GCA_964390645.1 uncultured Planctomycetia bacterium | reverse complement strand
GCTCGCGTGGACTCTTCCCCGCTCACCCCCCGACGACGCGGAAGCCCCTCCACGACGCCGGGACAAAGGGCACGCTCCGCCGCCGGCTTCGAGCCCGGCTCAGAGCGAGCGCAGAAACGCCACCAGGTCGGCGAGCTCCGCGTCGCTCAGCCCGGCGCCCTTGCCGTGCCGCCGCTCCTCGTCGTGCTTGCGGAAGATGTCGCTCAGGGTGCGCGCACGACCGTCGTGCAGATAGCGGAAGCCGTCACCCACGCCTCGCAGCGAGGGCGGGTTGTACTCGCGCACGTCGTCGAAGTCGTCGAAGACGCCGACGTCCTTGACACCCCTCGACGTCAGCGCCTCGCCGCGGTGACATCTCCCGCAGTCGGCCTTCCCGAAGACCTTCTCGCCACGCGCCACCGCGGCTCTGCCCTCGCCGCCCATCGGGCCCGGCCGGGGTCGCTCGAGCGACGCGACGTACGCGGCGAGGTGCTCGACGCTGTGCTTCCCGGGCGGCTCCTCCCGCGCCATGGTCGTGTGGAGCGAGGCGGCGATCTGCTCCTGGAGCGACTCGAAGCCGCCGCGCCACGACCACGGTCCGGTCGCGTGCGTGCCGCGCAGGCTCGGCGCCTTCTTC
Organism: uncultured Planctomycetia bacterium; assembly: GCA_964390645.1. GTDB lineage: Bacteria > Planctomycetota > UBA8108 > UBA8108 > UBA8108 > CAYMLL01. The sequence goes on along the minus strand of CAYMLL010000307.1, from coordinate 4,017 downwards.
GAGAGGCCGCCGCCGTCCGCCAGCGTGTCGAAGGCGTAGCCCTCCGTGGCGCCGTCGGGATGACAGCTGTTGCAGCTGTACCAGTGCCCGAAGGAGAGCGTCGAGTCGAAGAAGAGCCGCGCCCCGAGCTGGCGCGCATCCTCCCGCGGCGCCGGCCCGACCCGCAGCGACCGCAGCACCTCGCGCCGGGCGATGTCGATCTCGTGCACGACGTCGTCGAGGTAGGAGACCACGTACGCCCTCTCATGGCTCGCGTCGACCTTCACCGCCACCGGCCGCCCGCCGAGGTGAATCCCCGGGAGCGCATCGAGCGCGAAGAGCGGCTCGGGAGGAACCGGCCAGATCTCGAGAAGGTCGACGAAGAGGAGCCGCCCCGTGCCGGCCACGGTCACGAGCAGGAGGTTGCGGGCCTCGTCCGCCTGCGGCACCGCGAAGCCCTTCTGAGGACGATCGACGATCGGCACGACCGCCATCGACGACGGATCGCCGTTGGCGTGGTGACGCTTGTCGAGCGGGAAGACCCAGTCCTGCTCGACCGCCGCCAGACCGGGACGCGCGGCGTGCTGCGTCGACGCCAGCTCCATCGCCGTGATGCGGTTGGCGATCAGCAGGCCCCAGTTGACCGCCTCCGCCTCGACCTCGCTGTCCGGCGTCTTCACCTGGTGGACGACGAAGAGACGATCGCCGGTGACCGCCACCGCGCTGACGTTCAGCGCCAGGTCCGAGACGATCGCTCGACGGGCCACCGGCTTCGCGGTGTCGAGGTCGAGGACGACCACCTCCGTGCGTCCGCCGACCACGAGCAGCCGTCGCCCCCCACGCTCGAAGAGCTCGAGCGTAGCGGCGCCCTCGACCGCATCGATCCGGCGCGTCGTCGCGCCCGTGGACGGATCCAGCTCGAGCACGACGCCGTCGATCGGACAGGCGACGAGCAGGCGAACGCCCCCCGGCGTGAAGCGCAGCGCGGCCGGCAGCCGCTCCGTGGGAGCGTGGCGGAGCACCGCGAGCCGCTCGCCCTCCGCGCCGTCCGGCTCGCAGCGCAGGAAGGTCACGCGGTGCACGAACCGCTCGCTGACCGCCAGCAGCACGCGACCCGCCGCATCGACGGTGGCGGCGATGCTCGACGGCCGCCCCGAGGCGTGGAGCTGGCGCTCCTCGAGAACCTCGCCGCTCGCGAGGTCGATCAGCGTCACGCTTCCCGCCTCCTCGTTCGCCGTCGCGATCCACTTGCCGTGCGGGTCGAGAACGACGTCCACCGGATACCGGGGGCCCGCATCGCCGGGAGCCGCGGCCACGGCGGAGCCGGCGAGGACGACGGCAAGGACACCGCGGACGGCGGACAGGGGGCGCTCGATCATGCCCCCGAGTATCGTCGCGACCGGCGCGCCGCGTCAACGTCCTCGGCGGTCCGCAGGGGTGGGGACTCCTCCTCCGTCCCGCCAGGGGAGCCGCCCTCGTTTCGCTCACGGAACCCGTACACCGGGAGTGAAATGCCTCCCGCAGCCGGAAACCTCCAGAGAATGCTGGCAAAAGCTGCGCGCGACGTCATTCTATACGGCCCTGCTCGCCGCGAGTCTCGCGGCCCTCTCTCCTCCTTGACGCGTCCGGCAGGCAGAGGAACGAAGCTCGCCGGACAGCGGCCCCGATAAACCAGCGAAACCGGCCCCCCGAGAAAACCGGCCCCCCGAGAAAACCGGCGCCCCGAGACAACCGGCGCCCCCAGGAAAGCCGGCGCCCCGACGATCCGGGCGCCCCAGGAAACCCGACGCTTCAGAGAAACCGGCGCCCCCGAGAATCCGGCGCCCCCACGAACCCGATGCCCCAACGACAGAAACACGCCCCACGAACGCGCCGCCACGGTCACGGCCGGAACGACGCTCCCGACAATTCTCCAGACTTCGCTCCGAAGGGGCCTCGAGACTCCAGTCCGAAACAGCGGCGCGGGCCTCGGGACGATAACGCCTCCCCGCAGCGGCGTGGGCCGCCGAAGAACGACGGGCCGCGAAACGGCCACGGGCCGCGAAAAGGCGACGGGCACCGCAACGGCGACGGGCACCGCAACGGCGACGGGCACCGCAACGGCGACGGGCACCGCAACG
>CAYMLL010000307.1:0-1818 GCA_964390645.1 uncultured Planctomycetia bacterium | reverse complement strand
AAAAGGCCACGGGCCGCGAAAAGGCCACGGGCCGCGAAAAGGCCACGGGCCGCGAAAAGGCCACGGGCCGCGAGAAGGCCACGGGCCGCGAGAAGGCCACGGGCCCCGAGAAGGCCACGGGCCCCGAGAAGGCCACGGGCCCCGAGAAGGCCAAGGGCCGCGAGAGGGCCACGGGCCCCGAGAAGGCCAAGGGCCGCGAGAAGGCCAAGGGCCGCGAAAAGGCCACGGGCACCGGAAGGGGCGACGCGGCCCCCCGGGCGACGAGCGCCGCCGACCTCTCGGCGAGGACGGTCCCCCGAAGCAGGCACGCAAGCCCCTGCCCTGGCAGTCCTTCCCCGGAGAGCCCTCGACGCCCGAGGGGGTCTTCACGGATCTCTTCGAGCCGCTGCGACGCGCGATCTCCGAGGAGGGCTACACCCGGCCGACGCCGATCCAGACGAAGGCCATCCCTCCCATCGTCGACGGACGCGACCTGCTCGGATGCGCGCAGACCGGAACCGGCAAGACCGCGGCGTTCACGCTGCCGATGCTGCAGTACCTCACCGAGAGCGAGCAGCGCACGTTCAAGGGCCACCCCCGCGCGCTGATCCTCGCGCCGACGCGAGAGCTGGCCGCGCAGATCGGCGACAGCATCAGGACCTACGGCCGGCACCTGCGTATACGCCACACCGTGATCTTCGGGGGCGTTCCACAGGGCCGGCAGGTGAACCATCTCCACCGCGGCCTCGAGATCGTGGTCGCGACGCCCGGCCGGCTCCTCGACCTGATGCAGCAGGGGCACGTGCATCTGGAGGAGGTCGAGATCTTCGTCCTCGACGAGGTGGACCGCATGCTCGACATGGGGTTCATCAACGACATCCGTCGTGTGCTGTCGAAGCTCCCCGACGATCGCCAGACGCTCTTCTTCTCCGCGACCATGCCTCCGAAGGTCCGCGAGCTCGCACGCACGATGGTGCGCAACCCGGTGGAGGTGTCGATCACGCCGGAGAAGCCGACCGTCGACAAGGTCCTCCAGCAGGTGCTCTTCGTCGACAAGCACAAGAAGATCCCGCTGCTGATCGACCTGCTACACGATGAGCGTGCCGACCGCGTGATCATCTTCACGCAGATGAAGCACGTCGCCAGCAAGGTCGCCCGCAAGCTCGCGACCGCGGGCGTCACCGCCGCCGCCATCCACGGCGACAAGACCCAGAACGCTCGCACGAACGCGCTCGACCGCTTCAAGTCCGGCCGCGTGCGAGCGCTCGTCGCGACGGACGTCGCGGCCCGCGGCATCGATGTCGACGGAATCACCCATGTCATCAACTTCGACCTCCCGAACCAGGCCGAAGTCTACGTGCACCGGATCGGTCGCACGGCGCGAGCCGGGGCCGGCGGCATCGCGATCTCCTTCTGCTCGGCGCACGAACGAGACTACCTGCGCGACATCGAGCAGCTGCTGAGGACGCGTGTCCCCGCCGACAAGGAGCACCGCTATCACAGCGACGAGGCGATGCGCGCGACCGGCGACGCGGCGAAGCCTCCACCGAAGACCCCGCGCCCGCCACGCTCGCCCTCCCGCTCGAGCCCGAAGAGCGAGAGTCGCGGCCGGTCCGGATCCCGCGGCGACTCTTCTGGAAGGGGACCGTCCGGAAGGGGACCGTCCCGCGGTGACTCTTCTGGAAGGGGACCGTCCCGCGGTGACTCTTCTGGAAGGGGACCGTCCGGAAACCGACGCGGGGGCCCCCGCGGACGCGGCCCGAAGGGTCGCTGACCGCCGTCCCCGCACCCGCAACACGGTCGCAAACGCGCCCCGACACCCGTGTAAATGAGCGCGGG
>CAYMLL010000306.1:0-8868 GCA_964390645.1 uncultured Planctomycetia bacterium | reverse complement strand
ACGTCCTCGGACCGCTCATCACCGATATCTTTCCCGGCTACGACCACATCACATCGTGCATCGGAGCGACGGCTGCCGCGTATCACGGTGCGTCGATGCTCTGCTACGTGACGCCGAAGGAGCACCTCGGCTTGCCGAAGAAGGACGATGTCAAGCAGGGCTGCATCGCGTACAAGATTGCTGCGCACTCGGCGGACATCGCGCTCGGCATTCCGGGTGCGCGTGATCGTGACGACGAGCTTACCAAGGCTCGCGCGGCGCTCAACTGGGAGAAGCACTTCGAGCTTTCCTTCGATCCGGACACGGCCCGCGCATTTCACGACGAAGATCTCGACGTCGACACCGACTTCTGCGCCATGTGTGGTCACGACTGGTGCTCGGTGCGCATATCGAAGGAGATCGTCGAGTTTGCGTCCGGCAAGGCCGAAGGGTACGAGCGTGAGGGCGGCAAGGCCGTCAAGTCGGGTGCGCTCACGTCCGAGCAGCAGGAGATTCTCCAGAAGCGTGGCGTACTGTCACCCGAGGAGATACACCGTCTCGCGCAGAAGGGCGAGAAGGCGGCCTGTCACTCCGACATCGTCGGTGACAGCGACGATGCGAAAAGCGTGCAGGAGGATTTGCTGGCGCAGTCCTGAGCCGGCGGTGGTCGGGACCGCCGCTCTTCTGATCTCCTCCTGTCCCGTGACGTGCCTGGCAATCGGACCGATCGACGGCCACAGGGCTCGAAGTCAGCGAGTCCAGCTCGAGTTCGGCGAGTTTCCCCGAAGCGACCGTTCTTCAAGAAGGCTCGGGTCGCGCGGATTGCCTCGTTGTCGCGCAGTATCAGCGTGTGGATGGACGGCACGATGAGGAAGTCTCTCATTCTGTCGAGCCGTGTCGTCTCCACGCGAACGACCCCGTCGTCGTCGCCGACGAGAAACGGGTTGTAGCCGCGGTCGTCACCTCGTCCGCCGGCGATGACACCGAACTCACACGTCGGTGTCGGGAGAACTCTCGCGCGTCTCGTAGTCGCGTCTTGACCGGAGTCGCCCGTGAGAAGCCGGTAGAGGCCGCAGCCCTGGAGCCTGTCGGCGATGGCGCTGCCCTGGTTCGGGGGCGCGAGCATCACCACACGGCCGATCTCGCGGCCGTTCTTCCACGGGCCGTCGTTTCCGAGCAGCCGGCGCACGACGAGGGCACCGAGGCTGTGCGTGACGAAGGAGACGCGCTGCGCGCCGAGCGAGCGATCGATGACCTCGGCGACCTGGATCGCGTGTTGTGCAAGGCCGCCGCAGAGGCTCGGGTAGTTGATCGCCGCGACGGCGTATCCGTCGTCTCTCAGCGCGTCGGCCATCAGCGAGAAGGACTCCTTCGCGCGACCGAGTCCGTGAAGCAGGACGACGAGATGCTGGCGCTCCGGTCCGAGAGCATCGGCCGGGCGTAAACGGTCGAGCCTTCTCGAGCAATCCTCGAAGCTCCCCCAGGTTCGACGTATGTCGCTGCGATCGAGCAGCCGGCAGTGGCCGGTGAGGACATTCTCCTGGATGCGCCAGCCCTTGTCGACGAGCCGGTCTTTCCAGAACTGCTTGCCGCCGAGTGTCGGGAAGGGGAGGTCGAGGAGGTCCACGTGCGTGGCATCCGACGACCGCAGCGTCATCTCCGGCAGCGAGAGGCCGGCGATGGTCAGGAGGAGAAACAGCAGTTGTCGAGCCTTCGTCACGGTGGAACTCCGAGGGTCGTGGGGTATCCTATTGCCGAACTCGGCGATATGCCGCCTCTTTCTCGAGATCGGATCGGACAGCGTCTTGGAAACCTATCGTCGCGACCGCAGCTACCGGTGGAACTACGATCGAGGGCCGAGCTACGACGGTCCCTATCCACGGCTGCGTCCCTCGCGGCTGAAGGAGTTCCTCGGCTTGCCTGTCTCGTCGCGTCTGGGCATCGCGGCCGGGCTGCTGCTGAACTCGAGGTGGGTCGAGTGCTACGCGCGACTCGGCTTCGACATCCTGACCTACAAGACGGTTCGCAGCGCCTATCGGCCTTGCTATCCGCTGCCGAACTGGGTCTTCGTCGACGCGAGCGGCGGCGTCGATGTCGATCAGGATCAGATCCTGCGCGTCGCGCGTCGTCGTCCGCGTCGCGTCGAGAACGTCACGTCGGCGGTGTGCTTCGGCATGCCTTCGCAGGAGCCGTCGGTCTGGCGCCGCGATGTGGGGCGTGCGAGGAAAAAGCTGCGGCGTGGTCAGGTCTTGATCGTCAGCGTCGTCGGTACACCGCGACCCGGGGGCGGTGAGGATTCGCTAGCCGAGGACTTCGCGACCTGCGCGCGGTGGGCGGCCGAGTCCGGCGCGGACGTCGTCGAGGCCAACTTCTCGTGCCCGAACGTCTGCACGCCGGAGGGGTCGGTCTACCAGGACGCGGGGATCTCGCGACGTCTGGCGTCTCACATTCGTCAGGTCCTTCCGTCTACCCCCTTCCTGGTCAAGTGCGGGCACTTCCGGGACCTGCGCGATCTGCGTGCGTTCTACCGCGCCGTCGACGGTTTTGCGGATGGGATCGTGCTCGTCAACGGGGTCGCTCGACGGGTTCGTCACGCGGACGGTCGTCCCGTGTTCGGCGAGTTCGACCGCGTCGGCATACTCGGCAAGGGGATCCACGCCGCGGCCGTCAGCAACGTCCGTGAGGCGGTGAGACACGTGCGGCGTCGGGGCTCGTCGCTCGCGACCATCGCCGTCGGCGGGGTGCTCAGCGAGGACGCGCCCGGCGTCTTTCTGGACGCGGGAGCGGACGCTGTCGTCATGGGCGGCGCGCCGATGCTCGATCCGCATCTCGCGGCGAGGATGAAGCGGTTGAAACCTGACTGGTGATGCTGGCAGCGGACGGGAGACCGCGGGCGAGCTCGCTGGGGCTCCGGGAGCCCCGAATCGCTACTTCTGCGCCGCGTTGCGTCGTGCAAGAAGACGTTCGATGTGGGACTCCATCATGGGGACGTGTGACGGATCGAAGCCGATGTCACGGCGCAGCACCGTGCCCTCGTGGTCGATCCAGAACCCGGTCGGCGCCGATGTCACGCCGTATAGCTTCGGGCTCATCTTGCCGCCCATGAGCAGGATCCTGTACGACAGGTGGTTGTCCTTCGCGAACTTCGCCACCCGGGCCTTCGGCTCGTCCCAGTCGTTGACCGCGATGATGTTGAAGCCCTTGGCGCTGTACTTCTTCTCCAGCTTTTCGAGGTAGGGAGCCTCCCTACGACAGGGACCTCACCCGACACCCCAGAAGATCAGGTACGTGACCTTGCCGGCGCTCGCCTGGTGGAAGTCGGTCTTCTTGCCGTCGAGATCGTCGAGTACGAAGTTCGGGGCCTTGCCGCCGAGGAGCTTCGCGAGGAGGCGACCGGCGTCGTCTGCCTCGAAGGTCGCCGCATAGCCGCTCAGCTGCGTCCTCGCGGCGACCGCGAAAGCCCCGTACGGAGTGCCCTTGACCTGATCCCCGAGGCTCTCTACCTGCGGAGCCAATGCCTTGCTGCCCTCGCGAGCGCGGAATCCCGCGACGATTTCACGGTAGGCTCCGAGCACTGTGGTGAGCTTCTCGGGGCCCTTGGCGACATCGGCGACAAGACTCCGGAGCTTCAGGGTGTTGTTCAGTGAGAGCGTGATGCTCGAGCCCCGGAATTCGATGTCGAACGCGTACGAGAAGGACTTTGAGGTCACCACACCGTTTTTCCCGATGGAGCACGTCTCGGTCCACTCGCGCAGCTTCGCCTTGCTGCCGCGGAAGTCGAATTTCGGCGTCGAGTCGTCCGCGAGCGTCAGGCTTTGAGCAGTGCCACCGTCGCGTTCTACGACCTCGATGTCGACCGTGGCTTCGACAGGAATCTGGTTGAGGATCTTGACGCTCCGTTTGACGCCTTTCTCGGACTTCGTGGGGACATCCAGGCGCAGCGGTACGTAGACGCCGAGAAGGTGACGGGCTTCCTCCAGTTCCATCGGCGGCTCCGCAGGCTCGAGACCTTCGCTGCCGCGGGTAAAGATGTCGAACCCGCCGGCGGCCTCTACCTGCTCGTCGGAGCCTTTGCCCGCGGGCTCGACCGAGCGGACGACGAGGACGTGGCCCGTCTTTCCCGCCCCGGCAGGGGGTGTTGCGACGACAATCTCCGACGTGACGAACTGCGTTGGCGGACCGACCTCGCCATCCGTCGTCTGCCGGATCTGTGCGTTGCCCTCGTAGACGGCCAGCTGACCCTCCGGGTAGCGCCCCCGACTCTCCGCGGATGAGTCCCGCTTTGCGGTGTCGGGCACCGAGCCTTCCGAGTAAATCGGCCCGGCCGTCAGTCCCCACGCGGTGATTGTGAGTAGCGGGTAGAATCTGCGGGGCATCGCTGTTCCCGTGCTGTTTCGGTTCAGATGGTCGCCGCGTCGCGAGCCGACGCACTCGGCGAGACGGCCCGCGCACGACCCGTCCTGCAGAACGAGATCCTAACGCCGAGGCCCTTCCCGGGCTAGGAGAATTTCGGATAAAGGGACCGGGACGAGCGCCGGGGCTCGTCCCGGTCGCAAGGTCGTCGTGAACATGCCGACGCGGACCTTCCCCTCCGGGCTTCCCGATTCGGGCCAACGCGTCAACGGAGTCGCGTCCGGGACCGTGCGAACGCGCCTCAGCGATGCGCCGTGGGCGGATGATGTGACCGAACAGTGCAGGCGCAGCAACCACCCGCTCCGGTCGCCCCGGCGAGCTCGCGGAAATCGTCGAGGCGGTGGCTTCCCGAGTGTCGGCCGACACGGCCCACGTGACGGGGCAGAAGCTGCTGGTGGACGACGGGATGCCGGCGCGGTAACGGGCACAGCGGGGAGCGAGAGGAGCTACCTCTCGCCTGCTTGTCGCAGCAGCTCGATCGCCTTCGGGTGTCCGGGCAGCGCCTGCAGGAGCTCACGCAGTACGGCCGTGGTCAACGCCGGATCTCCGTCGTCTGCGTGGATACCGGCGAGGTTCAGATAGGGACGGTCGAAGAACGGGTCGGTCCGGATCGCCTCGTGCAGCTCGGCGATGCCCTCCTTCGTCCGGCCGAGACCGTGGAGCGACATGCCGAGCGTGTTTCGAAGCCCGGCATTCGTCGGGTCCAGAAGCAGGCCTTCGCGCGATGTGCTGACAGCCTTCTGGAGTCGTCCCTCGGCGATGAGCAGAATGGACAGGTTGAGGTAGGAGTCGCCATGGCTCGGGTCGACGCGCAGCGCTTCGTCGAGGGACCGGATCGCCGCCGCCCGGTCTCCGAGGATGTAGTGAGCGTTCCAGACTCTCGCGAGAACTCGCGGCGCCTCGGGGTCGTGGCGCAGAATGTCTTCCAGGATCGTCAGCGCTCGTCGTGCAGCGTCGGGACCGGCGCCTGGGTCGAGATAAGTGTTCGCCAGATTGAGCGCCGCGTCGACGTTGGCCGGATTGTGCGACAGCGCCTGCCGGAACTGCCGCCGTGCCTCGGGGACGCGGCCGTCTCGCAGCGCGAGAACACCGAGGTTGTTCAGCGCATCGTCGAAGTCAGGACGGAGCCGCAGTATCTCCGTGTAGAGGCGGCGAGCTTCGGAGACGTCGCCGCTCGCCGCCGCCGTGATCGCGACGTTGAACATCGTCTCGACGTTCGCGGGGCGATCTCCGGAGACCCGCGCCGCGTACGCGTACGTCGCGCGAGCCAGCGTCGGCAGACCCGCCTCGGTGAGGGCCGCCGCGAGCTGGATAAGGTCACGGCGAAACTCCGCGTGCAGTGTGCGACCGGAAAAGGGAAGCGCTCTGCTTCGTCGCTCTGCGTCGCTTCGGGGCATCTGTCGCAGGTCCCGGACGAACGACGATGTTGGCGTCCTGCCACGGTAGATCTTGACGATGCGTCCTTGCTCGTCGACGAGGAAGCTGGTCGGCACCACGAGATCCCGCCGCCAGTTGAAGAGACGGCGATGCACCACGTTCCATGCCGCGAGCCCCTTGTCGGTGGCCTGTATTGCCATCGCCGGGGGCTCGACCTGCGAGAGGAAGGTGAGCGCTTCGGAGGCTCCGACGTCGGTGTCCACGGATACGAACAGGACCCGAGCGCCGGCCGCGTCGAGCCTGGCGGCACTCGACACGAGTCCGGCGATCTTCTCGACGCAGACGGAGCAGTCGCGCGAGACGAGGTGGATGACGAGCGGCTTGCCTCGATGGGCGAGCAGCGTCGCCGTCGGTGTGGCGTCATCCGGCCAGCCGAAGGACGGTGCCGGCAGAGGATCGAGGAGCCAGGACTCGACGGAGGACGACGGTGGGTGCCTTCTCGGTGTGCCGGTGCTGGCGAGCGGGTTCGGAATCGTCTCGAAGATGGAGTCCTCACGCCGGGCGAAGGGCTCGCTTCGAGGGGGCTCTCCCTCCACGAGGATCCAGCGCGAGGCCGGATCGAGTCCAGCGGGGTGCTCGTCGATACGGCCACCCGGCCAGCGTACGGTCACGGACGTGGGCCCCTTCGAGTCGCCGAGGCCGATCGACAGCCAGCGGCTCGACTGCGAGATGAACGCTCGTCCGGCAGTCACCTCACGGACAATCTTCTTGTCGTCGATCTCCACGGTGACGCGTGCACCGATCGCGTCGCGATTCGACCTGCGTCCCTCCAACCGCAGCCACAGAGCGCGGCCGACGTGGGGCCAGCAGTTGCGGAGGATCCGCAGCTGCGGCGCGTTGCGGTTTCGCAGGACCAGATCGGGACGACCGTCGCGGTCGAGATCGAGGCGCGCGAGCGCGCGTCCGTCCTCGATGAAGTCGAGTCGTGAGGCCGACGAGATGTCCACGAAGCTGCCGTCGCCACATCCGAGGTGGAAGCAGCTGCGCTCCCGTCCTCCCCACGACGTGTCCTCGCGGATCATGCGGTTGATGATCTCCCAGCCGTCGAGGTAGCGCTGAAGACGCAGAGCCTCTCGTGGCGACTGCGACACGACCTGTCGCCAGAAGAAGCTTCACAAGTCGTGCTCGCGTGGCGCGGTGATGAACCCGTTCTGCACGTAGAGATCCACGCTGCCGTCGAGATCGAAGTCGACGAAGTCACTGCCCCAGGCCCAGCGTCCGAAGTACGCGCCGCTCTCGAGGCTCATGTCCTCGAACCGACCGTTCCCGAGGTTGCGAAACAAGCTGTTGCCGCGCGCGTGTCGTCGGTAGATCCGCTGCAGTCCGGGGTCGTCGACCTTGTAGGAGCGCTCCGCGGTGACACGGCGACCCGCGGCGCTGAACATGTTTCCGACATAGAGATCGAGCCTGCCGTCGTTGTCGTAGTCGACCCAGGAGACGCTCATGCCGGCACCCGTGTCGGGCACTCCGGCGGCGGCTGCGAGCTCCGTGAAGGTCCCGTCGCCGTTGTTACTGTAGAGGTTGTTGCTGCCGAAGTCGTTGGCGACGTAGATGTCGGGATCGCCGTCGTCGTCGTGGTCACCCCAGCTCGCCGCGAAGCTGAACCGGTTGTTTCCGGAGTCGAGTCCCGATTCTGAGGTCACGTCCTCGAAGCGTCCGTCTCCGAGCCCGCGCAGCAGGAAGTTCGGTGCGCCGTTGTGTGCCTCGTGATAAGGGATCGGCATCGTCGTGTCGGTACCGACAGTGCCCGCGTTCCAGAAAACGTACGAGGCGACGAAGACATCGAGGACGCCGTCGAGGTCGTGGTCCGCGGCGGCGATCGAGACCGGCGTGGAGCGCCCGGAGATGTCGGCGGGTATGGCTCCCGGCAGTGGCTCGAAGCCGCCGCTGCCATTGTTGAGCAGGACCGAGAGCGCGTCGGCTCCGACCAGGAAGAGATCCTGATCGTCGTCGTTGTCGAGATCGAGAAAGAGGGCTTGCGACGTGTTGTCGAGGAAGTCGACCCCGGCGGATGCTGACGCGTCGTCAAAGCTGCCGTCCGGCCGGGCACGATACAGGATGTTCGGCAACCCGCCCGGCGTGCAGACGTAGATGTCGTCGAGTCCGTCGCCGTCGCTGTCGCCGACCGCGATCCCGTTGTGCCCGTAGACCGTGATACCGCTCGATGCGTCGAGTCGCGCCCGGAACCAGTCGATCGATCTCGCGAGTATCTCCTTCCACGACGCGTGCGTGCCGATGGCGCGTTCGGTGACGTCCTGAAACGGGAGCCCGTCGAGCCGCACGTAAACGACGCGGTCGGTTACCCAGCTTCGGAGGCTCCAGTCCTCGCGACGGAAGTCGAGCGATGCCTCGCCGCTGAGCTGCCGGCGGCCACCTTGCGTGTCGGAGCCTGCCAGGAAGAAGAGCACGCTCGCCTGCACGGGTTCCGCGTCCGTGTCCAGCTCGACGACCTTCAGCTCGACTCGATCGAGCTTCTTGACCGGTCGGACACCGTCGCGCACCGCGTCGGCGAAGCCGGACGGGCCGATGTGAGGATCGTCGAAGTCGTTTCCCTCCCGGGCGACGATGCCGGGACGCCTCGCGCGCTCCGTCCACGACCGAGGGGTCAGAGGTGTCGCAGAGAAGTCGGCCGTGAGCAGGGGCTCCAGCCGGGTGTCGGGACCGGTTCCGAGGAGTGTCGCGCGGAACTCGGCGAGACGCCGCTCGATCTTCTCGTCGAGGGTCTCGACGGTGAAACGATCCGTCCCGGGGACGGTCTTCTTGCGCAGATTCTCGACCGGACTCGACGTGAGCGCAGGCAGTTTGATGCGGCTGAACGAGCGTTCGCCGACAACCGGTCCGTCGGCATCGTGGACGCGGCCGCCGCGCGTCGACAGGAACACGACCACGGCAGTGACGCCCAGCAGTCCGCAAGAGGTGATGATGACCGATCGGCGACGCATCGAAGGGGCGAGAGGTTGGCGCTATCGGGAACGACGGAGGAGCATTGTTCCACGTCGAAGCGGGGGATTCCAGGCCGGGGGGGCGGGAGGAGGCCCG
>CAYMLL010000305.1:0-9023 GCA_964390645.1 uncultured Planctomycetia bacterium | reverse complement strand
GGGCGTGGCCTCCCTCCCGCGCCCCGCCCCCGCGGACGCGCAGCGGCCGAGGGCCGGGCTGACGCCACTCCGGAACCGGGAAAACCCTGCCGCCGGCGACAAGTCGACGGACGACTACGTCCCGCTGCAGGAGACGATCGATCGTGCGCTCGAGCTGATGAACTCGTACGACTACCTCGAGCTCACGATCGACCTGGAGGGTCGTACCTACAGGTTCAACTCCCAGCTGGTGATCGAGCCCTTGATCGCAGAGACGGCTCCCAAGACCCGTCTACGGATCATCAACGGGACTCTCCTCTCCAGTGTCGGCAACAGCGAGCAGCAGGCCTTCAACGCGATCCACATCAAGCCGCACGGCTCGGCGGGCTCCTACAGCGACTATCCCGAGATCACCTTCGAGAACGTCCGCCTGCAGAAGCTGCAGTACCAGAACATCACGGGGATGCTGATCGAGCGTGGGCTGCGCTGCACCTTCCTGAACTGCGCGTTCGAGCCACAGAACAAGGCCGGATCGACAGGGGCCTTTCACCGGGGCCTGGTCCTCCAGGGCTGTCAGATCTCCGCCTTCATCGACTGCCACTTCAGCGGCAACAACCAGCACGTGGTCTTCGAGCAGCTCTCGGGTTCGCCCTCGACCGACGCTCGTTTCTACGCCTGCTCGTTCGCGGAGTCGAGCGGCTCCGCCATCGCGAGCGAGGAGGATGTTTTTCGTTCGGGAGTGACGGCGGCACAGTGTCTGTTCGACGGCTGCACGATCGAGACCGCGCGCAACGCCCCGCTCGTCGATCTGTGGGACACCCGCAACACCAAGTTCCACCGCTGCCGCTTCGAGAACGACAGGAACGGCCACGACCTCGTCCAGCTGGGGCGATCCGGGTCGTCCACGGAGTCGACGACCGCACGCTTCTGCGACTGCAACTTCAGCGGGTCGTCGTCGTCTCCCGACAGCTCCACCTCCCCGTGCTGCATCGCCGGAGGCTCCGATGTGGAGGACACCGCGCTGATCGCGAACGTCTTCCCCGCCTCGTCGACCATGCCGGCGGTGAACCTCACCGGCACCTACCGCGCCGTGGCCAACACCAACCTCGTTGACGCTTGAGCCGTCATCCGCAGACACGGCAACCACGCCCGTCTCGGTTGGCGATAGCCCGACAGACCAGCCGCCCGACGAGACCGTTCCGCCGACCCGAGCAGATCCCCGACCTCTCGAGGAAGCGTCGAATGCCACCGGGCAGGCCGTGCCCGAGAAGCTCGATCAGGCCCTCGAGAGGCCGGGGCCGCGCGACGCGCAAGACGGCGGCGGGCAGGTGGAACCGTCCCTCCGGACCGACGGAGATCCTGCGTGCGACGGCGAACCGACGCCAGCGGAACCCCGATCCGTGAGAAGGAGCCTGTCAGGAGCAAGCAGTGTCTCGTCGTATGTGTTCTTCGTGGCGGCGAGGCCATCCGGACCCTGGCTGTCTGCGCGCGGAAGACTCGTCGGGCGCGCCGCTCGCCGGCTGCAAGAGTGTGAAAGGAGGTCAGGGGACGGACCGGGCAGGGCGAAAGCCGAGAACCCCCTTCGAGGTATCAGCTTTCCGCCCGAAGCGGTAGGCGGATCGGCATTGACTGGCCTCGTCGCGCCAGCTCGAACCCCGGATGCTCCGCAAGGGTCCTCGGCTCGGGGTGCGTAGGGGATCGACCGGCCTGGATTTCCTGTAGAAGCTGGGGTCAAAGCCATCCGCACACCACTCCCCGACATTCCCGTGCATCTCGTGAAGGCCGAAGTCGTTCGCCGGCAGGCTCCCGACGGGCACGGTCCTCTCCCGATAGAGCCCCGTCGGAGTGTCGCCATACGGGGCTGTGCCGTTGTAGTTCACCTCCTCGGGCGTGATCGTCGCCCCGAAGCTGAAGGGCGTGCTGGTCCCCGCCCGGCAGGCGTACTCCCACTGCGCCTCGGTGGGCAGGGACAGAGCCGTCTTCTTGCAGAACTCCCGGCAGGCATCCCACGAAACCCTCTCGACCGGCAGGGTGTCACCATCGAATCTTGAAGGAATCTGTCCCATCACGGCCTTCCACTGAGACTGCGTCACCTCATGCTTCGCGATCAGGAACGAGCTCAGGCTCACCGTATGAAGCATCTCCCAATCTTCCCGGTCTGTTCTTGTTGGGCCCTTCTCACCCGGTCTTGGTCGGCCCTTCTCATCCGGAGGCGATCCCATGTCGAACTCGCCTCCCGGAAGCAGCACCAGGACGATCCCCATGTCGCCGATCACCCGGAGCGCTCCCGAGTCGTCTCGCTCCGGAACGCACCCCGTCAGAAGATGAACGAACTCCCAGAGCTTCGACCGCGGGGCGCGGCCCAGGGGAAAGAGATCGCTGATAACCTCGATCTCCAGCCCGTCGTAAGAAGGACATTCTTCGCGGTTGCGGACCGACGCGATGGCCGTCTTCCAGGACGCCTCGATCGCGTCCTTCAACGGCCAGGATTCGAGCCGACGCCTCAACAGCGCGACGGTGCCTCTGTTCGGATCAGGATCACCGAGCGCGTCGAGATCGCGAACGAGCATCTGGACCATCTCGTAGCGCTGTGCGGTGTCGACATCCGCGAAGTGGTAGGTGCGAGGCCCGCCGCCAGGGTCGCTCTCCCGGGATACCGCAGTGCTCCGGAGCCGCGCGAGCTCCACCCGGTAGTCGTCCAGGCGCCCGAGAAGCCTATCGACCTTCTCGAGCCAGGCGGTCACCTGCGGACGCTTGTCCGGCGGCCAGGGCCGGAGCTCCCTGGCTTCCTCGGTGTCGTAGGCCCTGAGCAGCTCGATGTCCGCGAAGACCAGGTTCTCGGCGGCGCGCTGCTTAGCAAGCCTCTCGTTCCTCAGCGCGACCTTCTCGCTCTGGCGGGCAGCCAGAGCGAAGAACAGGCTCACCACAAAGCCGACAGCGAGCGCCATGAACACGGCACCCGCGAGTACCACGGGTGAGCGGTTCTTGCTGACATACTTCTTGAGCCTGTAGAGAGCGCTCGGCGGCCCCGCCTCGACCGGGTCGCCCTCGAGGTGACGGGAGACATCGGCGGCCAGCTCCGCGACGGTGCCGTAGCGTCTCTCCCGCTCCTTCTCCACGGCCTTCATCGTGATCCAGTCGAGATCCCCGCGGAGAATGCCCACGAACTCCCCCGGACTCGAGTTCCGGTGCGCCGCCAGGCGCTGGGTGGTCTCCAGGTTCATCCGGGTCCACCGCGTGCTCGGCGTCGGAGGATCGTCCTCGCGTATTCTCCTGAGGATCTCGTCGAATGCCGTCTTCGCGAGGATTCCCGGATCCATCGGCGGCTCGCCCACGAGGAGCTCGTAGAGGGTCACGCCGAGGGAGTAGACGTCCGTTCGATGATCCACGTCCTCCCCGGTCATCTCCGCCTGCTCGGGGCTCATGTAGGCGGGCGTGCCGACAGCCCGGCCGATCTCGGTGTAGAGCGTCTTCTCCGTCAATCGCTGGTTCGTTGCCCTGGCGACACCGAAGTCGATGATCTTGGCGACCGGCGCCTGGTCCGGCGTGCTGACGAGAACGTTCGAGGGCTTCAGGTCGCGATGGATGACTCCCCGGCGGTGAGCGTGATCGATGCCCTGACAGACCTGGGTGAAGAGCCCCAGGCGTTGCCGCACCGTCAACCTGTGACGGTCGCAGTACTCGTCGAGCGGAACACCGCGGACATGCTCCATGACGAAGTAGGGCCGACCGTCGCTCGTGGCGCCGGCGTCGTAGACCCTCGCGATACTGGGGTGGTCCATCATCGCGAGGGCCTGACGCTCCGTCTCGAAACGCGCCACGACCTCGCGGGTGTCCATGCCGAGCTTGATGAGCTTGAGCGCCACCCGGCGACGGACCGGCTCCCTCTGCTCCGCCAGACACACCACTCCCATGCCGCCCTCACCGAGGATCTCGAGGATCTTGTAGGGCCCGACACTCTCGGGCACGGCCAGGGCCGGCTTGCCGCCGTTACCGGCATGACTCGTGGCGCCGGACGGATCACCCGACACGGGCGGGCCGCTCCCCGTCCCGGCTGCCGTCGCGGTGCTGGGTAGCCGGGCGACCACCTCTTGCGCAACGCCCAGAAACTCGTGGACCTCTCCTGCGCGGAACAGGAGGTCGACGACTTCCACCATCAGCTCGTGGTCACCTTCGCAGGCTTTCGCGACGAACGTGCCCCGCCGTGCGCACGGCAGGTCGAGCGCTCCGTCGAGTATCCTCACGAGGCGTTCTTGCCGGTCCTTGTCGCTCATGCGTCGGCCTGGTCGAGTTCGCGAAGGAGGAACAGCGTCGCCATCTCGAGCTCTCGTTCGACAGTCCGCTGTGACAGATCGAGCAGCTCGCCGATCTCCCGGGCCTCGAGTCCGCCCAGCAGCCTCATCTCCACGATCCGCGCCCACCGCGCGTTGAGCTCCTCGAGACCCGTGAGGGCCTCATCGAGGATCATGACATCGACGACGCGATCCGAACCGACCAGGACGCTGTCGGAGAGAGGGACTCTGGAACGATCTCCTCCTCGCTTCTGTACGCGGCGGTCTCTCGCGTGGTTGCGGAGAGTCTCTCGCATCTTCTTGCAGGCGACAGCCAGGAAGTGACTTCGGTCCACATAGTCGATCGATTTCTTGTCGACGAGGCGCAAGTAGACCTCGTTGACCAGGGCTGTCGGCTGCAGCGTGTGGTTCGGACGCTCCGAGCGCATCATGCGCTCGGCGCACGTGTGAAGCTCCTTGTCGACGATGGGCAGGACGGCGTCGAGAGCGCTCCGGTCGCCTTCGGCCGCCTGCTTGAGCAGCCTCGTTACTTCTCCCATCGCTCCTCCCGAGGACGCTCCCGGCTCCTTCCGGCTCCCGGGGGGCCTCTCGGTGCTCTCGCCGCCGACGCTCATCGCGTCCAGCGTAAGCGTTCAGTCCGGGACAATCCACGGTGCATCCTGCCGCTCTCCCTCCGGCGGTCCGGTCCCGGGACGTGGAGGTCCTGCGCCGCCCGGACTCCTCCCGGTCGATCCCTAGTCCCGAGGGGACAGAAGACTCACGCAGCATGGCGGCGCCGGGTCCCCGGAAACCCGCCGAGACGATCATTGCAACGAATCGAGCCGTCTCTCGCTCCGAGCTCACGCTCGAGAAGGAGCGACCCGCCCCCGACGACCGAGAACGCCGACGATCACGGTCCCGGAGCCTCTCGCGGCAAGCGGGTCGCGAAGCCCCGAACGCTGACTGAAGAGGTTCCAGCGCTTGCGGTGCCGGTGGCGGCTGGTCGCGCGGCGCCTCTCGCCGCTGCCCGGAATTGACCGGGGTCACGGGAAGCCCGACGATGCGTGGCCGCCTCCATCTCCGAGCGGGGTCTCCGGATGATGGGCTCGCTCCTGAAGACACTGCGTGGTCGCCGCGCTCCCCCTCCGTGGCACCGACGTTGCAGAATCGTCGCACTGGCGGCCTCCGTGCTGGCTCTGCTCGCGGGAAACTCCGTTCCCACGCGACCGGCTCGCACCGCGAGCACGAGACCGAATATCGTCTACATGCTCGCCGACGATCCGGGATACGGGGACGTGTCGTCTCTCGATGAGCGATCGAAGATCGTCACACCGGATATCGATCGCATCGCCAGACCCGGGATGTCCTTTACCGACGCGCACTCCAGCTCGAGCGTCTGCTCTCCGACGCGCTACGGCATACTGACCGGAAGGTACAGCTGGCGTACACGACTGAAGCGCGGCGTGGTACGGGACTACAGCACGCACCTGATCGAGCCCGGACGGAGGACCGTGAAATCCTTGCTGAAGCACCCCGAGATCGCGGAGTCGCTCACCAGGCTGCTCCAGAAGAGCAAGAGCGCCGGCCGCAGCACACGACCACGCTGGCTCGAGCTCGTTCGTCGGCGGGAGCAGTCACCGGACGCTCACGCGGACACTCCGCACGATGTCGTTTCTCGTGACGCCGCAGGACGATGCCCGTTGATCAGCAGCTCGTCGGGGTCGCATGAATCGGCGCGCCATTTCCCCGTGACGCGTGTTGACGATGGGGTGTAGGCTACCGGGACTGATTTCAGCAAGGACGTCATCTGGAGGAAGGTGAACCATGAAGGCAAGTGCCGCGACCGGGTTCAGGGGGCTTCGACGGTGCGGGTTGAAGATGACCATGACCATCACGATGACCGTGACTCTCGGGTCCGTCGCCTCGGACAGCGCCCCGGCTCAGGAGCCGGCCTGGCGCAAGCTGCCCGACATGCCGGTGGGAAAGTGGGAGGCCGGCACCGTCGTGCTGGACGACAAGCTCTACTTCTTCGGCGGCTACACCAAGGGGGTGAGGTCGAGCAAGCGGTCGGACATCTTCGATCCGAAGGGCAACAAGTGGACCCGGATCCAGGATCTGCCGAGCGCCATCTCCCACATGAACACGGTGCTCGATGGCCGGACCGTCTGGTTCGCCGGCGGTTTCAAGGACGGCTACAAGGGGCATACGATCGCCGAGGTGTGGAGCTACGACATCGACGGGGATCGGTATACCGCGGCGCCCCTGCTCCCCGATACCAGAGGTGGTGGAGGCCTGGCGCTCGTGGGCCGCAAGCTGCACTACATGGGCGGAGTCATGAAGAACCGCGACACCGACTCCCCCGATCACTGGGTCCTCGACCTGGACGAGTGGGCGAAGGGATCGGCCCGGTGGAAGAACGCGGCACCGATGCCCGCGCCGCGCAATCAGTTCGGGGTCGTCACTTTCGACGGGAAGATCTACGCGATCGGCGGCCAGTTCCATCACGACAGCAAGCAGCTCGATCAGGCGCGGGTCGATATCTACGATCCCGGGACCGACTCCTGGAGCAGCGGCCCCGCGCTGCCGAAGGGGCATTCGCACGCCGAGGGGGGCACGTTCGTCAGCGGCCGTCGGATCTTCGTCGTCGGAGGTCACTCCACACCGGAAGGTGGACGCAAGAGGATCGACGCGGACATCCTCGCGCTGGCTCCGGGCGGCCAGTGGAAGGTGGTCGGCAAGCTGCCCATGCCGCTCTCGTCACCCGCCGCCGCCATCATCGGAGGCGAGCTGTTCGTCGCCGGCGGCTCCCCCAACGGAGGCAGCGTGCAGGCCAAGATGTGGGTCAGCAGCGCCCCCTGACGTAAGGGGCTGGTCGGACGATCGTGTGACGACCCGACCTCGAGGACGAGCCCCGGCTTGTCGATCGGAATCGGACCTGGTCCGTTGAAGTGGCGGGGCCCACGGCACCGGCAGGAAGGCCGCCGGAACCCGAGCCCCGACACCAGAGTCATCGCGAATCGGGGTCAGTCCAGGTTCGAGTGCATCTCTTCCTTGGACGGCGTGCTGGAAGGTACACCTCCGTCGGGAATCTTCACCTTGGCGGTCCAGAGGATGGCGTTGAGCATCACCTTGCGGAAGTCGTCATGCTGCCAGTTCATGTGCACGTGACCGCCGGTAAAGCCGAAACCGCGGCCGCTACCAGCGCGCTCGTACGCCCAGGCGACATGTTGCGACTCGCCGTTCGCCACGGCCCTGCGCACTTCGGGGTTGCCACTGCGCGCACCATCCCTGCGGCGCAACGTCGACGCCGGCGGCACATCGGTGAGAACGGGTGTCACGCCCTTCATGTCCTTCACGAACCGCATGTGATAGTACCATTCGTCGTTCACGCTGAAGGGTCTGACGCCGTTCCAGATCTCGTGTTTCACCGCCTTGAACTTCGGCGTCCAGTGTGGGTTCACCGACCAGTTCAGGTCACAGAAGCCGCCCATCCACTGGAGGAACTTCTTGCCCGGATCTCCCCTGACGGCCTCGGTGGCCCAGTGAATCATCACCACGCCGGTGCCTTTCTTCATCAAGGCGTCAAACTCGTCGAGCTTCGGGTTGAGCACGTGTCCGCCATGCCCGGTGCAGAAGATCACGATGGTGGCCGCGTCCTTCAGCACTGATTCGTCCTTCGGGTAGCCGTAATGCGGCACCACAATCGCCTCGACCGCCAGGCCGGATTCGTTCAGCCGCTTGGCGAGGATCATGTTTCCCGCACGATGCTCGTGCGCGAGCCGACCGTGGCTCGGCTTCCCGGAAATGAAGACCACCTTCGCCTTGTCGGCCGCTTCACCCGTCGCGCCGAGCAGCAGAGCGGTCAGCACACACAGACCGAGTATCGGTTTCTTCATGGGTCTCATCCTCTCGCGGGTCCACTTTCCACGACCACGGCTTCAAGCGCGCGGATCGTTCATCCTTCCGGACGGCCAGGGCGTTCTCACCCTGTCCGGTCCAGTCCCTGGCGACGTCGTTCGATTCGGAGCGGTATCTCCGTGTCGTGAAGCTGCGATGGGTCAAGCTCGCCGTTGGGCCGCGATCGCCGCGGGTACCAGCCTTCCACGGCCCATCCGGACGTCGCCACGAAGGCGGCAGGCAAGATACGACACGTCGATGCGGCCCGGCTGCTCGCCGGTGAACGCAGGCCTCCGGCTCGTGCCTCCGGGCGCCCGGATCGTGTCCGGACAGGAAGCGCCTCCCCGGATCGATTCCGGCGGGGTGTCTCCGACGACAGTCCTCGGCGTTTGAAAGGCATCTCGCTCGATCCCGGGCGGAGGTCGAGTCAAACGACGCAGCTCCAGAATCGGCCTTGCGGCGCGGAGAGTCAATACCCCGGACGGCGCCGACGGCCAAACTGCGGAGTTTCCCGCTTCGTGAGGGCCCCGCGCTCGGCACGAGATTCGCCGATCACCCGGCCCGACCCTTGCGAGTGCTTCCCGGGAAACGGCGCAGGACGCTCCTCAGCACCCCGCGATCACCCCGTCGCCGACGCCCCGTGCAGCGCTCCGCCCCCGGGTCGGCGGGGAAGACATCGTCACCGGCCTCGACTGCGTCTCTGTCTTCCCGGCCGACCCGGACGGGCTGGCACAACGCCACCCCGTGCCTGTAAGCTCGTACTCGAATGATCCTCGACCGCGCTTCGCGGGGTGTGGATCCGCTTTTCGACCCCGACAGACCGAAGGAGATCGGGGTCGGCGCGAGCCGGTTCTTCCGTCGTCAGGATTCGATAGC
>CAYMLL010000304.1:0-9027 GCA_964390645.1 uncultured Planctomycetia bacterium | reverse complement strand
GTGGGTTCGGTGTCTCCTGTCGTCCGTCCCTGGTCGGTTTTTCGGGCCGGCAATTCCGTCCCGGCAATTCCGTCCCAGGTTCGTTCGATGGCGTGGTGTGGCGGTGACGACGTCGGAGCGATCTTGTTATTCGCTTGTGCAGGAGATCTCACGGGTGCACAATATTTCGACACCGCCCAGGAAACTGTCAGGCGCGTTGAGCGCGGGCCGACGGTGGGGCATTTTCGGGGCCCACCCGTCGCCGGCCGCCTGCAATTCGGCCTTCGCCCCCCCGGGAGGATTCGTTCGCGATCATGAGCCGGCGGATGGGGTCCGGTGCCCACTCCGAGCGCGACGGTCGGATCGACGCCGCCGCGTCGGCGCGGGTAACGATTCCGTCCGTGGATAACCGCCTCGAGATCCTGCAAGAGATCACCCTCGCCCTGAACTCCAGTCTCGATCCGGCGCAGCTTCTCGACGTCATCCTCGACTCGAGCATTCGTTATACGGGGGCCACGACCGGCTCCGTGATGATGCTCAGCGCCGACGGTACGCTCGATATCGTCAGCTCACGAGGCCTCGGCGCCAACGTCGAGAACGAGTGCGCGCTCCGTGTCGGCGAAGGCGTCACCGGTTGGGTCGCGGAGCAGGGCCGTCCGCTGCTCGTGCGGGACGTGCGCACGGACGATCGCTACGTGATGGTCAAGGAGCACATCCGCTGCGAACTGGCCGTTCCGATGGTGCTCAACAAGGAGGTCGTCGGCGTCATCAACGTCGACAGCACGCGTCCGGACAACTTCGCCGAGAGCGATCGACAGCTTCTCTCGATCGTCGGCACACAGGCCGCGCAGATTCTCCAGAACGCCGAGTCCTTCTCCGAGCTTCGCCGTCGCAACGATCAGGACAAGACCCTGCTGGCGATCGCTCAGGCTCTGGGGTCGTCGCTCGACTTCGAGCAGCTCTTCAAGCAGGTGAGCGAGATTCTCTCGGCGCGCTGCCAGATGACGCAGTGCTTCCTCGTGCTGGTCGGCCAGGACGGGGACGAGCTCAACATCGTCCTCGGGCACGGCCTCACCGAGGAGGAGATGGCCCGCGGTCGCTACACCAAGGGCGAGGGGATCATCGGCAACGTCGTCGCGAGCGCGGCCCCGATCGGTGTGAAGGACGTACGCGAGGACACGACCTTTCTCGATCGCACTGGCGCGTTCTCTGGCGGCGCCGAGCGTCGCTGCTTTTTCGCGGTTCCGATCAAGCTCGAGAACGAGGTGGTCGGTGTTTTCGGCGGCGCCGAGATCTTCCCGGGAGACGATCGCTTCGAGCAGGACATGTCGCTGCTGCAGATCATCGCGGGCACGCTCGCGCAGGCGGTGAAGATCTATCGCAGCCACATCGACGAGCGCAACGTCCTGCTCGAGGAGAACCGTCTTCTGCGTGCGGAGCTGCGCACGCGCCACAAGTTCGACCACATCATCGGCAACTCCTCGGCGATCCAGCGCGTCTTTCAGACCATCGTGGGCGTCGCTCCGACCCGGGCAACGGTGCTGATTCGTGGTGAGAGCGGCACCGGGAAGGAGCTCATCGCGCACGCGATCCACTTCAACAGCCTGCGCAGCGAACAATCTTTCGTGCGCCTGAACTGCGCGGCGATTCCCGAGCACCTGCTCGAGGCGGAGCTCTTCGGTCACCGCAAGGGCTCGTTCACCGGCGCCGTTTCGGATCGCAAGGGCAAGTTCGTCATCGCGGACGGTGGCACGATCTTTCTCGACGAGATCGGTGACATGACGCCGTACCTGCAGGCGAAGATGTTGCGCGTTCTCCAGGAGCGCGAGGTCGATGCGGTCGGTGCGGACGAGCCGATCACCGTCGATGTTCGCGTCATCGCGGCGACTCACCGCGACCTCGAGGCACTCGTTCGCGCGGGAAAGTTCCGTGAAGACCTCTACTACCGCCTCAACGTCGTGCCGATCGACCTGCCCGCGCTACGGGAGCGGCCCGAGGATATCCCCGTCCTCGCGCAGCACTTTCTCGAGAAGCTCGCGGCGGAGAACGAGTCCCTGCCCGCGAAGCTCAGCAAGGACGCCCTGCGAGAGCTCGTGCGACACACGTGGCCGGGCAACGTGCGTGAGCTCGAGAACGTCGTGCAGCGAGCCGCGATCCAGAGTTCCGGCGAGATGATCCGGCCCGTGGATCTGCCGCCCCTTCGCGTCTCGCTCGATGCTCCGTCGACAGACCCGGTCGAGGAGGGGCTCGAGTCGGCGGTCGGCCGTCATATGGCCGATATCCTCGAGCGCGCCGCGTCCGGTAGCGTCTGGTCGGAGACGCTGGAGATCGTCGAGCGCACACTGCTCCACCGAGCGCTCGAGCGCTGCCGCGGCGTGCGCCTGCGGGCGGCGGAGCTCCTCGGCATCCACCGCAACACCCTGCGCAAGAAGGCCGACGAGCTCGGGCTCTGAGCTCGGATACGGTGTCGACTGCCTGGTGGCTGGCGCAGACGGGCAAGGAAGAAAGCCGCTGGTCCGCAGCGACGAGTTGCTTTCCCGCCGTCGGGACCGAGCACCTCGTGGGCTCTCGTGACGATCCCGGCGATCGGCGCACGTCAGGGTGAGTACGGGCGCTCCGCGCTGCACCGCGACAGGCGATCCGGCGTGGCGTCGGGGTCCGGGCTCGCTATCGACGCGTCGCAGTGACCCGGCGGGCCTCCTGCACTCGAGATCTTCCACCCGGCGCAACTTTCTGATCACCCGCACGAGCACGGTGTGGGGCGTTGTATGGACCATCGGCCGCAGCTCGCCGTGGTCGCCGCGGATGCATGCCTGCAGGCAAGGGTCAGTTGGCGAAGAGGTCGATGCCCTCCTCGCAATCGGTGCCCTCGTCGCCGTCGGGGTCGACCCCTTGCTGCGGAAAAGGCGCCGCGGGCGGTGGGCCGTCCTGGTAGAGGTAGCCGAGGACGCGGACCGCGTCGGTGACGGCGAGCTCGTTGTCACCGTCGGCGTCGACGGCGTCACGGCACGAAGCGACGAGGCCGCTGAAGAGGTGACGAACGATGTGCACCGCGTCACTGATTCCGACCCGCTCGTCCATGTTCGCGTCGCCGCGGATGAACTGCGGCGGCAGCTCAGCGACCGTGAAGGTGATCGGCTCCGATTCGCGACTGTCGATGTTGCGCACGACGATCTGCACCTCGCCGTCCGGCAAGAGGGGCACCTCTGCGGTCAGTCGGGTTGCGTCCGCCGCCTCGTCGAAAACGACGAGCGGAGACTCGACGCCGTCGAAGAGGACCTCGAGGCCCTGGTGGAACTCCGTGCCGGTGATCGTCACCTGCTCGCCGGGCATCGCGCTTTCCGGCGTCACGTCAACGATTGTCGGGGACGCCCAGCCGAGCGAGCTGGTGACGACGATCGTGTCGGTGCCGACAATGTTCCCCTCGACGTCGATCGCCACCAATACGAGCTCGTTGTCTCCAGCCTCGAGATCGACTTGCGCGCGCCAGCGTGTCGTGGAGGTCCACGTGAGCGCGAGCGGTTCACCGTTGAGGAGGATGGAGCTGACGTCGACCCAGCCGTCGCCGTCGATAGTCGTCGATGCTTCGCTCTCGACGAAGTCGTCGCCGTCGTTCGTCCGGATCCGGAAGGTCCGCCCCGTCGGAAGCAGTCGCGACAGCACGTTGCGGCGCGAGTTGATGAATCCGCGGATGCCGCCTGCTCCTCCGACGCCGTCACGGCCGATGGCGGCGCTGTTGCGATCGAGGAACTTCGCGACCATCTCGGCCGCAGACCAGTAGCCCGGCTGGTCACCGCGTCCGTTGATCATCTCGTTGATCACGCCGAGGTACATGCGGCCGTACTTCGGACGAGCGAGGATGCGGCTCATCGCGCCGTCGTTGTCGGGACGGGAGCGGGCGTTGACGTTACCCCATGTGTGATCCATGTCCCATGGCAGCAGCTTCCAGCGCCCCTCGTTGGCGGCGTAGTAGCAGTACATGTTCTGGCCGTTGCCGATCGCGATCGTGTCCCAGTCATCATGGGCGCATCGTGCGGCGTAGACGCGCATGAACTGCTCCACGTCCATGATGTCCTCGAGCTCGCTATCGAGTCGCGCGGTGTTGCTGTTCATCGCGGCGACAAGGTCCATCAGCGGCTGGAAGTTGTCCTCCAGCTCACGCGTGCGATGGTTGAAGTTCCAGCGGTAGGAGCTCTTCCGCGAGCCGCGATTGCTCCAGTTGGCCCATCTCAGCAGATTCGACATGTGGCCGCCGCCGTCGTTGAAGATCTGCTTGCCGGTGATCTTCATCAGGTAGCCGTCCGCGTCTTCCGGGAACCAGAGCCGTAGCAGGCCGGGGCCCCACGGGTCCTGGGCTTCCATCATCCAGGTCCCGGCGGTCGTCCGGACGCGTCCCCATGTCGCCCGGTTGAACGCGCTCGGTCGCGACGTCGTCGAGTTGCGCCAGACCGCGTAGCCGGCCGCGCGCTCGTTTTGCCCGCTGCCGTAGCGGCTGAGATTGATCTTGCGCCGACGGCGGTAGGTCTTGTCCTTGCCGAACGAGACCCGGTACATCCGCGGGTTGCCCGGCCGGTTCCACGGGCTGCCGCGATAACGAGTTCCGACGTTGTAGAACACCTTGTCCTCGTTGAAGACAAACGTCGCGTCGAGCAGCTGGTTCGAGTGGAGCTGGCGACCGTTGAGCCGGGACCAGTTCGCGGGGTCGTGGACGACGCGGAAGGTGAAGGAGTTCGCCGAGACGGGCGTCGAGTGCTGGTAGACGAAGTCGCGAGCCGGAGCCTCCCGCGGCTCGGCGCGGGTCGCGCCAAGCGTGTCTTCCGCCTCCACCCAGTACTCGACCTTGGTGTTGTTCGTGAAGCCGGGGATGGTGCCTCCGTAGACACCGTCCGCCGCATCACCGTCGGAGTGTTCGCCATCGTCCAGGAGCTCGACCGAGCCGGTGGCGCCGGCGGACGGGTCGTAATGGGCGAAGACGCGGGTGACGCCGTCGGAGTCCGTCACGGTCGCGCTGATGTGGGTGGGCTGGCTGGCCGCCGGAACCGCGGGTCTGTGCATCACGTGGTGGAAGACCGGCCCGAGGTTGTCGGAGAAGGTGCTGTTCGGCGCGCCCGGCGTGCCGATGTTGCGAGGAATGGTCAGCCACCGTTCGGTCTGGCAGTTGGCGTACTGATTGAAGCAGCTGAAGAAGAGCAGGTTACCGCCGCCGAGCCAGCGTGCGGCGACATGCACCTGGTAGGTGCCGCCGGTCATCGCCGGAGTCGTCTCGGCCTCGATGCGGTTGACGCGCGTGTCGCCGGAGCCGGTGGCGACGATCTTCAGGCAAGCATCGCCTTCGAAGCTGTCCTCGGTAATACGATGCGAGTTGATGTGATTGCCCTGGATGATCCACGTCGAGGTATTCGTCTCGAAGCCCGGATTGCGGATGTACTGTCTGTCGCCGCGCGTCACGGTAATGTCGTCGATGAGCACCTCTCCGCTGGAGAGCATGCGGATCTGGAACTCCGACTGTTGCTGACGGGCGTAGTTCAACGGGTACTCGATCTCCTCCCAGTCCGCCTTCTCCGTCTCGTCGCTCGCCGACCAGGCGCTGGCAACGCTGTTGTCCTGATGGGGATCCATGAGCTCGAGGCTCGATCCACCGCCGTCGGCGACCTTAGGCCAGTTACCACCGTCGTAGTAGTGCACCTCGTCGACGATGTTGCCGAGCCTGTCGACGATCCGGACGTTCTCGTTGCTGTACAGCAGCCTGCCGGTCCACGGTCCGAGGACGCCGGTAATCGAGTGCGCAGCCTCGACGGCGGGAGGATTCTCCGCGACGACCACGAACTCGCCCGCCCCGACGACGGTGTCGGCCGGGAAAGTAAACGAGATTCCGCGGGTGATTCGATAGCCGCTGATGTCAACCGGGCCGCCGCTTCGGTTGTGGATCTCGATATAGGGGAGATCAGCGTGCTCTCGTGGCGGGTGGTACATGATCTCGTTGATGACGATGTCGTCGTCGAAGGCGACCTCGTTTGGTGCGTTGCGCGTCGGGCTGGTCGTGGCCGAGAAGCGACCGCCCCCGTCGGGAAAGCGGGCGTCGCTGGTGCCGGCGAGGACGGGGTCGCCGTCGACGGGGTTGTCGAAGTGCGCTGCGTTGATGACCTCCAGGAGGTTCGGGCGTGAGAAGAACACCGCCATCTCTACACCGGAGTCGTCGAACCCGGTTGTCGACGTGTTGAACGACACGAAGCCGTTCCCGGGGATCGTCGTGCCGTTCGGGATGACGAACTTGTCGAGGTTGTTGTTGTCGTCGCTGAGGTGGTATCCCGACAGGTCGATCGGGGAGGGCGACGAGTTGAAGAGCTCGACCCAGGCGTCGCCGTCGGTGCGCAGTAGACACTCGTTGATGACGACCGGAACGGGCTCGCCGGCTGCGCTCGGGATGTGGATTCGCGTGTCGACGAGCCGGGGGATGAAGCTGCAGTCCGAGCTGCCGATCGTCGCGTTGTGCAGGCCGATCGCGAGCACGTTGCGGCCGACCGCGAGGAGGTTCTTGTCGAAGATGAACGGCTCGAACTCCCGTGCCTCGTGTGATCGCGCGGAGGTGCGGTGGGTGTAGCTCTCGCCCGGATCGCCCATGCGGGCGCGGGCGAACTCGATGCCGTTGATATAGGCGATGAAGCCGTCATCGAACTTGATCGACAGGCTCACCTCGGAGAGGGCGTCGAGCTCCGCCTGTGTGAGATTGAACTCCTTGCGCGTCGCGAAGGACTGATAGAGGTCCTCCATGTCGTCGAGTTCGGTCTCGTCGTCGTTGTCCCCGTAGCCGATTCCAGTGGGGCCGCTGAGCCAGTCATCGTCGTCGTACTCCGGGTCGAACCACTCGCCGGCGGGATAGCCTTCGATGTTCTTGTGGTAGCGCCAGACCTCGCCCTCGTCGAGCAGGATCGTCTCGATGATCTGCGGCTCCGGGATGTTAGGGCCGCCCGGTGTTCCACCGAGGATCGAGCTCTTGGTCCAGTTGTCGTTGTTGTCGGGGTCCTCGAAGATGTCGACGAGCGCGAGGGAGTGACCGGCGCCGTCGGCTTCCTTCATCCACTGTCCGCGATCGGAGTAGGTGACGGTGACCTCGGGCCCGCCGCCGAAGATGTTGAGGGAGATCGTCTCGCCGTTGTTCTCGAGGCGTCCCACGAAGTTGCCGATCGTGTTGGAGATTTCGTACTTCGCGCGTACGGCGGTCTCGTCGGCGCAGACCACCAGGTACTGACGGCCTTCGAGGTAGGTGTCATACGGGAAGACGAAGTTGATGCCCTGGGAGAACCAGTAGCCGGAGAGGTTGACGATGGTCGGCTCGTCGTTGTAGATCTCGATCCACTCGAGATTACGCCCGTCGACCTCGTTCTCGAGGCCTGTCGACGGGTGGTACATGATCTCGGTGATGATGACGGCCTCCGCACGCCGGGCGGCGCACGCGATCACGAGAACGAAGACAGCCACGAGAGGGCAGACAAAGCCCGGGCGCCGAACGGCGCCAGGATCGGTACCGTGGAGGGTCATCGGAAGTCGTTCCTGTCAAAAAAGCTCTTGAGCGTTCTCGCGAAGACGCCTTCGGGGCCGTATGGAGTGTCACTTGCGGCCGTCGAGGCGGCGGGTACGGGTGCAGACCGCCCGGGGAAACCCGAAGAACTGAGACTAAGGTGCGGGGAAGTGAAAAGCCAGCAAGACTTGCGTAATCATCGAGGGGCCGATCTGCCGCCGAGGAGGAGGCGCCCCGACCGGGAAAAGCGCTCCGTCTCGCCTTGCAAGAACGCGTTGTGAGGGTATTATTGCCTGTCCTTCGGACCGCCGTCGGGGTGTAGCTCAGCCTGGTAGAGCGCTACGTTCGGGACGTAGAAGTCGTCAGTTCAAATCTGGCCACCCCGACCATTTCACTTCTGCTGTCAGCAGCCGCCTCGCTCCTGCGCTCCTGCGCTTCAGCGCCTTTGCGGCGCTCGGCGAGGGTGTCGTTCTGTCACGCCTGCGTGGTGCCGGGAGTCGACTCCCGCGGACATGCCGGGCCTCGGGCGGAGACTGTCGGCGCCGGCGGAATCTCCTCGGCACGCGCGAATGCACGGACCGCCTGCCGTGTCCCACCGGGCCCCTCGCCGTCGACCGGGAGGCCTCGCAGGTTATGGAGAGCGCCGGCGATGTCGAGCCGTCTCCCCCGGTGCGGACGTTCGCGGTGACGTCCGGGTGGCTGCGGTCGTCCACGGTCTGAGCGCGTGCGTCCCGCCTCGGAATCCCGGCATCGGTCGGGTTCACGTCGAGGATCTTCACCGGTGTCCAGCCGGTACACCGAGGAGAGGGGCGCCGAGGAGCTGCTGCAGCGCGATGGGATTGGGTCCTTGCTCCGTGGCTGTCTCGCGGACCGCTCTCGACCACCCGTGGGGCCCGGCACAGAGGCTCCGGACGAGATCGTGGATACAGGTTCGGGTCTTCGACCACGACCCGTCGCCTCGTTCGAGAGGGGGCCTGTCGGCGGTACCGGACGAACGGTCGACAGGGCCCTGCGGCTGTCGGAAACCGTGCCGCCAGGGGTGGGGCAGGACGATGTGATGTCCGTGCGTCGGGATATCGTCGTCGCGCCGGGATATCGTCACCGCGAGGAGATATCGTCGTCGCGCCGGGATATCGTCGTCGTGAGGAGATATCGTCGTCGCGTCGGGATATCGTCACAGTGCGGAGAGACCGGCGTCGCGCCGGGCGATACGGGGTGCCCGACGGTGTGGATGCAGCGGCAGGTGAGACGCGAGAGTCGGACGCTTCCGTTGGCCGCCGGGGTGGGGAGCTGACACGGAGGGGCCGCCGACGCTGCTGGAGATTCTCTGCCCGAGGCTCCGCGCCTCGCCCTCGACGGGCGCCCCCCCTCGAGACGGTACGCTGCAGGCTGCATACCGCAGATCTGCAGGAGAGCGACGCGCCGCCTGGCGGTGTGGCGAGCGGGGCTGGCGGCGTCGACATGCCGCCCCCGAGCCCAGATACCCACGCAGCGGCCGGGGACTCGCTGCCGGGCCCCAGGCGGCTGCT
>CAYMLL010000303.1:0-9080 GCA_964390645.1 uncultured Planctomycetia bacterium | reverse complement strand
CCTCGCCTTCCAGTTGATTTCGAGATCCAGTCCGCGGTCGCCTCCTCGCTGAACCGGATCGTCACATCTCCTCGCGAACGTGGCCCTTGTTCGTGCTGACGCCAGTTCCTGACGCGGTACTCGGTCTTGTAGGCCGGGTGAACGAGACTCGACTTCACAGCGGGCATGCACCCGGTTCTTCACGAACGGTTCGCAGAGTTCGAATGATACGGCACTTCCGTCGGGGGCGATTCATGAACCAACGCCCGGCATCCACACGGTGCCCGCAGCCAGGAGGCTGACGGACGCGTAGGAGATGAGCAAGCATCCTGCGCGGCTGCGTGAAAGTCGATGGGGCTCTTGAAGTTGGCATCAGGGAAAGAGATGGACTATGTATTTCTTCTCTGCAAGACCGACTCGAGCCCTCGGAGAGCCCGATGCCCTATACCGACACAGTCGAAGCTTTGTCCGTGAGCGGAGCCGGGAAGTCGGCGAACTTACGGGAGAACCCTGTGGGATTTCTCGCCGGGGCGGTGATGGCCGGGGTCTACGTCGGCTTCGGGATCGTGCTCATCTTTGCCCTTGGCGCAGCGGTTCCGGCAGGGGCGCAGAAGGTCGTGATGGCATCGGCGTTCGGAATCGCCCTGACGCTCGTCGTGTTTGCCGGGGCCGAGCTCTATACCGGCCACACGATGTACATGGCGTTCGGAGCCCTCACGAAGCGCTGTTCCCTGGGCGAGGTTGTGGCGGTCTGGAGTGCATCGTGGTCGGGCAATCTGGTGGGCTCTGTCGGGCTGGCTGCGCTCATCGCGGCAGGCGTCGGATGGGACGGGGGCAACCTTGGCGGAGAGTTGCTCGAGAAGGTGGCGCAGCACAAGTCGCAGTCCGCTGCCCTTCACCTGTTTGCGCGCGGCGTTGCCTGCAACTGGCTGATCTGCCTGGCTCTCTGGATGTCGGCTCGAACGACGAGCGACTCCACGAAGTGCATTCTCATTTTCTGGTGCTTACTCGGGTTCATCGGCCTTGGACTGGAGCACTGCGTTGCGAACATGACGCTGCTGAGCGCGAATCTTTTCCTCAACGGAATGAGCGCTTCCGGATGGCTCGGGATGGCGCATAACCTGCTCTGGGTGACGCTCGGAAACACCTTCGCCGGTGCCGTGTGTATGGGTGTTGGCTACTGGGTGGCGGCAGGACTTCACCGACGAGGGGGTGCCGGGGAGGCCGGCCATGGAGGAGGATTTGACGCGGAATCCTGACACTCGATCCCGTCCCGGATCGAGGGGGTAAGTCAGCGTCGGAAGCGGTGTGTGGCGCTCATGGCACCGGGGGTGGTTCAAGCCGGGCATCGGGTCTCGAGTTCGAGCTTCGACAGGCTGACGGCACGCACGTCGACGCCTCCGACCCTCTTGCAGCCGGGTGCGGCCGTCGCCGTCTTCACGCCGGGTGGGAAGAAGCTCGCGGCGCTGACCGTCGCCAGGCCGCACCCGGACCTGGGAATTCCGACCAGTATTTCCGGGCTCGCATTTGGAGGCAAGGACGGACGGACGTTGTTCATCACGGGAGCGGGGACGTATCGGCTCTACCGTGCCCGACTCCCGCTAACCGGTGAAGTCGTTTCGAGAGCGAAATCTGAAAAGAGTCGGGCGGGTTCCTCCGCGAGCCAATGACAAGTTAGAGAGAAGTGAACGCCATTGTCGCCGATCCTGAAGAATTCACGTCCTTGTTCGCCGAGCACGAGCGCAAGCTCCACGGTTCCATCGCTGTGACGCTGGGATATCCTTCAGAGGCCATGCCAGTAGAAACCATGGAGTGGGAATCGTTGGTCTTCAAGAGAACAGGGCCTGACTGAATGCGCCGAGTTCTGCTCATCTCACTTCTCTGCTTGCCAGCTTGTGCTGTGCCTCCAAAGCAGGTGCCTCCGAAGCAGGTGCCGTCTAAGGCGAACGCATCGCCTCGGGTTCTCCACGCCCACGAGGGGTGGGTTGCCTGCGTCGCGTTCTCACCCGATGGAAAGCAGATCGCTACGGGAGGGGACGACGGTGCCTTGATCCTTTGGAACGCTCAAAGTGGCCAACAGATCACCTCGGTCAATGATCACGCCGGTGGCGTGACGGCGGTCGCGTTCAGTCGCGATGGCGAGTGGATGGCGACGGGGAGTTGGGACCAGACCCTCAAGGTTCGCGACGCCAGCGGGAAGACCCTGCGGACTCTGGAAGGTCACCAGGAGAACATCACTTCGGTGATCTTCAGCCCGGACGGCAAGCGCATAGTGTCCGGGTCCGGCGACGATACGTTCCGAGTGTGGGGCTCCGTCTCCGGCGAGTCGATCTACGACCGCACGCATGACAACGAATACGACATAAGCTCGGTCGCCGTTTCTCCCGATGGCACCCTGCTGGTTTCCGCCGACGGCGACAAGATTCTCAAGCTCTGGGACGCGGAGGACGGCAGCCCCACGGCGACGATGCTCGGCCACCGGGGCGCGATCCACTCCGTGGCGTTTTCCCCCGATGGTCAGTACGTCGTGTCTGGCGACGGGGAAAACGAAATCAAGCTGTGGGACCTTGCCCGTGCAGAAGAGCTCGCGACGTTTACAGGCCATCAGGGCGGCGTGGCTTCGGTGAGGTTCTCTCCCGATGGCAGTCGCGTCTTTTCGGGAAGCGATGACCGATCGGTGCGGATCTGGGATGCGAAGACGGGAGAGGTCCTCCGGATCTTGCGCGGCGCGCCGGATGAAATCACATCGATCGCTGTCAGCTCGGATGGCGAGCGGGTCGCTGCGGCGAGCAACTCGACGGTCTTGATCTGGTCCTTGCAGTGATCCGCTCTGAGCGTCGTAGGAGTAGATGGTCTTGCTGATGAAGTTTCGACCCCTCCAGGACGCGTGTTGGCTGGTCGGCCTGGTCGCGGCGATCTCGAGCTCGGGATCGACGCTTGCGCATACAGCGTCTGACAAGACGGGGCCTGACAAGACCGGCTTCGCGAAGCGCGTCCAGCCGTTCCTCGAGACTCACTGCTTCCGATGCCACGGCCCGAAGAAGCAGAAGTCCCGAATTCGGTTGGACCGGTTGACGACGTACCGATCCGAAAACCGCGCGCTGTGGACCAAGGTGTACGAGGCGCTGGTCCATGGGGAGATGCCTCCCGAGAAAGAGCCCCAGCCCTCCGCGTCGGGCAGGGCGCGCGTGGCGTCCTGGATCGTTGCTCGGCAGCGCGCGTCTCGATCAGGAAGGACACGCCGTCTCAACAGGCGTGAGCTGTCCGCGGCCTTGCAGGATTTGACCGGGCTACAGGTGGACTACGCCTCGATGCTTCCAGCCGACGGCAAGGTCGACGGTTTCGACACCGGTGCTGACGGTTTACAGGATGCGGCCGACTCGGTGGCGCGAGTCATGAAGATCACACGTCGTGCGGTGGACGCCATCCGGTTTCTGGAACCAGCGGGATTGAAACTGACCGGTGACCTGCGTCAGGAAAAGCACCCCAAGCGTGAGGTCGAGCGGTGGCGGAAGGAGCACGGTTACCGCGTCCGTCTCAAGGGCCATGACCTCAAACAGAAAGGCGTTCTGCTCTCGCCAGGTTGGCTCAAAGGCGGCAGCGAATCTTCCATCGAAATCCCGACGCCCGACGCTCCGCCCAAGGGCGTGGCCCGCGTGACGTTCGTCGTTTCGGTGCCCGAGGGCATGAAGGGATTGCCCACACCGCACCTGAATATGAAAGTTCCGGGCCAGAACACCGGGTATTTCGACGTCACGGGAACATTCGACAAACCCCGGACGTTCACGTTCGACGTTCAACTCGACGAGCTGCCCCCGGACCGAAACAAGAGAATCCGCATCCGTTTCCGGAGCCTGGTGGAGTTGCCCTACGAGGTCAAGGGCTTCCGCAACGACACGCGCACCAAACCGGGCGAGAGAGTTCCGCCGGGCACCAGGATCTACAAGCCGCTCTACGACCGTAAGAAGATCAAGAACCCGCTCGAGCATCCGGTGCCGTACACCTTGTTGCAGCAGATGACCTTCGAGCCGAACCACGTCGCGGCCTGGCCCCCGGAATCGTGGGGGGTGGAAGTGGGCAAACTCGACGACTCGGTGAAAAGCGCAGAAAAGCTGCTGTCCATCTGGATGGAACGCGCGTGGCGCCGTCCCGTGAAACGCACCGAAGTGAGCCACTTCCTCGGACTCTATCGCAAGTTGAGAGCGCAGCAGATGACGTTCGACGACGCGCTGCGCGCAACGTTTCAATCTGTGTTGATGAGCGGGCCGTTTCGATACCACGCCTCCGTGGCAGACAGAGACACTGGCATCGCTCAACACGCAATCGCATCGCGTTTGAGCTTCATGCTGATCGGGTCGCCGCCGGACAAGACGCTTCGCGATCTCGCGAAGGCGAGCAAGCTCAGGGATCCGAAGACCCTCGATGCCCAGGTCGATCGATTGATCGCCGACCCTCGAAGCCGTGCGTTTTTCAAGCCGTTCGTGACACAGTGGCTGGAGATCGGCCAGCCGATCACCATCGCGATGCGCAGCATCAAGAACCAGGATTTTCAGTTCGGTCGCCATCTTCGCGATTCGATGCGGGCCGAGACGGTCGCGTATGTCCGTCAACTCTTTGTCGACAACAAACCCGCGAAGGAACTCGTAGACAGCGACTGGGCGATGTCGAACGACATTCTCGCTCGTTTCTACGGGCACGAGCCGATCGAGGGCAGTGAGCTCCGGAAGGTGCGTTTGAAGAAGGACGATCCGCGTGGCGGGGGAATCCTCGGCCACGGCGGGATTCAGTCTATGCTCACGTGGATGGGGGAAAACTGGGTGATCTACCGCGGTGCGTGGACGATGCGCCACATTCTTGACGATCCGCCACCGCCACCGCCCCTGGAAGTTCCGGAACTCGTACCCTCGGACGGGAAGAACCGTGGAAAAACCGCGCGGCAGCTCCTGAAGCAGCATCAGGAAGATGCCGACTGTTCGGTCTGCCACGAGAAGATGGATCCGATCGGTTTCGCGTTTCAGAACTTCGATCTGAGCGGTCGTTGGCGCGAGGTGGAGTATGAGCAGTACGTGCGAAACGAGATCGACGGCAAGGTCGAGTGGTATGGCAAAGGCAAGTCGAGGCCGCTCGACACGACCGGACAGTTGCCACGCGGCGAGACCTTCAAGACGTACTCGCAGTTCAAGGATGTGATCTCCAAACACTATGCCCGGGACTTGATGCGCGGCGTGATGAAGAACCTCCTGCTCTACGGCACGGGACGGAAGCCGGAGATCGACGATCTGACCCAGATCGAATCGATCATGGATCGAGCAGCCGAAACCGGCTATCGCATGCGGGATTCGTTGAAGGCATTGATTCGATCAAAGGTGTTTCTCGAATAGACTCGTGGGTGTCAGCAGCCGCCCGCGCGTCTGCTCGTAACTGACCAGGAGCTCGCTGATGAGCGGCAGACGATTCGAACTTTCCAGGCGTGGTCTTCTCCGAGGTTTCGGTGCCGCCATCGCGTTGCCGTACCTGGAGATCATGGGCTCCAGGACCCTTGCCGCCGCAGCCGGCAAGGTCGACCCGTCGCGTCTGGCCTGTTTCTACGTTCCCGGCGCCATCGTCCCTTCGGGGTGGTATCCGAAGGAGACCGGTTCTGACTACACGATCGCGCCCTCGCACAAGCCGCTGGAGAAGCACCGCGATCAGTTCACTTTGCTGACCGGTCTGTCGCACATCGAAGGCCGCATCAGTGGTCACCCGCACGCCTACAACTGGTTGACCGGTCACAACATCAACCTGACGCCGGGAACGATCACCAACACGGTTTCCATGGACCAGGTGGCCGCCAAGTACATCGGCCAGACCTATTTGCCATCGCTCACATTGTCCTGGACCTCCGGCGTCGGCAAGGCCACGCTCTCGCGCAACGGACTCGGTGCGGACATCCCCGCGACCGCCAACTATCGCGAAATATTCGAGCGACTGTTTCCGCCGTCCGACAAGGCGCAGGTCAAGCTGGCCAAGGAGCGCTTGGCTCTGGACAGGAGTGTTCTCGATACCGCCGTCGGATCGGTCAACGATTTGAAGCGTCGTCTTGGCTACATCGATCAACAGAGAATCGAACAGTATCTGGATGCGATCCGCGACGTCGAGAAACGACTGACCCAGGGAGACAAGATTCTTGATCAAGGTCGGCCGAAGTTCGACGAGAAGGTCGTTCGGCTCGAGTCCAGGACCAAGAACAGCATGGTTGATCACATCGAGTTGATGATGGACATGATCGCGCTCGCCTTCCAGACCGACATGACACGCGTGGTCACACAATCTCTCGGCGGCGAGGCCGGACCGAATTACACCGAGTATCAGGACTGGGCCAAGAAGTTCGGTGCCAAGCTTCGCGGTGCCCATGACTACCACCACAAAGGCGGCGGGGGTCGTAGCGGCCCGGACTCCAGGGTGCTAGCCGCTCGCGACCAGCTCTACTCCGCGGCGCTGGCACGCTTGGTAGACAAGCTCAAAGCCATCGAGTCGAAGGATGGCACGCTGCTCGACCACACCGTTCTGATGATGGGCGGCTCGCAGATCAGTTCTCACTCCGGGAAGAGCTTTCCGATGCTGCTCGCCGGTGGCAAGAAGCTGGGCTTCAAGCACGGCCAGCACTTGAAGTGGAAGGGCGACACCAAGTCGGCGTCGGATCTCTACCTGACGATCCTCCGCCAGATGGGTTGCCCGGTTGAGAGATTCAAGGAATCGAAGGGCGTCCTGTCTGAAATCCTGGCTTAGCAGGACTCGATCGAGCTGATTCGGACGTGAACGCGCCCGTTCGACGCCGCGTGATGGAGTTCTTGGACGGGACGAGGTCACGGAGTCCACTTCGCGAGAATCGACGAGCTTCCGCCTCGGACGGAGAGGTCGGGTCAGGCCTGCCGGAGGCAGCAGCCAGGGATATCAGCCAGCACGAGGGCTGCCACCAGGCATGGCGGCAATCCACCGTGCCATGAGTCGTGAGGCTGGAGTCGCCATCTCGTGAATCACCGCGAGGCCGACTATTCGCCGGTTCGTCGCCAGACGTTTGTCTGCTTCGTGGCACCCCCGTCGGCGTTCTTGCCGTGGATCACAATTGTGAGCTGGCTTCCGTTCTCAGAGAAAGTCAGAACGGACCGGAATTCACTCGTGCTCCCATCCGGCGCCGTCTGGTGGGTGCGACGGGTCCACTTGTTTTTTCCGGCTCGATGAACCGTTTGTTGATTGACCACTCCTCCGGAACTGACACCAGAGGAGCGGATTTTTCCGGCTGCGGCATCGAGATAGAACAAGACCCGCCCTGTTGAATCGGGGCCGACACCCTTCATGGTCATCGCCCTGCCATCATCCGACAGCCGTGACTCCCACCTGTAGGTAGAACTCTTCCCTCCCTTACCCACATCGGCATCGCTGATGACCGATGTCACCTGGCCAGTCCACGAGCCAACATGTGCCTCGGAAAACTCCTTGAAATCACTCCGGGTCACTCTGGCACCTTTGCGAGCCGCCTGAAATGCCTCCTCTTCCTCTTCCATGAAAGAAGGGTCGCCGTAGACCAGCATCTCCACGATTCTTCCGTCTTCCCAGCGCAGGTCCAGGTGATCACGGATTACGTACTGTCGATTCGTGGTGCGCCCGACAGCACCGAGTTCGAACCAGGCATTTGTCCATACCACAGGACCATCGTGAAGTTCGCCCACCGTCTTGCCATCTGACGCCAGGGCGCTGGCACTGAAGTAGTTCGTGTGAACGTGGAGCTTGTCGAAACTGAGCTTCTTGAAAAGGTCGCCGGCAATGTGGTGAGCCCTTGCAAGGTAGGCAGTTTTTCCGGTGACCTTGACGTCGTTGATCCAGACCTCGACATCGTCGGCAAAAATCTCGTTCAGGAACTTCCTGTCGTCGGCGGCGAAGGCCTTGAAGAAATCGCGTGCTTTCTTCGACAGCGGATCCCGTGTCCGGAGGTCCGAACGTCCTTCGGCCAGAGGCATGGCCCAGGAACGGTCGT
Organism: uncultured Planctomycetia bacterium; assembly: GCA_964390645.1. Classification (GTDB taxonomy): domain Bacteria; phylum Planctomycetota; class UBA8108; order UBA8108; family UBA8108; genus CAYMLL01. The sequence goes on along the minus strand of CAYMLL010000303.1, from coordinate 1,087 downwards.
GGATGATGAGCCATCGCCCTTGTGTCTTCTGCAACGTACACGAGTACCTGCCACGAGTTGGCCGTGAGCTGTCCATCGCGCCTGTGTTTGCCCAGATGCCCGTTTCGATCACCAGGGTGGGCGACACAAAAAGTCGCTCGACATCCGTGATGACGGTGCGCAGATTGGGCTCTTCCTTGAATCGCGTTTCGTACCCCTCTTGCACCGACTTCCTGTTCCTGTGATGAACGTTGTCCTCGTAGATGACGTTCGTTTTCGCGGCATAGAGGCTTGCCACTCCGGCGGCGTCCTTGGCATTGAAGGCCTTTTCCCATCGCTTGAGTGCCGCATCCAACTCCTTGTTGATCTGTGCATCCTGGGCCTTGCCTGCGGCAGCCGGTCTGGCCAGCTCCCTGGAGAGGCCGGTGGTAGTTGTCACGGCGAGTAACAGAAGCGAGGCGACGAGCTGCTGCATGGAAAACTCCGAACGCATGAGGTGGAATCGTGAATCCCGCGTCGCAAGGCGACGACGCCGGAAGAATCGACTGGTGTGCCCGACGTCCCGTCTTGATGTGCGGGGATAGAGACAGAAGAACTCGCCTCGAGCCCGTTCCTGACCGGAGCCATCGAAGGACACTCTTGGCGATGCTCAGGTCCTGAACCCGCCGTGCAGCGTCCGCTCTTGTGCAAGAAAAGTCAACATCTCGCCTGCCCCCGGTGCGTTCACGGCGGGGGGGCGTTGTTGCATGGTTCTTCACGACACGACGGGTCTACCCGCTGTCCAGTCAATTCCGAACCGGCTCCGATCGCGATGCTCCGAGAGCGAGCATTCGGTTCAGCACATTGATGGCGATTCCGGGGCTTCGTCTCCTGCGCCGCAGCGTTTCGGCTTCTCGATCGCCCACCGATGAGCTGCTTGTACGGTAGACGGAGCTCTCGACTCGTGCTTGGTGATAATAGCCTCTCCGCTTCTTCCGCTCCCGTCGACCGAGTTCGTGGACCGACTCGACGGTCGCGTTTCGTGCAGGCGCTCCAGCCGCGCTGCTTCCTGACAGCCGAGCGCTCTTCGTCGGTGGAACGACGACGTCTGCTCCTCTCGCAGTGACGA
>CAYMLL010000302.1:0-9094 GCA_964390645.1 uncultured Planctomycetia bacterium | reverse complement strand
GAACGGCGCCCGCGGGCGCACGGCGAGAGGAATCGTCTGCGAGAGACGGCAGTGCGTGTACTGGAGCGGGTGACGCGTCTCACGCAGCCCGTAAGCGACCGTGCTCGAGACGGCCTGGCGCTCGACGTCGCGAGCGGAGATCGTCGCGCGTCCGACGACTCGAATCATCGTGGTCGACTCGGGAGCATCCGCGCTCGCCGAGAGCGCGAGCGGCACGTGACTGTCACCGCGACCGATGAAGACCGGCGGGCAGGTCACTCCCTTCGACAAGCCCTCGGCGCGGACCTCGACGACGCCGTCGAAGCCTCCGCGTCGATCGAGAATCACGTCGTAGGTCTCCGCGGCGCCGCGGCGCGCCGTGACTCCCGCTCCTCCGAGCATGTCCGGCGACACGACGAAGAGGTCGAAGTCCGGCGTCGCCTCGCGGACGGTGAGAGCGTACACCATCTCGACACCGCGTCGGCCGCTTCCGCCGCGATTGCGGACCTGGATGTGATACGTGCCGTCCTCGGGCACGGTCCAGATCTTCACCGGATCGCGAGTGCCGACGATGAACCGCTTGCGGATCGAGTTCTCCTTCGTGATCGTCGTCTCGCGCTCGTTCAAGTAGACGAGATCACTCAGCTTCTCGACCTTCTCGCCGTTCTTTTCGGAGACCTCTCTGCGAACGACGAGAAGGATCGGATCGCACGGATATCCGAGGCGCGACGAGCTCAGCGAGATCTCGAGCCGCTGCCCCTTCTTCGCATCGACCACGAACCAGTCGCGATCGCGCGGCTTCCCAAAGCGTGCGCAGACGATCGACGGCACGTCGACTCGCGTGGCCTCCGCGACGCGGTCGTTCGGCTCCGTCTCGTTCGAGATCGGGTCGTTCGCGCGCACGAGAAGCAGCGGCGGTACTTCCATGCCCGGCGGCCGCGCCTCGACGGTCCCGCGCGACTCGAAGGTCGTCGGACGGTAGACGATCCCGGACGCGCTCGGGAGGGTCGAAGCATCGACGCGAACATCGAGCGCCTCGATCACGGCTCCCGGCTTGCCGGCCGGGCGGCTCCCCGGCAGGTTCCAGCCGTAAAACGTGACGCGCGACTCTCCATTCGCCGCGAGTGCCGGAGGATACGCGAAGAGCAGCTTCGGCCGCGTGGAAACGGTGAGGACATACGGGAGGTCGCTGCCGTAGACGAAGTCCCACACCTCGATGCGGTACGTCTCGCCCTTCTTCGCATCGAATGCGGCGGCGGGATCCGTGTAGATTCGATCGGAGCTTCGGACGACGCGGCGACCGGACGCATCCTTCACCTCGAGCGTCGCGTCGATCGACGAATCGATCCGCTCACCGAGACACTCGACGACGAGGCGCTGGTCACGATCGCTCTCGAGCGTGAAGACCTCCACCTCGCCCTTCTCGACGCGACCGCAGTAACGAACGTTCGCGACGATTCTCACGGGCTCGCTCTTCGCGGGGTCACGGGCGGTGACGACGGGAGTCGACGAGACGTGGAAGAGTCGCGGCGCGCTGACGCCATGGTCGTTGTGGACGCGCAGCTCGTGGAATCCCCCGGGAACGTCCGCGCCGATCGACACGTCCCACTGGAGCGTGTTCGGCCTCCCGGGCCCCGCCGTCTCGCGTTTCTTCTTGTCGGTCTTCTCTTCCTTCGCCGGGGTCGGCGGCACGAAGAGCTTCGCGCGAATCCCAGGATGGCTCGCCAGCACCCCGTCGATGTTGCCGAGATACTTGCCGCCGAGACGAACGCGAACCGTCGCGCCGCTCTGTCCGGCCGCCGGGAAGATCTCCCTGAGCACGGGCGCCGGTCGCGGCATCGCGAAGTCCTGCGAGCGCGCAGTGCGCGATGCGAGAACGAGTATCATCGCGAGCAGGAGCCGTCGTCTCATCGGAGGAACACGAACTCCTTGCTGTTGAGAAGCGCCCAGACGAGGTCCTCCCACGCTTCCCGGGCCGCCTTGTCGTTCTTCTTCTCCGCTGCGGCCGCCTTCAGATACGAGAGCGCGCGCTCACTCTCCTCCGCGCGGGGCGGACGCGAGAAGACGCGCAGGAACAGCTCGCGGACCTTCTCGGCGTCGGGTCTCTCGTCCGCGACGAAGCGAGCCGGAGGCGCGGCCTTGTCCGCGATCTTCTCCGACATCTGTCGCGAGTTCAGGAAGAGAATGACCTGCGGCAGCGTCACCGAGCCGGCTCGTTCACAGGCGCATGCGGTCGCGCGCTGCGGCTTCCCGAAGGTGTCGAGGAAGTAGTTCCGCGAGCCCTCGTCCGGAATCTCGATCGCACGCGCTCCGCGACGCATCCCGTCGAAGCGAGTCGTCGTGCCGAGCACTTGATCGACGGCGTCGAGGACAACCTCCGCGGGCAAGCGACGCGCCTGAAAGCGCGAGAAGTTCTGACGGTCGGTCTTGTTGTGCTCGTTCGGCTCGGAGCTGAGCTGGAAGGTGGCGGAGTTGATGATTCTGCGCACGAGATGCTTGAGATCGTAGCCGCTGTCCGAGAAGTCCTTCGCGAGCGCATCGAGCAGCTCCGGGTTCGACGCCGGATTCGTCGCGCGGATGTCATCCTCGGGCTCGACGATGCCGCGTCCGAAGAAGGTCTTCCAGTAACGGTTCACGAGTGCCTTCGCGAGAAGCCTGTTGTCGGCCGCGACCATCCAGTCGACGAGAAGCTGGCGCGGGTCGTCGTTCAGGTCCTCCTCGATCTCCGGGCCACCCGGAGCCTGCAGGCGCTTGTAGCTCTTGCGGTAGGTCGCGCTCGTGCTCTCGTCATCGTTGAGACGGCTCCTTCGCCGCTCGAGCGTGACAGCAAAAGTGCGCTGAGTGCTGTTGTCTTTTCGCTTCACCCGCGAGAAGAAGTTGGCGAAGCGCCAGTAGTCATCCTGGCTCCACTTCTCGTGGGGATGGTGATGGCACCGCGCACACTGCATACGCGTGCCGAGGAAGACCTGCGCGGTGTCGTCGACGAGCTTCTTCGGGTTGTCCAGCTCGCGATACCAGCCGACCGTCGGGTTGTCGGCGATCGAGCCCTCGGCGCAGACGATCTGACGCACGAACTCGTCGTAGCTGACCTCCCCGAGCAGCTGGTCATGGATCCAGTTGCGGAAGCGAATCGTCATCGGCGCCGCCTGGTTGCTGCCGCGGCGATTCCGCAACACATCGGCCCACAGAAGCGCGAAGTAGCTCGCGTACTCCGGGCGCTCGAGCAGCTCGTCGACGAGTCGCGCGCGCTTGTCGACCCTGTCGTCCGCGAAGAAGCGCTCGACCTCCGCGGGCCGGGGCAGCGTGCCGCAGATCGCCAGGAACGCGCGGCGCACGAAGGCCGCGTCGTCCGAGAGCTTCGACGGCGGGATACCGAGCGCGTCGAGGCGTTCAAAAACGAGCTTGTCGATATAGCTCCGAGGCTCGGGCCACGGGAACGATGAGATGTCGACCTCGGACGGAATCGTCGCGCGAAACGAGTCGACAAAGCCCTTGAAACGCACCAGCACGGCCCCCGAGCCGGGAATGTCCCGTGCGGTGACGAGTCCGCGCTCGTCGATCTCGAGGTAGTCCTCTTCACTGACCGAGAACTCGGCCACGCTCGTCACATCCTCGGTGTGTCCATCGCTGAAGAGCGCCGTGACAGCCAGCTGCTGGCTCGCGCCGCGGCGAATCGCGCGATGTCGCGGGTAGACGCTGATCGACGAGACGAAGGGATCGTCCGGCCGACCCAGGGGCAAGCCCGAGCCGATCCAGCGCGCGAGAAGGTCGTGTTCGGGCGAGTCCTCGTCGAGAATCGCGCCGCCGCCGTGCGGAAGCCTTCCGGTCGCCTTCAGAAGCAGCAGGCTGTGCCCGGGCTTCGCCGGGAAGACCCGCCGGCCGCGCGACTCGAACCGCAGCGCCCTGTAGTCGATCGACGGCGTGAAGCCGAAGAGCGACATCTGAAAGCCGTTCTGTCCGCCGGACTTTCCGTGGCACCCGCCGGTGTTGCAGCCGAGCTTCGAGAAGATCGGCACAATGTCGTTCGCGAAGTTGATCGGCAGATCGCTCTCGGTGTGCGAGACGACGACGGGCACCTCGACGACCTTGCCGCTGTGCTCGAACCGCAACGTCGTCTCGCCGTTCGAAACGGGGTGGCCGACCTGTTGCTCATCGACGGGGGCGACGTTGGGGTCGAGGACGACGCAAGCGGCCTCGCGCGTCAGGTCGCGCGCACCGCCGCCGGCAAATGTACCGGTGACGACGATGCGGACGACGCGATCGGCCCCGCGGACGGTGACGCGAGCCGGCACGACGCTGATGGCCTCGAGGTCGCCGTCCGCAAGCCGCGCGACGTCGGCGTACGGAGACGAGCCGCCCCCCTCGGTGGAGCTACGGTCCGCTGGAGCAGCGAGGAGAAACCCGTGGCCACCGGCCACAACGACGGTGAGGAGCAGGAGCGGTCGAGTCTGCAAGCGCGTCAACTCCTTGAAGAACGCCAGCTTACCGGCTCGATGCTTGACAGATCCAGCGAAAAGGTCACGCGGAAGCGTTCCGCTACCAGCGGCCGAGCACGATGCCCGTGGAGTCAGAGTGCTCGAACGCTCGCAACAGGGTCGGGTTACGCGTCGTTCCCGGTCACCGTCCACCACCCTCGAGCCGCGTCTCCGTCGCGCAGGTACCGTTGTCGAAACGTCGGATGGACGAGGTGCTCGCAGAGCTGATGGACTGGCAGATGATGCCGGCCTGGATCACGGGCTCGGTCGATGAGGAGCTGGTACCGAGAAACGAACACCTCGCCGCCGAGAGTCGGATTCTCGGAGCCCGGAACAAGGGCCGGCTGAAGTTGACCGGTGGCGAGCGCCGAACTCTCGCGAAGATCGGCAAGAAGCTCGGGCGACGGACCCTCGCGGAGGTCTCGAGCACCGTGAAGCCGGAGACGATCCCGACCCGCCCACCAGCGAGCGCCACACGCCGACTGGCGAGCATCTCGACGCTGAATCCGACCAGCGACTCGATCAGACGGTGGTATCGCTCCGGGAGGGGAGGTCATGTCGGACCGGGCGTCACTCGCCGAAGAGCGTCGATTTTGAAGAACACTCCGGAGGCCCGAGTGGTTAGAGTGAAAGCCTGCCTGCGGCACGTGCAGGTAAGAGCGGATCTTCCGCAGCGAGCTGGAAGATCGGGCCAGCAGGGAGTGTTTCCGCAAGAGGGCCCTCATGCGCGGACTTGTCCTCGCCCTCAGCCTCTCGATCGTCTCGACACCCTCGAGCCCGGCCGAGAGCTCTCGAGACGTCGACGTCTCCTTCTTCGAGACGAAGATCCGTCCGGTTCTCGCCGAGCACTGCTACAAGTGCCACTCGTCGAAGAAGAAGAAGCCAAAGGCCGGCCTTCTCCTCGATAGCCGCGGCGGCTGGCTGCGAGGCGGCGAGAGTGGCCCCGCCGTCGTCCCCGGGCAGCCGAAGCAGAGCCGCTTGCTGCAGGCCTTGCGTGAGGAGGACGAGGACCTCCGGATGCCTCCGCGCGCTACGCTTTCCGACGAAGTCATCGCCGACTTCGAGCGTTGGGTCGCCGCCGGCGCTCCGTCGCCCGAGACGGAGAGCACCGCGGCGAGGGAGAAGAAGCCGGTTCGACCCCCTTGGTGGGAACGCGTCGACCCTGCACGCGTGCTTTCGACGGAGAAGGGCATCGCCGAGGTCATCGACCACCATGTCGCGGCGCGTCTCGTGGCGAAGCGTGTCGAGCCAGGGGAGAGCGCCGATGCGGCCTCGATGGTTCGCCGCTTGACGCTCGACCTCGTCGGTCGCATCCCGAGCACCCGGGAAACTCGCGCTTATGTCGAGTCCGACGATCCGGAGAAGAAGACCGAGCTCGTCGACCAGCTGATCCGGATGCCGGGATTCATCCGTCATCAGTCGAGCGAGCTGGACGCACTCCTTGCCGGTGGCGGCAAGTCTTCGATGACGGAGTACTTCTCCCGAGCCCTTCAGGAACGTCGCGGCTGGGACCGGATGTTCCGCGAGATTATCGAGGCGAGACCGGACAGCGATGGCGCCAAGAGCGCGGATGGTTTTCTGCGCTCGAGAGTGAAGGACACCGACGCTCTGACGGTCGACGTCAGCGTGCTCTTCTTCGGCGTCAACATCAGCTGTGCCCGCTGCCACGACCACCCCGAGGTGCCGGCCTGGAAGCAAGACCACTACTACGGCATGAAGTCGTTCTTCAGTCGCAGCTTCGAGAACGGCGGTTTCGTCGCCGAGAGCGACACCGGTCTCGTGAGCTTCAAGACGACGAAGGGCGAAAAGCGCGACGCGAAGCTGATGTTCCTCTCGGGGGGCGTCGTCGACGAGCCGGAGCCGAGAACGCTCTCGGAGGAGGAAGCGAAGAAGCAGAAGGCGCAGCGCGAGAAGTTCAAGAAGGAAAAGAAGCCCCTGCCACCTCCCTCGTTCAGTCGCCGTCGACAGCTGATCGAGGTCGGACTCGATTCGAAGCACGCCGGCTTCTTTGCTCGATCGCTCGTCAACCGGATCTGGTACCGCCTCATCGGCCACGGGCTCGTCATGCCGATGGACCAGATGCACGGCGAGAACTCGCCGAGCCATCCCGAGCTTCTCCTCTGGCTGGCTCGTGACCTGGTGGACCACGACTACGACATCCGACGACTGATTCGTGGCGTCGTTCTCAGCGAGACCTACTCGAGAAGCAGCCGCTGGCCGGTGAGCGAGCGGCCGGACCGCGACCTCTTCGCCGTGGCGAATCCCCGCGCCCTGACGCCCCGCCAGTACGGCGCGTCGTTGCGCATCGCGGCCATGGATCCCGAGGTCTTCGGAGATGATGTCTCTCACGAGGAGATCGACGAGCGCTTCGAGAGCGCCGAGCGCGGCGGCGAGCGTTTCGCGAGCGGGCTCGAGCGGCCGGGCGAGCGGTTTCAAGTCAGCGTCGACGAGGCTCTTCTCTTCTCGAACGACTCCTCCGTGCGCCGCGAGCTGCTGCGAGACAGTCGCGACTCCCTCGTCGGTCGATTGAAGTCGATCGAGGCGCGGGACGATTCGATTCGCGCTGCCGTGTGGGCCGTGCTCTCTCGCCCGACCGCTGACGAGGAGATGCGCGAGATCGCCAGCTACCTCGAGCGACGTGGCGATCGAAGCGACGAAGGCTGGCGTCAAGTCGTGTGGGCGCTCTTGACGTCGACCGAGATGAGATTCAATCACTGAGTGCGTCTTGAGGATCAGCGTTCGATGAACGAGAAGATGGTTCGATACTGCGGCTCGCCCGATCACGAGATCAGCCGGCGTGTCGTTCTCGGTGGCCTGGCGGCCGGCACAGCGTCGGTTCTCGGTGGAGTGGGGGCCGTGCACTCCTTCGCCGATTCGGAGCTGTCTGCGCCGCTCACCGGGGCACTCGAGAAGAGCGGCAAGCGGGTGATCCTTCTCTGGCTGGCCGGTGGCGCAAGTCAACTCGAGACCTGGGACCCCAAGCCGCGTCGACCGACGGGCGGTCCCTTCGCCGCGATTCCGACAAACGTGCCCGGCGTGCACATCTCCGAGCTCATGCCGAAGATGGCGCAGCGCATGGACAAGACCTGCATCATCCGGTCGCTCAACACGCGCGACGGCGGACACGGCGGCGGCGCGCAGCTCATGATGCGCGGCCGCAAGGATGAGCCGAACCTCGAGTATCCCGATCTCGGAGCGATCCTGGCGCGGGAGCTCGGGCGAGCGGACAGCCAGGTCCCGGACTACGTCTCGCTCTACACGGCCACGGAAGGACGCAACTCGGCCAGGATCACGTCCGGATTCCTCGGCGCCCGCTACGCGCCGATGAAGCTGAACGAGAAGATGGCGCCGCCAAACCTCGAGCGGCTCGATTCGATCAGCGCGCTCGATCACCTCGAGCGCGCGCATCTGCAGCGCTATCTCAATCGCCGCTTCCGGAGCGGCCGTGAGAGCCTCGCGGTCAGCAGCCACGCCGGTGCTTACGCTCGCGTCCACGGGCTGATGTCGAGCCAGAGCCTGTTCGACATCTCCCGGGAGCCACCGCGCGTCCGCGAACGGTACGGTCCGACTCTCTTCGGACGCCAGGCGCTGATGGCTCGACGCATGGTAGAAGCCGGGGTGCCCTTCGTCCGGGTCTCGCGCGCCTGGTGGGACAGCCACGGCCAGAACTTCGAGACACACCTCGAGCTTGTCCCCGAGCTCGACCACGTGCTCTCGACGCTGCTCGAGGACCTCGAGCAGCGCGGTCTTCTCGACGACACGCTCGTCATCACGATGGGAGAGTTTGGCCGTACGCCGACCATCAACGGCAGTCTGGGGCGCGACCACTTCGCTCGGGCGTGGAGCGTTTCGCTGCACGGCGCGGGCATCCAGCGAGGTGCCGTGTTCGGCAAGACCGACGCGGACGGACAGCACGTCGCCGACGGCGAGAAGGGAGCCGGCGAGTTCTTCGCCACGATCCTCGAAGCGGTCGGTGTGCCGCACGACAAGGACTACTACGTCGGCGCCCGGCCGATTCCTCTCGTCAATCCTGGCATCGAGCCGATTCGTGAGGTACTGGCGTGAAGCTGTCGATCGAAACAGAGATCTCGCGCAAAGATGTCGTCTTCAGCATGGCGCGTCGCAGAGGCTCGAGACGGATCGTCTTCGGCAGCTCCGACGGCAAGCTCTACGATGTCGACGTCGCGACGGAGAAACCCGAACCGAAGCCCGTTGACGCACACGCGAGCTGGGTGATGGGAGTGGCGATCGCGGGCGAGCGGCTCGTCTCCGGCAGCTACGACCGCGAGCTCGTCTGGCGCGATGCCGCATCGCTCGCGGAGACCGATCGAAAGCGAGCGCACGATCGCTGGATCCGCGGCGTCGTCGCGTCGCCCGACGGCAAGCTCGTCGCGAGCGTCGCCGACGACATGGTCTGCCCGCTCTGGAGCGCCGAGAGCGGCGCGCTCCGCGCCGAGCTCCGTGGCCACCGCGAGAGAACGCCAAACCACTTTCCCTCGATGCTCTTCGCCTGCACGTTCTCCGCGGATGGCTCGCTTCTCGCGACGGCCGACAAGGTCGGGCGCGTCGTCGTTTGGGATGTCGCGAAGGGCAGGGAGATCGGGTCTGTCGAGTCCCCGGGCATGTACACGTGGGACCCA
>CAYMLL010000301.1:0-9229 GCA_964390645.1 uncultured Planctomycetia bacterium | reverse complement strand
GCCCAGCGCCCCCGCCGCGCACGCCAGCGAGGCCGCGTTCCGCCAGCGCGCGCCCCCCCAGCGGGGGGCGCGCGACGGTGACTTCGACGCCCTTGCGGGGGTCTGGCTCGCCGGCGTGGCGACGCATTCGGACGACGACCGGGTGGACCTTCTGCCTCGACGGCTGTCGACGATCGTCTCGTCACTCGCACGCCCTGATGCGCTCCTGGAGCCGCTCGAGAAGCTGCTCGCGAACGATCGCGTGCGGGGGCCCACCCGGACCACGCTCGCATCGATCCTGTCGAGCGAGTACGAGCGTCTCGGGCGTCGCGACGACTCGCTCGCTCTCATCGACGGAAACGGAACGCTGCGCCACTTTCTGGTCATCGGTCCCTTCGACAAGGCCCGCACGGGCGGTCTCGAGCGACGCCATCCACCCGAGGACCGCATCGATGTCAGCGGTGGCTACATCGACGGCTGGCAGGAGATCGAGTGGCGTCCCGTGACGACGAGGGGCCCGCAGCTGTCGATGGCGTCGCACGTGTGGCCGAAACGCGGCGTCATGTACGCGCTCGCGCAAGTGCGTTCGGACGAGGCCCGGGACGCGCTCTTGCACGTCGAGTCCCGCAGCCGACACCGCATCTGGCTCAACGCCGTGGCGGTGATCGACGATACGGGTCTTCACACCTTCCTGTCGTCCCATCGACAGGTCGCGGTTCGCCTCGAGAAAGGCTGGAACCATCTGCTGGTGAAAACGTCGACCTCCCTGTCGCTACGACTGACAGGAACCGACGGCACCCCCTTCTCCGCCGACGAGGTCCAATCCACCACCGAACGTGTCCTGCACCCGATCCCGGACGGCGCCGTCGGGCTGTCGCAGGTCGAGGTTCTCGGCCGGGCGCCGGAGCGCTGGCGTGCCGGGCTCGAGTCCCGGGAGACGACGGAGCGCTCGGATTTGGCGCGCGCCCTCGACCACCTGGGACTCGCTCACCTCTGGCTCGACGACGCGCGCGCCGAGCTCGCGGTGGAGGAAGCACGCCGCGCCGCCGAGCTCGCGCCCACGGACCCGTGGGTGCTGCACCGTCAAGGCCGGATCCTGCAGGCGGCGAGCTACCTGCCCACCGGACAGTCCAAGAGCCGCTCCAAGAGCGCGTGGGAAGCGGCCGTCGCAGCCGATCCCGACTTCCTGCCCGCACAGGAACGTCTGGCGCGCTCGCTGCAGTACGACCAGAAGACCGACGAGGCCCTGCGCCTCATGAACCAGGCGCTCGAGCGTCGCGGCGACTTCCTGCCCGGGCTCCTGCGCCTGCGTCGCGTCTACTCGATCAAGGACTGGAAGGTCGACGAACAGCGCGTGCTCGATCGCATCGCCGCGGTGGCGCCGGACCTGGCGATCGTGGACATCGCCAAGGCGCGCTACTACGCCGACCACAATCGTCCGGCGAAGGCCACCGAGCACTACGAGTCGGCGTTCGAGAAGGACCGGCGGCGGACGTCTCTGCTGTCGACGCTCGCCGACCTCGCCGCCGAGCGCGGCGACCTCGAAGCGGCTGAACGACTCCTGGCGCGGCGCCTGGCCCTCGAACCGCGGAGCACCCCGGTCGCCGAGCAGCTCGCGGCGCTGCTGCTGCGACGGGGCGAGCGCGAGAGGGCAGAGGAGGCGATACGGGCTCACGTCGCGACGCGCTCGTGGGATCCGGACTCGCACCGTGCCCTCGCCAGGATTCTCGAGAGCTCGGGTGACGAGGAGAAGGCGCGCCGGGCCTGGAGCACCGTGCTCGAGCTCGACCCCGGCGATCTCGAGCTCAGGCGCTACCTCGGGAGCACCGGGGACGACACGGGCGAGTTCTGGACGCCCTACGACGAGACGCTCGAGGACTGGCTGCCGCGCGTGCCCCGGGACGGCCCGCTCGTCGAACGAGCCGCCGCGATCTGCGTTCTCGACATCGGCGTCGTCGAGGTGCGTGCCGACGGCTCTTCGAGCGAGTACATCCACCAGGCGTTTCAGCTGCTCACCGAGAAGGCGAAGGACAGTCTCGCGAGTGTACGGACGCCCGGCGAGGTCATCCGTCTGCGCACCCTGACCGCCGACGGAAAGACGCTCGAGCCCGTCGCCGCGCTCGGCAAAGGCAGCTACGTCCTGCCCGGAGTGCTGCCGGGTGCCTTCACGGAGCACGCGTACCGGGTGGACCGCAGCGGCGCCCACGGTGCGGACTTCCGTCACGGCTCGTTCTTCTTCCAGGACTTCCGCTACCAGCAGTCGTTCCTGCTCTCACGCATGGTGTTCATCCTCCCGGAGGACATGCCGGAGAATCTCCTCGAGACGCGAATAACGCAGGACGACGACGACACCGGCCGGCCCCCGGTCGATCGCACCGAGCGTCGGCTCGAGGACGGACGACGCGTCGTCATCTACGAGGCACGCGATGTCGGGAGGCTCCAGCAGGAGCGGAACATGCCCGCCTACCAGCAGTACCTCCCGAGCGTCGAGATCCAGCCACGCCGCGCCTGGTCGGAGGTCGAGAAGACTCTGCGCCGCTTCGTCGAGCAGGCGACGTTGACCACGCCGGAGCTCGCGGCGGCCGCGCGCCCGGAGCTCGCCGGAACGGACCCCCCGCTCGAGAAGGCGAGGAGGCTCCACGGCTTCGTCACCGAACTCGTCGCCAAGGAGAGCGGAGCAGGAAGCGCCGTCCGGATCCTGCTGGAGAAGGCGGGAAATCGCACGATCCTCTACAAGGCTCTGCTCGACGAGGCCGATGTGCCCTCGACATGGGCATTCGTCCGCGAGCGCGAGGCTCTGGCACAACCGGTGAACTGGAGCCACCCGAGCCCGAACCACTTCCCGTGGCGATTCGTGCGCGTCGAGCCGCCGGGCCACGATCCCGTCTGGGTGACGCTGCGTTTCCGACGCCTGCCCTTCGGGCATCTGCCGGAGCGTTTCGGCGGCGGTCGCGCGTTCCTCCTCAACGAGCGTGGCGCCGAGATCGTCTCGCTGCCGTCGGTGGAGGGCCAGGTCTTCGCGACCTCGATGAGCGGCACGATGAAGCTCGGGACGGACGAGTCCGCCGAAATCGCCTTCCGGCTGCGCTCGGGCTCACTGCAGAGCTACCTCGCAAAGGAGCGGATGGCCAACGTCCCGACGTTCCAGAAGAACCTGATCCTGCGCGGACAGGCGACCCAGATGTTCCCCGGCGCCCAGGTGAAGAGCGCCGGCTTCGAGGGGCTCGACGATCCGGAGTCGCCGATGATCATCAGCTACGAGCTCACCGCTCCGAAGCTGCTGTCTCGCAGCGGCGAGGACTATCTGCTGGCACCGGTGATCCAGAACGCGCAGCTCGTCCGGATCTTCGGCGGGCCACCGGACCGCCGGCATCCGTACGTCCTGCGACAGCACCGCTTGCAACACGACCGGTTCCGCGTCGACGTCGGCGAGGGACTTCGCATCGAGACGCTGCCGCAGGACGTCGCCGTGGCCGGTCGGCTCGTGTCGTACTCGATGAGCTACCGTCGCGACGACGACGACCTGATCCTCGAGCGCCGGCTCGAGATCCTGCCCGGTGAGCTCGAGGCCACGGAGTTGCGCGCCCACCTCGACGTTCTGCCGGCCGCCGACGCGGCCGAGAGTGAGCGTGGCGTGCTGCGAGCACGGTGAACGCGACAACACCCGGGGCGCGCTGTCGGCGGCTGCCGGCCGCGACGATCAGCTTCGTCCCTCGGCCTCCGGGTGCTCCGCCCGGACCGACGTGGTGATTCCCCCGCGCGAGTTGAACCTGCCGTCGACACGAGCCATGCGCGGCCGCACGACCGCGACGAGGTCGTCGAGGACGCGGTTGACCGCGTGCTCGTGGAAGATTCCGACGTCACGGTACGCCGTGATGTACTGCTTCAGCGACTTGAGCTCGACGCAGAGCCGGTCCGGGACGTACTCGATCTCGATGGTCGCGAAATCCGGCAGCCCCGTCTTCGGGCACAGGCAGCTGAACTCCGGGATCTCCAGGCGTACCCGGTAGTCACGGTCGGCGTACCGGTTCTCCCATGCGTCGATCCCGGGAAGCGGAAGATCGCGGACGTGGTCCTGCAGTCCTTCGTAGTCGCTCGGAGGCATATCGAGTCCATTCCCGCCTCGGCAAGCCGCTGATCTCGCGGCAGATCGGCTTGAGATTCTCGGCCGCTCGCCTATCATTTGCAATCGGTTTCGATGCCCCCCTTTGCGAAGCGAGCCAGCCCATGCCCACAGCCATCCGTCTGATCGATCGTCGCAGCGATGTCGTCGCCGCCTGGAACTACCAGTTCGAGGACATCGAGCCGGCTCCCGATGTCCTCCAGGGCGACGTCTTCGAGGTCTCGGCAGACGCCCTCATTCTGCCGGGGAACGCCTTCGGCTTCCTGGACCGCGGCCTGGAGATGGAGGTCTGCGAACACTGGGGCTTCGAGGTCCAGGACCTCATCCGCGACACCGTCCGCGGGGAGTTCCACGGTGAGCTCCTCGTCGGCCAGGCGGCGCGGATTCCACTCGAGAGGGACGGGTACCGCTACCTGATCTACGTTGCGCAAAGCCGGACTCCCGGCCGGCTCGAAGGCACGCTCGGGGCGTACCTGGCAGCGCGAGGCGCGTTGGCAGCCGTGCGCGACGCCCCGCAGGGAACGATCTCGAGCGTCGTGCTTCCGGGCATCGGCACCGGAAAGGCGGGACTGCACCCGGCCGTCAGCGCGCGCCAGGTGCGCTACGCGTACGAGATCCACGCCGGCCTGCGCGGCTTCGGCGACAAGAACCTCACACAGCTCGCCCGTCGCCAGCACAAGCTCCTTTCGCTGCCCAAGCCGCTGCGCGAGATCGCCGCCGAGGGCGAGAACGCGTCGAACTGAGTCGACCCGCGAGGCGCCGCGGTGGACGGAAATTAGTTTCCCGCGCTTCCGAGGTTCTGCGGAAGTGCGTACAATGGGTCTGGATTCGCCTCTGTGAGGGGGATCTTCGGGACTCCGGTGCGTCGCGCACGGAGCTTTCGCGGGGCTCCTCGAACGCGGGGAACCCGGCAGGGCTCCGGAAAGTTCCGGTCAGCGCCCGCGGGTCCTCGAGCAGCTTCTGGAATCCAGCTCGGTTGCTCCTCCGGGCAGCCGAAAGGTCGGCGAAGAGAGTCACGGTCATTCGCCGAGTCGGCATCGTTCGCCGGGTCGGCTGCCTGACGAGGTTTTTCAGCGCGTGGAGGTCTTCATGAACGTGTCCCGATGGAAGTTCCGGTGCGGGTCCGCAGCTCTGTGCTTGGCCCTCCTCGTCGGTGCCGGCCCGGCACAGGCGACCAACTTCTCGCGAGGCGACACCAACGCGGACGGCACGTTCGACCTCTCGGACGGTGTCAACATCCTGAACTACCTCTTCGGGGCGGCCCCGGCGACGCTGTCCTGCCTGGACGCCGCGGACGTCAACGACTCCGGCGAGGTGGATCTGTCCGACGGGTCCTTCATTTTCAACCACCTCTTCCTCGGTGGTCCTCCGAGCGCGGCGCCCGCCTTTCCCGCCTGTGGCGAGGATCCGACGGACGCGGACGGGCTGGGCTGTGACACCTACGACCCGTGTCCCCAGGACACCGAGCCACCGGTCATCAGCGACCTCGCGATCACCGACGTCGACCAGCAGAGCGCGACGATCTCCCTCGACACCGACGAGCCGTCGACCGCGATCCTCGACCACGGTGAGGACGAGACCTACGGCAACCGCCAGACCATCGACGTCGCGGCGCGTTCGCACCGATTCACCCTCGATGGCCTCTCCCCCGGCACCGAGTACCACTTCCGGGTGACGGCCGCGGACGCGTTCGGCAACACCGCCAGAACCGGCGACACGATCTTCAGCACGGCCCCCGAGGAGACCGCCCTGACGGGCATCGGCCACCTGCTCAACCGCATCACGTACGGGCCCACGGCCGACGCCATCGAGCGAGTAGAGACGATGGGCGTGCGCAACTTCATCGAGGAGCAGCTGAATCCGCAGTCCTTCGACGAGTCGAACAACGCAGCCCTCAACGCCTGCATGAACGAGCTCTTCGAAGATCTGCGCATTCACGACGACGCGCAGATCGTACGACCACACGATGCCTGGCGGTACTTCAAGGGAACCGAGGAGCCCCCCACTGCCTGGAACACGCCGGGCTTCGACGACTCGAGCTGGCTCTTGGGAGGAACGAGCATCGGCTACGGGGACGGCGACGACCTGACCGTACTACGCGACATGCGCCGTATCTCGGACGACCCGGAGACGCCGGATATCGACGAGATGCAGCCGGGTTACGTTTCGGTCTATCTGCGTCACGAGTTCGAGATCACCGACGTCGCCGACGTCGACCAGCTCATTTTCCGCGTCGACTACGACGACAGCTTCGTCTGCTACCTCAACGGCAGCGAGATCGCCCGCGCCGGCCTGCGCGGCAACCCCCCGGCCCACAACGTCACGGGCGACAGTCACGAGGCGGGCGATGCGGTGGACATCGACGTCACCGACAGCAAGGACCTTCTCGTGGAGGGCGCCAACGTCCTGGCGATCCAGGCACACAACACGAACTACACCAGCTCGGATCTGACGATGCTCCCGTCCCTGATCCGCCGCACCCCGGACGTCGCTCCTCCGCGGACGGTCATCCGGGACATCGACGCGCTTCAGGAGCTCATTCACGCTCGCGGTCGACACTCGCGGGCACAGCTCCGGGCGGTCCTCGCGGAGTTCTGGGAGAACCACTTCACCACGGACTACGACAAGGTGGCCGAGCACCTCGACAACCTCACCAACTCCGACGCCTCGGACGCGATGGGAGAGGACCAGGCCCGCAGCGAGGCGGCCCGGCTCGACCACCAGGAGTACGAGTTCTTCTACGAGAACGCGCTGGGCTACTGGGGCGACCTGCTCCTCTACAGCGCCACGAGCGTGCCGCAGACCGTCTACCTCGACAACGTTTTGAACGTCAAGGCGGAGCCCAACGAGAACTACGCTCGGGAGATCCTCGAGCTCTACGGGTTCGGTGTCGACAACCGTTACGGGCAGCGCGATATCGAGGAGCTCTCCAGGTGCTTCACCGGCTGGACGATCTGCAAGGTCCGGCCGGACGACGTTCCGCCCTTCCCCCTGCACTCGACGAACCCACCCGTCGGCTGCTCGGTAAACTACGAGGACTTCCCGATCTCGGGCACCGGGACCGGCCTGGCCGGCAGCTGGCGCTACTTCAAGGGCACCGAGGAGCCGAGCCCCGATCCGGAAGGGGAACCCACCTGGGACTGGGCTCGGCCGGACTTCGACCTCGACGCTCGGGATCCTGACGGGGACGGCCCCGAGCCGAACCCCTGGCTGTCGGGATCGACCGGAGCCGACGAGGCACCCGGCTACGAGGGAGGCAACGACAACCCGGTCCTCTCCGACTCGATCGACCTCGAAGACATGCGAGGGAGCTACGTGACGGTCTACCTGCGCAAGGAGGTGATCATCTCGGAGGCGGACCTCGAATCGATCGAGAACCTGATCCTGGCCGTCGAGGAGTACGACGACGGCTACGTGGCCTACTTCAACGGTGTACCGGTCGGTCAGAGCCTCAGCATCGACGACGAACAGGAGGAGGGCCCCTACTACGACAACGAGGCCTTCGACTTCGATGACGAGTCCGAGGAGGGCCACGAGCGAACCGACGGTTCCGACTACTGGAACCTCAACCATGTTCTCGGTCTGGCGCGCCCCGCGCCGGCGATCAACGTCCTCGCCTTCGAGGTCAAGAACGTCAGCCTCGGCAGCTCGGACCTGTCGATCCGGGCCCGTCTCGTCGACCGCCATATCGATCCGGACAGCGTCGAGAACGGAGATCCGACCGGCGCCTGGACCTTCATGTTCAATCCCGAGGAGCACGACGTCGCCGCCAAGACGCTCTTCGAAGGAACACCCTGGCAGATGGACATCCCCGCCGGCCGAACCGGGATCGCGGGCCTGCGCGATGCCCTCGACGTCGTCGAGGCGATGGTGGATCACCCCTCTCCCCAGGAGTTCATCTGCGTCAAGCTGATCCAGAAGTTCGTCTGCGACGATATCTCGATCCAGTCCGTGGTCCGACTCCGCGAGCCGGGACTGTCGGTCGAGGAGCGCAACGAGCTCGTTCGGCCCGAGCTGCGCGACCTCCTGGCGCGATGCATCGAAGCGTGGGAGACTCCGAGCGGCCCGGAAGATCGCTCCGGCCACATCGGTTCGGTGATGCGGGTCATCCTCGACCCGGAGGATCAGGCCGACCGCTTCTGGCAGGATCTCGCCTACCGCTCGAAGATCCGTACGCCGATCGAGTACATCAACGCTTCGCTACGCCTCCTCGAGGTCGACACCTGCGGCAAGGACCTACCCGACCACTCGGACGACATGGGAATGCACCTGTTCACTCGCGACGAGCCCGACGGCTGGGATGAGGCCGGCATCTCGTGGGCGGACACCGCACAGTTCCATCAGCGCGTCGAGTTCAACCGGAGGCTCAGCAAGAACGAGGACGACGACTTCACCTGGGATACGCGGGGCTTCCTCGACCGGCACGGAATCGCCACCGCCGACGAGATCGTCGACTTCTTCGCCACCGTGATGTTCCACGGCACGCTCTCGCCGGCGAATCGCAACCTGCTCATCGAGTTCGTGACAACCGACGAGGAAGGCACCCCGAGGCCCCTGGTACCGGGACGCGCCGAGTACTTCCGGCGCGTCGAGGATCTCGTCGGGCTGCTCCTGAGCTCCCCGCAGTGGCATTTTCAGTAGCGGCGTCTCAAACAGAGGCGCGTCCACTGCAAGCGCAGCGAGAATCGAAGAAACACAAGAAGGTGAACGACATGCATATCTGGAGCCGACGGAAATTCCTCGGGTCGAGCGCCGCGACCGGCCTGGCTCTCGGACTGAACGCGACGAGCCCGGCGTTCTTGCGGCGCCAGCTGCTCGCCGGCGACCCGGACGGGAACACCAAGCTGGTGTTCATCTTCCAGCGCGGCGGCAACGACGGCATCAACACCTGCATCCCGTACGGCGACTCGGAGTACAACACGACTCATCGACCGACGCTCTACATCCCGGAGGGGAGCAGCTTCGACCTGGGCAACAATTTCGCGGGGCTGCACCCACGAATGGGGCCGATGATGACCGTCTACAACAGCCAGGAGCTCACCGGCGTCGACGGGCCGGGCAACCTGGCGGTCGTCCACCGAGTCGGGTGCGCGGGGCACTCCCCCTCGCACGTCGGCCGCCAGCCGG
>CAYMLL010000300.1:0-9268 GCA_964390645.1 uncultured Planctomycetia bacterium | reverse complement strand
CCCCGCCGCGGGGGGGGGGGGGGGGGCGGGGGGGCCCCCCCCCCGCCCACCGCGGCCGCGGCGGTGGTCAGCCCCGATCTCGGGGAGCTTCACGGACGTCTCGCCAGCCTGCACCGCGGTCTCGTTCAGGGCCTCAGAGCCACGGCGAGCTCGTGTGAACGAGGGCTCCTCAGAGCCACGTCGGCGCGCCTCCTCCAGGATCCACAACTCATTGTCCAGGAACGGTTTGGAGGGTTGGACCGGGCGCTCGAGGGCCTCGAGAATCATCTTTACAAGCGTCTCGAGGAGTGTCATGATTCGCTGATTCTGCTCGGCACCCGGCTACGGGGCTTGAGTCCTTTCGCGATTCTGGATCGAGGGTACTCCGTGGCGCTCGACCGACACGGTCGCCCGGTACGTTCCGCGTCCTCGCTGGGGCCGGGCGATCCCGTGGAGCTACGGTTCGCGGCGGGCAGGGCGAGGGCGCGCGTCGAGAACGTGGACACGGATGGCAGAGCCGGAAGCGAGAGAGACGGCGACGGGCGGACCGCAAGAGGGGACCTTTGAGCTGCGCATGACGGCGCTCGAGGCCGCCGTCGAGAAGCTCGAGAGCGGGTCTCTCACCCTCGACGAGGCGATTGCCGAGTTCGAGCGCGGGGTCGTCGCGTGGCGTCAGTGCCAGGATCTCCTGCGCCGGGCCGAGAAGCGTATCGAGGTTCTCTGCGAGGAGGCCTCGCTCGAGGATTCGGGACGCGCGGGCGAGCCGCCGCTCTCGTGGAAGTCGGCGTTGTCGGAGCGGCTGGCGGAAGTCGGTCTGGACTGGGATCCGGCGAGGGAGAGCAAGGGAGAGGAGGGAGAGGATTGAGCCAGGAGGTGGTTTCATGAGCGAGATCCTGTCACGAGTCAACCATCCGAATGACGTCAAGGCGTTGACGCTCGAGGAGCTCGAGCAACTTGGCGCGGAAATCCGTCGTCGCATCCTCGAGACCATCGACAAGAACGGCGGCCACATCGGCTCGAATCTGGGTACTGTCGAGCTGACGCTCGCACTCGTGAAGGTCTTCGATCTGCCGCGCGATCGTGTCGTCTGGGACACGAGCCATCAGACCTACCCGTTCAAGCTGGTGACGGGACGTCGCGACCGCTTCGAGCAGATCCGGACCTACGGCGGCATCTGCGGCTTCTGCAACCACCGCGAGAGCATCTTCGATCTCTTCGATGCCGGCCACGCGGGCACCGCCTCGTCGCTGGCGCTGGGCGTCGGTACCGCCGACAGCCTCATGAAGCGCGATGCGAAGTCGATCGCGATCGTCGGAGACTCCGCGGCCGCGTCCGGCATGACTTTCGAGGCGTGGAATCACGGCGGCGAGAATCGCCAGAACTTCATGGTGATCCTCAACGACAACAACATGTCGATCAACAAGGCTGTCGGCGCGTTCTCGAAGTACCTGACACGCGTGCGCACAAGACCGGCCTACCAGGACCTGAAGCGCGAGTTGCACTCGGTCCTGTCGCGCATTCCCCTTGTCGGCAAGGGGATCGAGGAAGTCCTCCATGAGATGAACGATCGGCTGCGGCACAACATGGTGCCGGGCGTGCTCTTCCGCGAACTCGGCTACAACTACTACGGGCCGGTTGACGGCCATGATCTCGGCGGCCTCATCCGGCTCTTCGAGGACCTCAAGCAGGTCAA
This sequence comes from uncultured Planctomycetia bacterium, assembly GCA_964390645.1. GTDB lineage: Bacteria > Planctomycetota > UBA8108 > UBA8108 > UBA8108 > CAYMLL01. The sequence continues at coordinate 7,596 of CAYMLL010000300.1, read as the reverse complement.
GGAGCCGGCCCTTCTCCATCTCGACACGACCAAGGGCAAGGGCTACGGCGCGGCTGAAGCGGACCCCATCAAGTATCACGCTGGCAAGGGATTCCTTCCGAAGCCGGAGGAGTCGACGAGGGTCGCTTCGAACGGTCAGCCCGCCGCGAAGAAGCGCCCGGGCTACTCGGCGGTCTTCGCCGAGGTGTTGCACGAGGCCGCCCGCAAGGACCGTCGCGTCTGCGCGATCACCGCGGGCATGCCCGACGGAACAGGCCTCGTGGAGTTCTCGCAGGAGTTCCCGGAGCGTTTTTTCGATGTCGGCATCTGCGAGCAACACGGCGGCGCTTTCGCGTCGGGGCTCGCGTACGGAGGCATGCGTCCTGTCTTCGCGGTCTACTCGACGTTTCTGCAGCGTGGCTACGATCAGTTCGTTCACGACGTCTGCATCCAGGAGAACTCCGTGATCTTCTGCCTCGACCGCGCCGGTCTCACCGGTGAGGATGGCTGGACGCATCACGGAGTCTTCGACATCGCCTTCATGCGCTGCATCCCGAACGTTGTCCTGATGGCGCCCCGCGACGCCGATGAATACGTTCGCATGTTTCAGCTGGCGCTCGATCAGACGACCACGCCAGTGGCGATCCGCTACCCCAAGGCGACGGTGCCCGATTTGCCCGCGAGCCGGGATCCCGAGCTCCAGATGGGCAAAGCGGAGATTCTCGTCGAGGGCGGTTCTCCGCAGGAGGGGGGGGGCATCGCGCTCTTCGCGTACGGTACCATGGTCGACGAGGCCTACCGGGCTCTTCCGGTGCTGGCCGAGAGCGGCGTGCGTCCGACTCTTGTCAACGCGCGCTTCGCGAAGCCGATCGACGTCGACATGCTCCGAGATCTCGCGGGCCGACATCACACGCTGTTCGTGCTCGAGGAGGCCGTGCTGGCGGGCGGTCTCGGCAGCGCTGTCGTCGAGGCGCTCGTTGACGAGGGAATCTCGGTCGAGAGGGTCGTGCGCCTCGGCGTCCCCGATCGCTTCGTGACCTTCGGCTCGCGCGGGGACCTCCTCAAGGAGTGCGGGCTGGACTGCGCGTCGATTGCCAGGCGCGTCCTCGATATTCACGGTGCTCGAGGCAACGCTGCCGCAAAGCACGTCAGCAGCCGCTCGGACGGTGTAGCAGCCGAGCAGGCTGGTGGTGACGGGCGTCTGTCCGGGGCATCTTCACCCGCCTCCTCCTCGTGAGCCTCGGACCGGTGTTCTTTCGTCGGTCCTCGTACGGGCGGCTGTGGCGGCGTGGTCTGTCGGCATGAGAGCTCTGCTGCAGCGAGTCTCGAACGCTTCTGTCGAGGTCGCCGATCGCGTCGTCGGGTCGATCGGCCCGGGGCTTCTGGTCTTTCTGGGCGTCGGTTCCGGCGACTCCGAGAGGGAGGCGGACAGGCTTGCGGAGAAGATCGTCAACTTGCGGATCTTCCCCGATGAGAAGCAGGTGATGAACCGCTCGCTACGCGACGTTGGCGGCAGTATCCTCGTGGTCTCCCAGTTCACTCTCTTCGCGGATTGCCGGCGAGGACGTCGGCCGTCCTTCGATCCGGCAGAGAGTCCACAGAGAGCCGAGGCGATGTGCCGATACTTCATCGAGTGGCTGACGAAGCGAGACTTCTCGCCCCAGCAGGGAGAATTCGGGGCCCACATGCGGGTGAGTCTCCAGAACGATGGTCCCGTAACGATTTGGCTGGATACGGACGAGCTGTCGCGCAAACGCTGATCGCCCCAGGACGGACCTTGCCGGAGCATGGCCCCGCTCAATTCGAGAGAACTCCGCTTCGAGCCCGACTATTACGCGGTGCTCGGCGTGGACGCAACGGCCTCGGCGGAGGAGATCCGACGCTCCTACCGTCGCCTTGCCCTCGAGGCGCACCCGGACAAGAACCCGAACCGTCGTGAGTGGGCCGAGGCTCGCATCCGCGAGCTCATCGTCGCGTTCGAGGTCCTCAGTGACGAGGAGTCGCGGCGCTCCTTCGATCAGTACATGCGGGCTTCGGGTCGACTGCGGCGGGATGAGGAGCCGTTTTACTTCCATCGCAAGACGCCGGGCTGTCGCGCTCTGCTGATCCTCCATCACCTCGTGAAGGGAATGGCCGAGGAGGCCGACCAGATCCTGGAGGAGATGGAAGAGGAGTACGGTGGTGGCTATCTTTACGACTACCTCGCCCGGAGCGACTATCTCGATTGCCTCTTTCTCCTCGCGGAGCACCACATCCGCGAGAAGCGGTTCCTCGCCGCCGCGCAGCGCCTGCGGACGTTCTATCACCATGAGTGTCAGGCGCAGAACCCGAGGCACTACCTCGATCAGGTTCTCGATCTGCTGACGGACCTGTATCTCCGCCGGCTTCCGAAGCTGCTGGAGCCGGCGCTCCAGGTCACGTATCTGCTCGAGGCCGCCGAGTTTCGTCTCGGGAGGAAGGACGAGATCCAGCGGCTGAGGCTTCTGGCCGAGATGGCGGCGCGTTCCGGGAATCCCGGGCTCGCCCAGGCTTCCGTCCATCGTTTCCGGGAACTGGCCCCCGGATCGACGGAGATTCCGGCGCTCGAGGCCCTGATCTCGACGAGCGTCGATCGGGACGGCGGTCGTCGTCGTCGTCAGACGCGTGCGAAGTCCGCGAGGACGAGTGGAGGCGCCGAACGCTGAGGCCGAAGATGGAGCCGAGAGAGTCCTGTCGCGTGTGTGAGCACGTACGGCTGCATATCTTGACAAGGGGGTCCAGTGTCTGTCGATAGCCTTTCGAAGGCACCTCTGTACGGCGTGATCATGGCTGGTGGCGTGGGCTCTCGGTTCTGGCCCCGGAGCCGGCGCCGGCTTCCGAAGCAGTTTCTCGCGATCGGTGCTGACGACCGCTCTCTGATCCGCGCGACCTTCGAGCGCCTCGTTCCGTTGACGACCGCCGAGCGGGTGATCGTCGTTGCGAACGAGCGCTATCGAGATCTGGTCTTCGAGCAGATTCCCGAGCTCGCCGAGCACCACTTCATCGGTGAGCCGCAGGGGCGTAACACCGCTCCCTGTATCGGGCTCGCGGCGCACTGCGTAGCCCACGAGGATCCGAACGCTCAGCTTCTGGTCTGTCCCGCGGATCACGTCATCGGCCCGAACGAGGAGTTCTCGGCCACGGTGCGCTTCGCGACCTCCGTGCTCGCCCGGAACAGCCACGGCGACGATCCCACGTCCGTGCTTTTCGGGATTGCTCCCACCGTGCCGCATACCGGCTACGGATACCTCGAGCAGGGTGACGAGCTGGTCGAAGACGGCGACCTCCAGTCGTATCGAGTCGCGCGCTTCGAGGAGAAGCCGTCGCGGGACGTCGCGCGCCAGTACCTCCAGCGCGGCACGTACTTCTGGAACTCCGGGATCTTCCTGTGGAAGGCGTCCGGTCTCGTCGAGCTCGTGTGCAAGTACCTGCCGGACATCGCCGAGGGCCTGCAGACCATCGCCGGTAGGCTCGGGGACCCAACGCAGTTCGCCGCGGCGCTCACGGCGATCTTTCCCACCCTGCGCAAGGAGTCGATCGACTACGGAGTGCTCGAACAAGCGAGTGACGTGATATTTGTCCGCGCGTCGTTCGGCTGGGACGACGTCGGCTCCTGGGTAGCCGTCCGCGACTACCTGCCGAAAGATGACCACGGCAACAGCGTCAAGGGTCGGCATGTCGGTCACGACACGGCGAGCTGCGTTGTCGTCTCGCAGAAGCGGCTGGTGGCCACCGTCGGCGTGCGGGACCTGGTCGTGGTCGACACCGAGGACGCGGTTCTCGTTTGCCACCGTGATTCGGTCGAGAGCGTCAAGAAGATCGTCGAGTCTCTCGAGGAGCAAGGCGCGACAGAGCTGCTCTGAGCCCCGATTCGACACTCCGGAGGAAACGGGATGGCGAGAATCGTCGGCATCGACCACGGTGACCGTCGCTTCGGCGTGGCGATCAGTGACGCCGGGGGCATGCGAGGGCGAGGACGTGCTGATGAGCTACCTCGATCGTCTGCTGCCCGAGGAAGATGTCGCCGGGCTGGTCGTCGGCTTGCCTCTCAACATGGACGGCAGCTCCGGCCCGCGTGCCCGGAAGGTCCTGGAGTTCTGCTCTCGCCTCGAGCGACGCTTCGAGCTGCCCGTTCACACCTGGGATGAGCGTCTGACGTCGTACCAGGCGGAGGGGCTGCTGCACGAAGCCGGTATCCGGGGACGTGAGAAGGGGCGTCGGGTCGACCAGGTGGCGGCGCAGCTCATCCTCCAGGGCTGGCTCGATCACCGCCGCGACGGATCGCCGGGCGAAGACCCTTAGCTCTTTCTCTACAGGGGTTTATCGGTCCCATTCGGGAGCAGGAAGAGTCCGGACCAGGGCCTTGCCCGGAGCGCCGCCTGTGTTACTATGGGCGCTTCCGTTCCGTTCCCGAAGGTACCGCGAATCGAGATCCTACGAAGATGGAAATCACCGAGTTGTCCGGCTCGGACGTTATCGAGCAGTTCGGTCAGAAGGAGGGCGACACCGGTAGTCCGGAGGTCCAGGTGGCGTTTCTCACCCAGCGTATCAAGTCTCTGACCGAGCATCTCAAGTGGCACAAGACGGACCCCGCGACTCGTCGGGGCCTGCTGATGCTCGTAGGGCAGCGCGCAAAGCTGTTGCGCTATCTCGCCCGAAAGAACGTCGATCGCTATCGCACGCTGATCCAGACTCTCGGTTTGCGTCGGTGATCGCTGCCGGAACAGGCAGGTGATTCTCGGTATCGCGACGACGGGGCTCTCCTCTTTCGAGCCCGGTTGTTCGTGGGGTGTGGGCAGTCGGGGGGGACGTGGCGAGGGGGCGGGAACGAGCTGTCGGCCCACGGCGGGCGGAGATGTTACCGATTCTCCTTTCGCTCATGGTGGTCGGTGGTCGATAACGACAACAGCAATTTGTAGATGATGCACGTGGCCCGGACTCGAGTCAGGGTCGCCGCGATCGGGAAGGACGCAGAAGAAGGATGACTGCAGAAGCAGACGACGCCACGTGATGTCGGGTGAACTCCCGGCGCGAGAAAAATCCGGGCGCGAGAAGAGGTTGGACGCAACAAGAGGAAGAAGAGCCAAGAACGTCGATGACGACACAAGGAGGTCGACTCGTTCTCCTGAAGCGGCGCGGGCACCGGAGAGAAGGGTGCTCGCAAGGAAGTTTGGAAGCTAGACACGAAGAAGACGTAACAGAATCAGATGGTATCGAAAGTAGAAAAGACGATCGCGGGCAGAACCCTGAGCATCGAATCGGGCCGCATCGCCACACAGGCTCACGGGTCGGTCCTCGTGACGTACGGCGACACGGTGGTCTTCGTCGCGGTGACCTGCGCCAAGGCGCGACCCGACATAGATTTCTTTCCCCTCACGGTCGACTACCGTGAGAAGACGACGGCCGCCGGCAAGTTTCCGGGCGGCTTTATCAAGCGCGAAGGCCGACCCACGACCAAGGAGATCCTCACCTGTCGGCTGATCGATCGCCCCATCCGCCCGCTGTTCCCGAAGAACTACCGCATGGACACGTCGGTGGCGTCGCTCGTCGTGGCCGTCGACCAGGTCAACGATCCGGACGTGCTCGCGGGTATCGGCGCGTCCGCGGCGCTGTCCATCTCCGATATCCCTTTTCTCGGACCTATCGCGACCGTGCGCATCGGCATGATCGACGACGAGTTCGTCGTGTTCCCGACGGTGCCGCAGCAGAAGGAGAGCACTCTCGATCTCGTGGTGTGTGGCAGCAAGGAGGCCATCACCATGGTCGAGTGCGGCGCCCGGGAGATCTCCGAGGATCGTGTGCTCGAGGCTCTGGACCTCGGTCACTCGGTCGTCAAGGAGATCATCGAGCTGCAGGAGGAACTCATCCGCCAGTGCGGCAAGCCGAAGATGGAGCTCGAGCCGCCTCCGGACTTCTCCGATCTGAAGGGCGAGCTGCGCTCGCGGTTCTTCGACGGATTTCGTGACCGGCTGCTCACCGAGGGCAAGCACTCGCGCAAGAACGCGGTCAAGGAGTACGTCACTGCGTGTGCCGACGAGGTCGCTCCCGAGGTCGAGTCATCGGAGGAGCCCGATCCGGACGCGCTCGACAGGGACCTCGTGACGTCGCTGCTCGCGGAGCTTTCGGATGAAGCCGAGCGTGAGTTGATTCTGAGCGGTACGCGAACGGATGGCCGCGGCTCTCGTGACATCCGTTCGATCACCTCCGAGGTCGGGGTCCTGCCGCGTCAGGTCCACGGTTCGGCGCTGTTCACTCGTGGCGAGACGCAGTCGCTGGTTTCGATCGCGCTCGGCACCGGCTCGGATCAGCAGATCGTCGACGGCCTCGGTGAGGAGTACAAGGAACGCTTCACGCTTCACTACAATTTTCCGTCCTTCTGTGTCGGTGAGGCGTGGGCGAATCGCGGTCCGAAACGACGCGAGATCGGTCACGGAAACCTCGCGCAACGAGCGCTGGCGGCCGTCATGCCGGACGAGGACGACTTTCCCTACACCGTTCGTATCGTCTCCGACATCATGGAGTCGAACGGATCCTCGTCGATGGCGTCGGTTTGTGGCGGTACGCTCGGCCTGATGGACGCTGGAGTGAAGATTCGCCAGCCCGTTGCCGGCATCGCCATGGGAATGGTCGTCGAGGGTGACCAGATCGCGGTACTGAGCGACATCCTCGGCAGCGAGGATCACAACGGCGACATGGACTTCAAGGTCGCCGGGACGCAGTTCGGAATCACCGCTCTGCAGATGGACATCAAGGTCACCGGTGTCAGCTCCGAGGTCATGGCCCAGGCCCTCGACCAGGCCAGGGAAGGCCGCATCCACATCCTCAAGGAGATGCTCAAGGCGCTCGACTGTCCGCGCGAGGAGATCTCGCCGTTTGCTCCGAAGATTGTGCGCATCAAGATCGATCCGGAGAAGATCGGCCTCGTGATCGGACCGGGCGGCAAGATGATCAAGAGCATCCAGGAGGAGACCGGCACCAAGATCGAGATCGAGGACGACGGCACGGTCACCATCTGGGGCTCGGACGTCGAGGGTGCCAACCAGGCCGAAGAGAAGATCGGCGCGATCACCGAGGAGATCCAGGCTGACCGGGTGTACCAGGGACGAGTCGTCTCGATCAAGGACTTCGGCTGCTTCGTCGAGGTGCTTCCCGGTCAGGAAGGCCTCGTACACGTCAGTGAACTGGCAAGCGGCTTCGTCGACAAGGTGAGCGACATCGTGTCGATCGGCGACATCATTCCGGTGAGATGCCTCGGCACTGACAACCAGGGGCGTATCCGGCTGTCGAAGAAGGCAGCCGAGGATCCGGGCGGCGGTGACGGCGGTGAGGGCGGTGACGGTGGCCGCCGTGGCGACTCACGCCCGCCGCGTCGCGACGGCGATCGTCGTGGTGGTAGTGGTGGTGGTGGTGGTGGAGGGGGCCGTGGTCGCGGCGGTGACCGCGGTGGTGATCGACGCGGTGGCGGCGGACGGGATCGGGGCGGATACCGTGACCGTGACCGTGACCGTGGGCGTGATCGGGATCGTGGTGGGGACCGGGATCGAGATCGTGACCGCGGGGGTGACCGGGACCGCGCTGGTGCCCGTGACCGCGCCGCTG
>CAYMLL010000299.1:0-9294 GCA_964390645.1 uncultured Planctomycetia bacterium | reverse complement strand
GGCTGTCGGGATCGAGGGCGGGCTGTCGGGATCGAGGGCGGGCTGTCGGGATCGATCGGGGGATCGACTCGCGGCGAGCGCCTTCTCCCCGGGCGGCCGGAGCCGCCCGGAGCTGAGCGCCGGGTGTGTGTGTTCCCCGATCCAGGCGACAGTTCGTTACCTACGATCCGGATGACCCCTCGCGGGGTCGTGCAAGGCGAACGAGACCGGGCTTCCGTCTCCTACTCCCTGGAAACAGCATGCCTGGCTCGGGAAACCTGAGAACAGGCAGCAAGTGTCGTTCCACGCGGCGGGATCTTCTCCTGTTCGCGGAAGCCCGGTCTTTCACGGAGGATAGGAGGCAGGGGCGGGGCAGCTCGCGACACGGCGGAGTGTAAAGCCCACTTGGCAGCGTGTCGTCGGCGGGACCCGCTCGTCGGGACGAATCCTGCTTCAGGAAGATCCTGTTGCCCCGTAGAATCCGGGTGTGCCCCGTCTGCCCGGCTCGCCTTGCGGCGGATGTGGCTGACAGGCCGATGGCGTCGGGACTCCCCGGGCACTGCCACCGGGCTCGACAGGCGTGGCTTCGAAGCGTTGATCCGCCGCCGATCCCGAGCATCCGTGACGACGAGGCTCGCCGCCCGCAGGCACGGGGTCGGCGGGACGCGGCTCGGGATCGCGAGTTTCGAGCCCACGACCGGTGCGAGGGAAGAGACGTGAAGGAGGTTCGGCTCGAGATTCCCGCGGAGGCGGCGGTGTTCCTGCGTCGCGTCATCGGCGATGCCGGGGGCAACGAGGTGTTCTTTCTGGGTCGTGTCGACTGGGATGACGAGGGTATCGTCGCGAGCCTGGTCGACGTCGAGCCCTTCTGTCGCGGCGACGACTCGTCGGTGCCCGCGATCATCAAGGGCGCCGATGGCTGGAACCTCGCGATCCACAACCATCCTGGCAGCAGCCTCGATCCGAGCGCGGCGGACCTCTCGATCGCGGCCGAGCTCGCGGACAAGAGCGTCGGTTTCGTGATCATCGACAACGATGTGACCGAGCACTACCTCGTCGTCAAGCCGTTCCGTCGTCCCGAGATGCGGTCCATCGAGGTCGATGTCGTGCGCCGGCTCTTCGGGGCCGACGGTCCCTTCGCCGAGCATCTCGAGGGTTTCGAGTGCCGCGAAGGTCAGATCGATATGGCCGCCGAGGTTGCCGGAGCGTTGAACGAGGACCGTGTGATCGCTTGCGAGGCCGGCACCGGCGTCGGCAAGAGCTTCGCATATCTCGTACCGTCGATTCTCTGGGCGATCGAGAACCGTGAGCGAGTCATCGTGTCGACCGGCACGATCAACCTGCAGGAGCAGCTTTTCGCGAAGGACCTCCCCTTCCTCACGGACGTCCTGCCGCACGAATTCGGATTCGCTCTGCTGAAGGGACGCGGCAACTACGCTTGCAGGCGCAAGCTCGGCGAGCTGCGTGAGGAGCTCGGGCTCTTTCCGGAGGAGACCGAGGATGGCGAGATGCTCCGAGAGCTCGTCGAGTGGGGAGGAGCGACTCGCGGCGGCAGCCGATCGGATCTTCTCTGGTCGCCTCCGGGGCGTGTCTGGGAGAGGGTCATGTCGGAGACGGACAAGTCGCTGAAGGTGCAGTGTCCGCACTTCGAGGAGTGCTTCTTCTACGGCGCGAGGCGCCGGGCGAACCGCGCGCAGATCGTGGTCGTCAATCATCACCTCTTTTTTGCTGATCTCGCAGTCCGGCGCCAGACCGGCAACTATCGTGACGACGTGATCTTGCCGGGCTACTCTCGCGTCGTCTTCGATGAGGCCCACCACCTCGAGGACGTCGCCAGCGAGCACCTGGGGACCCGGTTCTCGCGCCGGGGCGTCGGCCAGCGGCTCGGCCGCATGCGCTCGAAGGACGGACGACGGGGTACGCTCGCGGTCGTCGCGCGCAAGCTGCGCAGTCACAGCGATCCGGTGGCCGCGGAGCGAATCGAGACCGAGTACGGTCGGGAGCTCGGCGAGGTCTCCGTCCACATCGACGACCTCTTCGACGAGCTCGAGGAGCTGGTCGCCGTCGAGCGTGAGCAGGGCGAGGGTCGAGAGTTCTTCGGAGCCGGCGATCGACCGGTGAAGCTGCGCTACCGGCCGTGCGACGAGCTCGAGCCATTCTGGACGCAGGTCGTCGACGTCCTGGTACGCCTGCGTGGGTGTATCGAGCGTGTCGCGCGTGCGAATGACCGCGCCCGGGACCGCATCGAGGGCGCGACGAGGTCCGTCGCTCGCTGAAGCTGGAGGTCGAGGCCTTCGGCAATCGCCTGCAGTCGTTCATCGCCGCGGTCGAACGCTTCTGCGAGCTCGAAGACGGCACGCAGGTACGCTGGCTCGACATGACGGAGCGCGCAAGGACAGATGAAGGTGCCGCGATCGGCTTCGCGACGGCGCCGATCTCGGTTGCCGAGGACCTCGAGAGCAGCCTGTTCAAGCCAATCAGTAGTGTGATCATGGCGTGCGCGCCCCGCGCGGGGGGGGGGGGGCCGGGCGGGCGCCGGGGGGGGCGCCGGGGTGGGGGGGGTGCGGAGCGCCTCGGGTTTCTCGAGCTTCCGGATGACCGATTCTCGTTCCGTCACCACGCCTCGCCGTTTCATTTCGATCGGCAGGTTCTCCTCGCCGTGCCGACCGACATTCCCGACCCGACCGAACGAGGCTTCGAGGAGCGACTTCCGGACCTGCTGGCCCGATTGATCACCGCGTCGCGGGGACGCGCGTTCGTTCTCTTCACGTCCTTTGCGCTGCTGAGGCGCATGTACGAACGACTCGAGGGCTCTCTTTCCGCTGCGGGGCTCCGTCCTCTCGCGCAGGGACAGGCTCAGCGCTCGGAGCTGCTGCGCCGGTTCATCGACAGTCGTTCCGGCGTTCTCTTCGGGACGGACAGCTTCTGGGAAGGAGTCGACGTACGAGGCGAGGCGCTGGAGCACGTGATCATCACGCGCCTGCCTTTTCGGGTGCCGACGGAGCCGCTTCAGGAGGCGAGGGTCGAGGCGATCGCTGCGCGGGGCGACAGCCCCTTTGCGAAGTACTCGGTGCCGCAGGCCGTCCTTCGATTCAAGCAGGGGTTCGGGCGTCTGATTCGCTCCCAGACTGATCGTGGTGTCGTCACCGTCCTCGATCGCCGCGTTCTCACCCGGTCCTACGGCAAGACCTTTCTGGCCTCCCTGCCGTCGACACGGCGGTGCGCTGCGGCGTCCGAGACGGTGTTCGCCCGGATCGAGCGTTTCTTCGGGGTCGACGCGCTCGAAGAGGAAGGCCCGTGATGTCCGTGCCGGCGATGTCGTCACCCGGGGGGAGCGGGCCGAGGCTGGTGCAGATCGTGCTCGCTGCCGGCCGCTCGTCCCGCATGGGCGAGCCCAAGGCGCTTCTCGACTTTCGCGGATCGACGGCGCTCTCGCTGGTGCTCGCCGCGGCGTGTTCAACGGTCGAGCGCAGCATCATCGTCGTTGCTCCCGACGGGGAGGGCTGGAGGGACGCGCACGACGATGGAAGCGGTGGACAGGACTGGGTGGTCAACTCGAAGCCCGACGCGGAGCAGATCGACTCGCTCGCCCGGGGCCTCGAGCGACTGCGCGGACTCGACGTCGACGGCTTCTTCGTGCACCCGGTCGACTTTCCACTGCCTTCGTCGTGTGACTACGCGCGGGTGGGGGTGGCTGTGGGGGGATCGGGACAGGGAGCCGTCGACGTGCTCAAGCCACGCTGGGAGGGACGTCACGGTCACCCCATCCTCTGTCGGCTCGCCCTGGCAGAGAGCTTCATCGAGGCGTCTCGGTCCGGAGGTACCTCACGAGACGTCGTTCGCCGGTCGAGCGTGGCGAGTGTCGACGTCAGCGATGCGGGGGTCGTCGACGACATGGACACACCCGAGGACTATCGCCGGCTGCTGGCGCGCTACGACGAGTCGCGCTGAGTCGCCGAGGGGCTCGATTCGCGGTCGATTCGCTCGAGCGTCGTGATCAGGGTGTCGACGGAGGCCACGTCGACTGGCGATCGCCCGACGTGCGCGAAGCGGACGAAGCCGCAGCGGTCGACCAGAAAGCTCGCAGTCCGTGCGACGTGCAGGGCGCCGAACGAGAATCGCTGGTAGACGCCCCAGGTCTTCGATACCGACCGAGTCCGGTCGATGAGCACGGTGAGGGGGCTCGAGTGGGCCTCGAGGTAGGCTCGCGCGGTCTCCGTGCGCTCGCAGCTGACGAGAAGCGGTCGCACGGACCGCTCGTCGAGCCGGGGCTTGATTCCGGTGAGCTCCGCGATGCGCTCGCGCGCGTTCGGATCCCAGGTTCCCCGGATGAACTCGAGGAGGACGTAGCCGCGCAGGAGGGACGCGTGGAGCGACACCTCGACCTCGAAGGGGGTCAGCAGCTGGAAGTCGGAGGTCGGGTCACCTTCTCCGGGATGGCGCATGCGGCTCGAAGATCAGAGGATGCCGAACTCGGAGGTCCGGGCGTCGCAGAACTCCTCGGCGTGGTGCTGTATCTCGGCGAGGACGGTCTCCAGGTAGCTGCGCGGCGCCTCGGCGGGCGCCCACGCGATCGCGAAGGCCCGGACGGTCTCCCGGGTGACTATCGTGCGGGCCGAGTCGAGGCTCGGGTTGCCGAAGAGCCCCTCACCGTCGCCGATGGCGAGCCGCCCTTCGAGGTTCACGGACTTGCCGGAGAGGCCGATGAACTCCTCGTCGGGCGTCCCGATGCGAATGAGCGCCGGAGGCACGACCTTGTCCGAGTCGTAGACCCCGATCGGGCACTGCTCTCGAAGGCTGACGAGGTTCATCGCGTCGACGAGCTTGTTGACCTTCGGCAGCGGCCGCCTCTGGATCACGCGACGCAGGAGCTTCTCCGAGCTCGGGCGGTCCTTCGTCGGGTCGACCCCGACGAGACGATAGAGCTTGCGCGTCCGTGCGACCGTGTCGAGCTCCGACGGACGGCGATCGACCATCGAGCGGCGCAGCTCCGTGGCGAAGTCGTCGATTTGCTGTCGCAAGGACGTGGACATCGGGCCGTTCGAGACGTGGCGGAACACGATGACGCCGACCCGTGCGATGTCCTCGAGAGAGTCGGACAACTGGACTTGCTTGAGTTCCATACGTTCTATCCTCTTCCTTCTGGTGTCTATTCTACGGGCGGGCTCCGGCGGTCTTCTTTTTTTTCGACGGTCGGCTCTCTTTTCGACGGGAATGCCGTCCGGATGTGGCTTCGGGAGGCCGTGTCGAGGGTCTGGAAGAGGCGAGAGCCGGGGCGACGGTGGACGTCGGGCGAGTCGCTGCCGGAGGAAACATCTTGCGACCTTCGGAGCTGATCCACGTAATGGAGTCGGAGCCTGAAGAGATGATGCGTCCACCGGAACCGACCCGCACCTCGGAGATCTCGCCGGTCGAGGCCGTGTCGCCGAAGCGCACGCGTATCGAGGCGCTGGTGCATCTGCTCGGTGACGACGACGTGAAGATTCGCTCCTCGGCGTGGGAGCACCTCGAGCAGATCGGCGTGTCGGTGGTTCCGGTCGTCTCCCGTGCGGCGGCCGAGGCGGCGGACTCCCGGGTTCGAGGGCAGGCCGACAGGTTTCTCGTCGAGTGGCGTCGACGCGAGGTCTTTCGCGAGTGGGTCGATTTTGTCGGCGCGGACGATGTCGATCTCGAGCAGGGCGCGCTGCTCATCGCTCGCAGCGAGTATCCGGACATCGAGACGAGAGCGGTCTCCGATGTCCTCGACGAGTTCGCCGAGGTTCTGAGGCGACGCCTTGCCACGGTTCGAACGGTCGACGCCGCGGTCGGGAGGCTGGTCGACCTGCTGCAGGGAGAGCTGGGGTTTCGCGGCAACGTCGAGGACTACTACGACGTCGACAACAGCTACCTGCACCGGGTCGTCGAGAGACGGCTCGGTATCCCGGTGACCCTGTCGGTCGTCCATCTTCTCGTCGCTCGAAGGCTGTCGATTCCGCTCGAGCCCGTCGGCCTGCCGCTTCACTTCCTGCTCAAGTTCGACACGAGCGTCGGCCTGCGGCGGGTGGAGCGCTTCCTCGATCCGTTTCACCGAGGCGAGCTGCTGTCGAGCCGGGACTGTGAGCGCTTTCTGCGGGAGAACGGCGTCCGTTTCCGCGACATGCACCTGAGGTCGATCCCGGATCGAGCGGTCCTGTCCCGCATGCTCGGCAACCTGCTGAAGGTCTATCACGGCAAGCAGGACCAGCGGCGGCTGAGTCGTGTCTCGGCGATGCTCAAGCTGCTCGATGGCTGATCGAGGCCTGCTCGGTCGTCCACCGCGGCTCTCGCTGCCCGACTTCCTGGCGTCGTGGGCCCAGCAAGCGTCTGCGACGGTGGACGAGACCTCGATCCGTCAGCAACCTGTCCGTGGTCGAATCGTCCCCCGGCGGTCGTTGCCGGTCGCCTTCAGACCTCGAGGTCCTTCGGGAACGTCGTCAGGTTCCGGTGACCGGTCTCGGTGACGACGACGGTGTCCTCGAGGCGCACCGCACCGACGCCCGGATAGTAAAGGCCGGGCTCCACGGTCACGGTGTGTCCGGTGTGGATCATCGACGTCATCTTGCCCATTCTCGGCTGCTCGTGGATCTCGAGGCCGACGCCGTGGCCGGTGCCGTGGAAGTATCCGACCATGGCTCCGTCGCGCTTCTCGGTGACGTTGCCCCGCGCCTCGAAGCAGCTGATGACTCCCTGGTGGATCTCGACGCCGTCGACACCGTCGCGAAGCCGGCCTATCGCTTCCTCCTGTGCGGCGTGCACGTCCTCGTGGAGCTTCCTGGCCTCGGGTGTCGCCTTGCCGCGTACGACGGTACGGGTGATGTCGCCCCAGTAGCGTGTCGTCAGTGAACGTGGGAAGATGTCGATGATGATGGTCTTGTTTGCCGGCAGCGGGCCGAAACCTCGCTGGTGCGGGTCGCAGCCGAGGTCGCCGCCGGCGATGATCGTGTTGACGGCCTGGCAGTCTCGCTCGAGGAGCAGCTTGTGCGCCTCCCGCTGGAGCCAGGTCGCCGTCAGGGGCTCGTCGACTCGATGCAGGTAGCCTCCGTCGATGCGGCTATTGCGAATCTCGTCGATGACGAACCCCATGGCCTCCTCGGCGGCCTGCTGGGTCGCGTGGATCGCGTCGATCTCCGCGTCCGATTTCACGAGCCGCTCCGGGAAGAAGGGGTCGTCACGGCACTCCACCTCGATGCCCAGCTGGCGTAGCTTCGTCGCTTGAAGCAAGGAGAGGCTCGACGACACGACAACCTTCTCGACTCCGCGTGTCGCCAGGAACTCCGCGACGATGTGCGTCAGCGGAGCTCCGCGTCCCGCAGCGCGCAGAGCGTCCTCGATAGGCGAGGTGGGGAGGACCTCGTCGACCTGCGCCTCCTTCCTCGCTCGACCCAGCTCCAGGTCGCTGACGAGGAGGATCTTCCGGCCCTCGAGCTCGAGGTAGATCATCGGATCGCCTACCAGGAAACGCGTGGCGTAGAAGAGGTCTGCATCGCTCTCGCTGTCCGAGACGAAGAGGATGTTCTCCTTGCCCGCTCTGCGCAGATGTTGTTCCTCGCTCACGGCTCTACGTCGACCCGGAAGTCCGCTGTTTCGATGGTCTCACATACACCTCGCAGGAAACGGTCGGCGGTCGCACCGTCGATCAGGCGGTGGTCGAAGGTCAGGCTCAGGTACGCCATGCTGCGAACCGCGATGCTGTCGTTCTTCTCATCGAGGACGACGACGCGCTTCTTCACCGCGCCGAGACAGAGGATCGCCGCCTGTGGTTGGTTGATGATCGGCGTTGCGATCAAGGTGCCGAAGACGCCGGGATTGGTGATCGTGAACGTACCCCCCTGGACATCGTCCGGCTTCAAGGTCCTGGCCCGCGCCCGCTCGGCGAGATCGTTGACGCCGCTCGCCAGCTGCTCGAGGCTCAGCCGGTCGACCTTGTGCAGGACGGGGACGATGAGTCCGTCCGGGATCGCCACGGCGAAGCCGAGGTTGACGTCGCCCCGGTAGTGGATCTCCTCGTCGACGATGGTTGCGTTGATCGTCGGGTTCTCGACGAGCCCACGCGCGACGGCTTGCGCGAGGAAGGGGAGATACGTCAGCTTGACGCCGCGTCGTTGCCAGACAGGGCGTAGCCGGTCACGCAGCGTACGCACTTCGGTGAAGTCGGTCTCGTGGACGGTCGAAACGTGTGCCGAGGTGCGGCGACTGGCGACCATGTGCTCGGCGATTTTGCGCCGCATGTTCGACATCGGCTCGATACGATCGAAGAGCTCCGAGGGGGCTGCGTCCGGGGCCGTTGGCGGCGGGCCCGAACGCTTCGTGGTGTCGCCGCGGCGTTCGATGAAGGCGAGGATATCGTCGCGGGTGACGCGGCCTCCGTCGCCGCTGCCGTGGACCAGGGAGACGTCGATATCGTGCTCGCGGACGAGGCGGCGTACTGCGGGAGAGAGGCGACCGGCGGACCGGTTCGCGGCGGTGACATCGGAGCCCGTTCCGGAGCCGGCTGCCGCTGCCGCTGCCGCTGCCGCTGCCGCTGCCGCTGTCTTTGTCGCGCCCGTCGTGGGGGAGGGCTCCATCCTCGTCCGGGCACCGGTCCCGGCTCCTGCTCTCTGCTTCGCGGCCTCCTCCGCCGACGCCGCCAGCACGCAGACGGGTGTGTCGACGGGGACGGTGTCCCCTTCTTCGACGAGAACCGCGGCCACCCAACCCGCCTCCGGGCACGGCACCTCGGTGTCGACCTTGTCGGTAGATATCTCGAGAAGAGGGGCGTCGCGCTCGATACGGTCACCGGGCTGGACAAACCAGCGCACGACGGTGCCCTCGGTGATACTCTCCCCCATCTGGGGCATCCTGATCTCGACCGCCATGCTGTGTCTTCCTCCGGGCCCGGCTCGCGATCACGAGATCTTAAGGAATCGACCCCGCTTTGTCATCCGCCCCATCGCGTGGCTTCCCGGGGGCCGGGTCACCCCCATCACCGTCGTCTTGTGGGCCTCCGGACGGGAAGGTACGGTTCAGCCATGAGCCGGTCGTCGTTTTTCGTGGGCCGGGTGGTGGGGCTCGTGGCCGCGCTCGCTGCGGGTGTCGCGCCGGCGGCCTTCGTCGTCGGGTTCTACCCGTGCGCACGTCGCTGATGGCACGCTCGTGTCGTCAGCGGGCAGGAGGTCGTTGCCGGTCGCCAGAGAGGGTGTCAGGAGTCGCCTACATCTCCGCGGGGACTGTCCTGTTCGACGGGTTCACGCACTACCTGCACGAGTTCACCGGGATGAACGAAGCGGCCCCGCGGGGTGCTCTCGTCTCCCGCGGGGC
>CAYMLL010000298.1:0-9350 GCA_964390645.1 uncultured Planctomycetia bacterium | reverse complement strand
GTCAGTGCGGCGCTCTTCCGATCTCCTCCGCGGCGCCGGCGTCGATGAGGCTCGGAGGCAGCTGGAACGAGGCCACGGCAATGCCTATGCCGCCACGTCCGCAGGCACGCACTACGAGCGTGCTCGGCACCTCGTAGTTGATGGACCAGCCGACGGTGGCGCCGCCGGTCTCCCAGATCGTCTCCCGCTGACCTTCGGTCTTCGCGTCGAAGTCGACCGTCAAGGTGAAGGTCGCGTCCAGCCGATCGCAGTTGGCTCCGGTCCGGCCACCGCAGGTGCCGCCGTTGAACGAAGCACTCGTGCCGATGGCATCCGTCGTGTGCGCCGGATCGAGACCATCGAGCGTCTCGACATCGACCGCCCTGGCGCTGCCGCTAAACCAGCACGCTGCCACGCAGATGCTGACAATTGTCGCGATGAACCGCATATCGTCACTCCTCGAAACAGTGGGAACGAATCAGACCCGTGATTGTCTTGCCAGAAATCGGCTCGACCGCGACCCGCGGCCGAGCCCGCTAACGTCCCGGCGAAGGATTCGATGCGACGCGTGAGCGATCATCTCGCCCGGGCTCCTCGCCGCCAGTACTCGACGATGCACCGCATCGCCCGCGTCCTGACGTCGGGATCCCGGACAAGATGACTCGCTTTCGCGTTCGAAGCACTTCTTTAACAGGCCGCTAGCAGTTCGTGTAGGTTTCGCAGTCGAACGGATCGTCGGTCGGATCCGGACCGCAGGGCTCCGTCAGAGGCCCCGGGTCGGCGGGAACAGCCCCGCCGAGGAACAGGAAGTTGAAGACACCGACGCCATCGGTGAGATCGAGCGTGCCGCTGTCGTTGAAGTCGGCGGCGTCGAAACAGACCGGCGGCGCACCGCCGAGGAACAGGAAGTTCAGAACGATGACACCATCGGTCAGGTCGATTGAACCGCTGTTGTTCGGGTCGCCACGGTGGAAGACCTCCTCTGGCTCCGGCGGAGGACCATCCCGTGTGACGACGCGCATCCAGTTGGCGGAGCCGTCGGAGCCGTCGCCGGTGTCCCCGGTCGGACCGACCGGCGTGTGCGCCAGATCGAGCGTGTCTCCTTCCTCGAGGTCGACGTTGACGACCTGCAACACGCCGGCGGCGCCGCGGCCGCCGACCGAGGCGAAGTCGATCTCCAGGCCGTTGTGGAAGAGACGTCCCGAGACGCCCGCCCCCGCCAGGTTCGTCTTGCGCAGGTGCCAGACGACCGACACCTCCGCGTCGGCGGACACCACCCAGCGACGGATCGTCCACTCCTCCTGGTTGGGAACGCTGTTGACGCCGTTCGGGTGCGTGGCCTCCTGCCCGAGGAAGGTCCACGGACCGGTGGCGGCGCTCGTCTTGTCCCAGCTGACGCCCGTCCAGTGATTGCCTGCCGGGTTGACCGGGCCGCCCTCCTCGCAAGGACTCCCGTCCACCGCGCACGAGTTCGTGAACTCGACGAACTCCTCCGGTTCGTAGATGCCGTCGAGGTCGAGCGTCAGGTTGAAGAATCCGTTGAACCAGCCGTTCTCGCCCTGCGTTCCCGTCGCCGACCACTCGGCGACGGAGTCCGCCATCACGACCGGGCTCGCCGCGTCGGTGGCGTCCGAGCCGATCGCGGCCTCGACCCCGTCGTCGAGCCCGTCTCCGTCCGTGTCGGTCAGGGTCGGGTCGGTCGGCCTCTCGGCCAGCACCTCGTCCGCATCCGTCAGCCCGTCGCCGTCCGTGTCCGACTCCAGCGGATCGGAGCCTGCATCCCGCTCGGCGCCGTCATCGAGTCCGTCGCCATCCGTGTCGGCACGTGTCGGATCGGTGTGAAAAGCGAGCTCGTCGACGTCGTTGAGGCCGTCCCCGTCGAAGTCGCCGTCCCCGAGGACATCGAGGTCCCCGGGCGTGTAGAGGTTCTCCCACTGGTCCGGGAGGCCGTCGGCATCGCGATCGGTCGTCAGCGGACAGTAGAGAGTGTTCACGAAGAACTCGAGCCCCAGGAACTCGAACTCGTCCGCGAGGATAATCCCGGAGATGAACGTGTCTCCGGCGATGGAGGTGTTGTTGCCGCCGGCCGCCATGGTGCCCGTGGCCGACCCGAAGCTGGCGGCGTTGCTGCCGGACCAGTCGCCTCCGAGATCCATCGGCGTGTAGGCCACCTGATAGCCTTCCACGAAGATGGCGATCGCCTGGAGGTTCTGACCGTTGTCGACGTCGTAGGTCCAGGCGACCTCGATCTCGCCGGCGTCGATCAACGCGTCCGGCAGAAAGAACTTCGCCGTGGCGACCGAGAAGCCCCCGTTGCCCGCGGCCCGCGCGACCAGTGCGCTCGGCGCCTCGTACGCGATCGACCAGCCGACCGTGCCGCCGCCCGTCTCGAAGATGACCTCGCGGTTGCCGTCGACCTTCTCCTCGAAGTCGACCAGAACGCGGAAGGTCGCGTCCAGTCGATCGTTGGTGCCGCCGAGGTTGTTGAAGGTCGGCAGCGGACCGATGACGGTGTACACCTCGGTCGGTAGGTCGAGCTCCTCCTCGCCGTCACACTCCGCAGGCGGAACGCTGTTGGGGTCGGTCGGGTCGGACCCCGCCGCGACCTCGAGGCCGTCAGGAAACCCGTCGTCGTCCGTGTCAGCATCGAAGGGATCCGTGGCCGGATCGCCGTCAACCTCGTCGCCGTCCGACCGGCCGTCGTCGTCCGTGTCCGGATCGATCGGATCCGTTCCGAGGTCATCGACCTCCCGTCCGTCGACCGCGCCGTCGTCGTCGGAGTCGGCGGCGGTCGGGTCGGTTCCGAGATCACGCTCACGGGCATCGGTCAGGCCATCACTGTCCGCGTCGCCACCGCTGAGCACGTCGAGGACGCCAGGCGTGTAGAGCACCTCCCACTGGTCCACCAGACCATCGCCGTCACCGTCCGTCTCCAGCGGGCAGTACATGGTCTCACCGTAGAACTCGAGCCCCATTCCGAGATCGATCGTGCCGGAGACAAAGTCCCCACCGGAAATCGTCGTGTTGTTCCCGCCGGCGGCGAGGTCGGCGGACACGGTCCCGAAGCGCGCCTGGTTGTTTCCGGTCCAGTCGGGAAAGGGATCGATATCCATCGCCACCCGCGAGGCGCGGTAGCCGTTGAGGTAGATGCTGATCTCCTCGAGCCCCTGTCCGTTGTTCACGTCGTAGCTCCACGCGACCTCGACGAGACTGCCTCCCTCGATCAGGGGTGACGGCACGCGGAACCGGGCGGTGGCAACGTTGGCGCCACCCGTTCCGGCCGCGCGAAGGACCAGCAGGCTCGGAGCCTCGTAGACCAGAGAGAAGCCGACAGTACCGCCGCCGGCATCGAAGATGACCTCGCGCAGACCGTCGGCCTTCTCCTCGAAGTCGATCGAGACGCGGAAGGTCACGTCCTCCCGATCGTCCCGGAAGCCGTTGCCGCTGCGATCGGCATTGTCCCAGGTCGCCATCGGACCGAGAACGCCGATGACCTCGCTCGGCACCTCCAGCTCCTCGACACCGACACAGTTGACGGCCGGAACGCTCTCCGGATCGTTGGGATCAGAGCCTTCTTCCCGTTCGTTGCCATCGGTGAAGCCGTCGTCGTCGCTGTCCGGATCGAGCGGATCGGTCGCCGGATCGCCGTCGACCTCGTCGCCGTCCGCCACGCCGTCGGCGTCGGAGTCCGGATCGAGCGGATCGGTGCCGACGTCGCCCTCACGACCGTCCGTGAGATCGTCGCCGTCCGTGTCCTCGAGGGTCGGGTCAGTCCCCGCGGCAAGCTCGCCGGGGTCATCAAGACCGTCGCCGTCCGCATCGCCGTCCCGTCCGAGCAGCGCCGGATCCTCCGAGAAGAGCTCCTCCCATTCGTCCGGCAGTCCGTCGCCGTCGGAGTCGGTCTCGAGCGGCACGAGGTTCTGGTCAGCGAAGAACTCGAGACCGAGAACGAGGTCGAGTTCGCCGGAGACGAACGCCACCCCGGGGATTCCCCCGTTCGCACCGTTGGCGGCCATGGAGCCGCCGATGACACCGTAGCCCGCGCCATTGCCTCCGGACCAGTCCGTCTGTAGACCCTCGGTGACCGAGGCGACACGGTACTCGTTGACGACGATTCCGAGGGTCTGCATACCGGCGCCCTCGTCGACGTCGAAAGTCCAGGCGACGTCGAGAAAGTCCTCATCGAGCAGACGCTGCGGCACGCGAAATCGAGCCGTGGCCAGAGACAGACCACCGTTGCCGGCAGCCCTCGCCACGAGCGTGCTCGGAGCCTCGTACACGAACGACCAGCCGATCGTGCCACCACCCGTCTCCCAGATCACCTCGCGCTGTCCGCCGGTCTTCTCGGTGAAGTCGATGAAGGAGCGAAAGGTCGCGTCGAGACGGTCGACCGCAGCGACGCCGTCGACGGTGCGATTGTTGTACGTCGGCAGCGTACCGACGACGTTGATCACCTCGGAAGGCAAGTCGAGCTCGTCGACATCCTCGGCGACCAGATCGTGGTAATTCCAGCCGACGGACAGAACGAAAACAGACCCGATGAGCGCAAGCGGCACTCTCGTCAACATGATCTCTTCCTCTCTGGCGGGACCCTTACCGCAGGAAAGAACCTGCTCACCCTCTGTCGACAGGCGTATAAACTAACAAGTCTCCGCCGTTGTGTCGAACGCTAATTGGTCCCATGTCAGCAATGCTGCCAGGGGACAGCTGCCAGGGGACATTCGTATACGGTTCGTGCCCTTCTCGCCACTCTGGCCTCGATCCCCCTGCACGCAGGCTGTTATACTGGGGTCCGATCGAGGCGTGCACGAACGAGAGATATATACCGATGCTTGATGTGGTCCGCCGGCGCTGCGCGCTCACCGCACTCGCGGTGCTGGCAGCTTGTGCGCAGAGCGCTTCCGCTCAGCTCGTGATCAACGAGCTGCTGGCGTCAAATGTCGACACCAACGTCGACGAGGACGGCGACAGCTCCGACTGGGTCGAGCTCCTGAACGTCGGCGACGTCGCCCTGAACCTCGAGAACCACGCTCTCAGCGACGACCCCCAGGCGCTGCGCAAGTGGCCACTGCCGCCGCTGACTGTCGGTCCCGGCGGTCGGCTGCTCGTCTGGTGTTCCGGCAAGGACCGCCACGGCATCGATCCGGAGCGACTGGAGCGGCCCGACTCGTCGATCCCCTTCGTGGCGGATCTCATCGATCTCGAGGACGAGTGGAGTTACCTGACCGGTGCGCCCGAGGACGGCGCGCCTCCCGCCGGCTGGGCGGACCCCGAATTCGACGACTCCACCTGGCCGCGCGGACTGCCGGGCTTCGGCTTCGGCGACGACGACGATCGGACCGTGATCGAGGAGCCACTGAGCGCCCTCTTCCTGCGCCGACGGTTCGAGTTCAATCCGGCGAGCGGCCTCTCCAACCTGATCCTGCAGGTGCGGTACGACGACGCGTTCATCCTCTACCTCAACGGCACGCGGATCCTCTCGGAGAACTTCCCCGCGAACGAGGACCCGAGCTTCGCCAGTCAGGCCATCCGGGCGACGGAGGCGCGACGACGACACCGCTTCGACCTGTCGGAGCGAATCGGTGACCTCCGGAGCGGCGAGAACGTCGCGGCGATCGCCGTGATCAACTCGAGCCCGACGAGCGGTGATCTCTCCATGATCCCCGAGCTGGGAACGGTACCGACGCTGCTCCACACGAGCTTCCGCCTCGAAGCGGACGGCGAGTGGATCTTCGTCACCGATCCGCGAGGGGAGGTGATCGACGGCGTTCGCTTCCCGCCACAGGTCAACGATCAATCCTACGGCCGCTCTCCGGACGGCACCGGCGAGTTCCGCTACAACCTCGAGCCGACCCCGCTGGCGCCCAACGCGGGCCCCACCGCGAACGACCCGCTCGTCGTCAAGGACACCAGGTTCGAGCCGGACCGCGGCTTCCCGGATCAGCCCTTCGACGTGGTGATCACGACCGGGACGGAGGATGCTGTCATACGCTACACACTCGACGGCAGCGCTCCCACGGAGACCACCGGGATCGTCTACCGCGAGCCGATTCACGTCGCCGACACGACGACGATCCGGGCGGCCGCCTTCCGGGACGGCCTGCGCGCCACGAACGTGGACGCGCACACGTACATCTTCCTCGACACCCCGGATGGTGGCGGCGTCCTCAACCAGCCGCGACGGCCCCCCGGCTTCCCGCCGACTTGGGGCTCCCGCACGGCGGACTACGAGATGGACCCGCGCATCGCGACGAACACCGAGTTCGAGCTCTTCGACCCCGGCGTCTCGGACGGGCTGCTGTCGCTCCCGACACTGTCGCTCGTGATGGACGTCGACGATCTCTTCGACCCGCGAACCGGTATCTACTCGAACTCGCAAAGGGAGGGTGTCGAGTGGGAGCGGCCCACCTCGGTGGAGCTCATCTACCCCGACGGCAGGCCGGGGTTCCAGGTCAACGCCGGCCTGAGGATCCAGGGCAACGCCAGCCGCAACCCGAACCGGCCGAAGCACAACATGCGACTCCTCTTCAAGAGGATCTACGGCGACGGCAAGCTGCGATTCCCCTTCTTTGAAGACTCGCCGGTCGAGGAGTTCGACACGATCATCCTGCGGGGCGGAAACGGCGACTCGTGGTTTCACCCGAACACGACACAGCAGGTGCGCGCGCAGTACATCCGCGACCAGTGGCACCGCGACACGCAGCGCGACATGGAACGCCTGACAACCCACCAGGTCTACATGCACCTCTACATGAACGGACTGTACTGGGGTCTGTACCATGTGTTCGAGCGTCCGAACGCCTCGTTCCTGGCGTCGTACCTCGGCGGCGAGAAGGAAGAGTACGACTCACGCAACGCTCGCGAGGTCGTCGACGGGGATCTCGCGGCATGGAACGAGATGTGGCGAATCGCGAACTCCGGAGTCGCCGGCGCAATTGCGTATCAGGAGATCCAGGAGTATCTCGACGTCCCCAATCTCGTCGACTTCCTGCTGGTCAACTTCTACAGCGGCAACGTCGACTGGGACAACAACAACTGGTTCGGCGGCCGCCGTCGGGAGCCGGGAGGACAGTACCGGTTCTTTTGCTGGGATGCCGAGCGGACCTACTGGAGCCTGAACGAGGACCGCACACGACTCAACAACACGAGCCGACCGACCGGAGTGCACCAGCGCCTGCGCGCGAACCCGGAATACCGCTTGCTCTTCGGCGATCGGATTCACCGACACTTCTTCAACGGTGGCGCGCTCACTCCGGAGGCGACCGAGGCACGCTGGATGGAGCGTGCCCGCGAGATCGAGTCGGCGCTCTCCGCCGAAGCCGCGCGCTGGGGAGACAACAAGCGCCCCTCGCGACCCTACACTCGCGACGTGGAGTGGAGGCGGGAGCTCGACGCGATGCAACGCAACTGGTTCCCGCAACGCACGTCGATCGTCCTCGGACAGCTCCGCTCACAGGGGCTGTACTCGGCGGTCGAGGCCCCATCGCTGAGCCGGATGGGCGGCACGGTGCCGGAGGGTTTCGGACTGCGCATCACGAGCCCTTCGGGAACCGTACGCTTCACGCTCGACGGCACGGATCCGCGACTGCCCGGCGGTGATGTCTCTCCGTCTTCCGAAGTGTCGACCGGAGCGCCGATTCCGATCGAGCGGAACACGCGCGTCATGGCACGCGTCGTGGAAGGGGCGCGGTGGAGCCAGCTCGTCGAGGCCGTCTTCGTCGTCCCCGGCTCGTTCGCGCTGCGGATCACCGAGATCATGTACCATCCCGCGCCCCCGCAAGAGGACAGCGGGTTCGACGCCGACGATCTCGAGTTCCTCGAGCTCAAGAATGTCGGCAGCGAGCTGCTCGAGCTCCGTGGCGTCCGCGTCGACGGAGGCGTTCGCTTCGACTTCGGGTCCGCCGCGATCTCCACGCTGGATCCGGGCGCGGTGGTCGTCCTGGTCGAGAACCAGGAAGGATTCGCGTCCCGCTACGACCTCGCGGGGCTCCCCGTCGCCGGGGAGTACGACGGGCGTCTGAGCGACACCGGAGAGGCCGTACGAATCGTCGGCCCGCTCGATGAGACGATCATCGAGGTGGTCTACGACGACGCGTGGCACCCCGGAACGGACGGCGAGGGACACTCCCTCGTGATCGCCGACGAGAACGCGCCGTGGGATCAGCCGGCGAACGCGACGACGTGGACTCCGAGCACCCTCCGACACGGCACGCCCGGCCGACACGGGAAAGACCTCGTCGAAGGGGGCGGGCAGCTACCCGGCGACATCAGCCAGGACGGGTCCGTGGACCTGACGGACATCGTGTCGCTGGCCCGCCAGCTCTTCGGAGGCGATGAGGGACCGCAGATCTGCGACGACACCGCCGCGGGAATCACCTCGAGGGAGAGTCTCCGCGACATCAACGGCGATGAGGAGACGAACATCTCCGACGTCGTGTCCCTTGCGAGCTTCCTCTTCAGCGGCGGAGATGAACCCTTCCTCGGAACCGCCTGTCGCCGGCTCCCGGGCTGCGCCGAAATCTGCGCTCCCTGAGATCGACCCGCCCCGCAAGCCCGTCGAGCCGGTCCATCGCCCGCAGCGCCCGACGTCTCGCGACACCGTCCCCCGGGGAGCACGAATCATCGAACGCGGTGCCGGGAATACGGGTCACGTCTTGCGCGAGCCGTACGGGGCCCCCATGATGTCCGGGTCCGCGATACCGGATCGCGGATCTCTCACGGCCTCACCGGTGCGATCTCGACCGGTGAGACGCCCGGATAGAAGAAAGGTGGCCGGTGGAAAGGTAGCCGGTGGAAAGGTAGCCGGTGGAAAGGTAGCGGGAGCATGGAGCTGCGACGCATCGACCCCGAGGAAGCCAAGCGCCTTCTGGACTCCGACGAGGGCTACACGTACCTCGATGTGCGCACCGCGGAGGAGTTTCGCGACGGACACGTGCCCGGGTCGATCAACATCCCGATCGCCGTGCGCAATCCGCAAGGCCCCGGCCTGACGCCGAACCCCGACTTCGTGGCGCAGGTCGAGACGCGCTTCGCGAAGGACTCGAAGCTCATCACCGCGTGCCTCCGCGGCGGCCGGTCGATGAAGGCCGCGGGCGCCCTGATCGCGAGCGGCTTCGGCGACGTGGTCGACATGCGCGGCGGCTACGACGGCGAGCTCGCTCCCGGCGGTGTGGTCGTGTTCGCGGGGTGGGCCCGACGCGGGCTTCCGACGACCACCGGGTGAGCCACAGACCGTCGACCGATCGCCAGGCTCTCACGGCAGAGCTCTCACGGCAGACCTGACAGGAGGCCTCATGCTCCCCGGAACGATGCTCGCGGTGCGCAAGGTGCGACCCGAGAAGGGGCTCGACGTCGTCGAGGTCGACGTGCCG
>CAYMLL010000297.1:0-9373 GCA_964390645.1 uncultured Planctomycetia bacterium | reverse complement strand
CGTCTGGGTGGTGTTGGCCTTCGTGGGGGCGTTTGTTCCGCGGTTGGGGTTGGCCACGGCGGGGTCGGGAGCGGCCACGACCGGAAACGTCGAGGTCCCCACGGACGATCTGGCGATTCTCGTGAAGCCGCTGACTGCGGATGAGCTCCTTGTCGAGGCGGACGCATGGCTCGATCTCTTGCGTACCAAGCAGGAGGAGATCAGCTCCGCCCGTATCGCAGCGAAGGCACGAAGTCCGGAAGTCGACCGGAGCCGCAACGCGACGCCGTCGGAAGAGACGCAGAACACGACGCCGTCGCCCGAGACGGAGCCGGACGGGAGCGCGAAGGAGAAGTCCGCGGGGGAGCTCGAGGCGACGACAGACCTGCTCCACGTCCTCAACACTCTGAAGGAGCAGCGAACGGGACTCATCGATCGACTGCGGGTCGTCCTCGACGAGCTCGAGCTCAAGGGAGGCGACGCGACGAGCCATCGCACCTACGTCGCAGCGATCTCCGGAGGCCTCGAGGTCGATGTCGCCGACGCCGGCGCGGTCTGGATTGCGTTGACAGGCTGGATCCGGCGTGCGGATGGCGGCCTCCGGTGGGGCAAGAACCTGGCGTCCTTCCTCGGGCTGCTCATGGTGTTCTGGCTCCTTTCGAGGATCACGGCAAGAGTCGTCACCCGCGCGCTGGAGGCCGTGGAGCGACTTTCCACCCTGCTGCGCGGCTTCATCGTCAAGACGGCCACGCGGCTCGTCTTCATCGTCGGGGTGATCGTCGCTGTCTCGTCACTCGGCGTCGACATCGGCCCCTTGCTCGCGGTCATCGGCGCCGCCGGATTCGTCGTCGCCTTTGCCCTGCAAGGCACGCTCAGCAACTTCGCGAGCGGCCTGCTGATCCTGCTCTATCGCCCCTTCGACGTCGGAGACTCGGTCGAGATCGCGGACGTCACCGGAAAGGTCATCGAGCTCAACCTCGTGTCGACCCGTATCCACACCTCGGACAACAAGGTTCTCTACGTACCGAACAACGCGGTGTGGAACAACACCATCACCAACATCACCGGCTCACCGACGCGGCGTGTCGACATGGTCTTCGGAATCGGCTACGGCGACGACGTCGGCAAGGCGTTGAGAATCCTCGAGGAGCTCGTCAAGGGACATGAGAAGGTGCTCGACGATCCCGGACCGACGATCCGGGTGCACGAGCTCGCGGCCTCGTCGGTCAACATCATCTGTCGGCCATGGGCGAGGACCGAGGACTACTGGGGGATCTTCTGGGACCTGCAGAAAGAGGTGAAGGAGCGGTTTGACGCGGAGGGGATCTCGATTCCCTTCCCGCAGCAAGATGTTCACCTGCACGGCAAGGAGTGAGGTGGAAGGAGAGAGATGGACCGGGGGCGAAATCGGGCCGGGGAGGCGGCGTAGGCTTCCCGGCCGGTATGGCTGCGGCGGCTATTCCGCCGACTCCACCGTCACGGACATGACGATCGGGGCGGTGCGGTCCCTTCCCTTGAGAAGCTCGATCTCGCGGATCTTCTCCGCTCGTTTCGGATAGACGGCCAGGTAGCGAAGCTGACGGCCCTTGAGAATGAAGGCGAGCTTCGAGCCGGGCACGTCGATTCTGCGGATGTAGTCCGCGAAATGAACTCCGTCGATGAGCTTGTGCTCCTCGCGCTGGCCGTCCGCGTAGTGGAGCCGTACGACCATGGAAACGGTCTTTCGATCGCCCCCTTGTGAGCCCCAACCGCTGACACCGGAGAGCAGGTGGATCGCCTTGGCGGCCGAGTTGCAGGATAGAACCACGCGCTTCGGCATGCGCATGGAAACCGCCCCGTTCGGACTGTGAAGCATGATCCCGTTCGGCACCCGGTCGCCCTGCGGGTCGACGAGGTGAAACGGAACTCCCTCGACGGTCTTCGGCTTCCAGTCGTCGAAAATGATCCGCTCGTGCCGTGAGGCCTCGGTGTAGAACATGCCCTTCGTCGTGACGATGGTCGCTGTCTTGTCGAGCCGCAGCGGAAGATACTTGCCGCGCTTCGTCAAGAACGCGAGCAGGTCCACGAGACCGTCGGTACCGATCTGCTTCTCGAAGCCTGCCGGCATCAGCGAGAGACGTGAGCCGTCCAGCCTCGCGATGTCTTCACGGAGAACCACCGTCTTCTTGCCCTCGGCGTCGAAGATCTCGATCGATGTCCTCGTCTCCGAGGCCAGCATGCCGGTCAGAGTGCGTCCCTTCGTCGTCACTACCGTGTACTGGCGATAGTTGCCCTCGACGCTGCGGCTCGGGTCGAGGACATGGACCGCCAGCTCGCTTGCCGGATGCGCCGCCATGCCTGTGAGGTCCGGACCGATCTTCGTACCTTCGCCGCTGTGCGTGTGACACTTCGCGCAGACCTTGGTGAAAGCTTCCTTGCCCTTCTTCACGTCGCCGCTCTTCTTATCCATCGCCGCAAGAAGCTCGTCGATGACCTTCTGCCGATCGGGATCCGGTAGCCCGCCGCTCTTCTCGAGAACCGCCCTGGCTGATTCGCGGATGTCCTTGTCCGGGTGACGCGCGATCATCTGCTTCTGGTCGAGCGTAAAGAGGCTGATATCGACCTCGCTGTTCGCGGCGCCGCGGACGAGCGCGCGCGTCCAGTCCCGCTGCTTCAGGAGCACGAGCTGCGCCTCCCTTTTCACTGCAGGCGTCATTCCACCGAGTGCCTCGACGATCGCCGTGCCAACGCGAGCGGAACGACTGACGGATACCGCTTCGAGGAGCCCCTTCGACAGCTCCAACGAGATCGTCGGCGCGATCAGAGCGATCACGTCCTCGACAGCCGCGTCATCGCGACGAAGAAACTCGACCAGCTGTCGGGCTGCGCCGGAGCGGTCCGCGTCCGCACGATTCCCGTCGGAGGCGACCTGAAGGAATCCCTCCGCGATCTGTTCCGTGAACTTCTCCAGCCCTTCTACACGCCACCGGTTGGCCAGTGAAACGAGCTTGCCTTTGTTCTCGGGCGAGAGCTTCGCGAGCACCGACACGATGGACCGGGAGAGGTCCTTCGCGCCGATCAGGATCTTCTTGCCGTCCCACCCTTTCTCCAGGCCGGTGACGATCGCGTCGGCCACCGGACGCTCTGCTTTCGCCAGCGACGCGACGATACCCGCTGACATCTCCGAAGATTCGCCGCGTGCGTGGTGCTCGGCGACCCGTGCAGCGATGGTCCGGAGAGTCGTGTCGCCGGCGGGCTTCCCGCGCAACGCCGTGAGCGAGACGAGGAAACTCTCGTCGTGGCGCGCCGCGGCGCTCGTCATCGCGTCCGGAATCCAGCGGTCGTCGGCGTTCGCCGGATGAGCGATAGCCGCAACGATGGCACGTGCTGCCCGGGCGGACGCGGGCATCTCCGCAAGCGCCAGGAAGGCCGCCAGTCGCACCTGACCATCGGGGTCCACGAGGACTCCGGTCCGAACGATCGCGTCGATCGACCCCGTCCGGCGTGGGACCGTGTCGAGGGCGGCTCGACGAGCGCCTGCCGCGGGATGGGTCAGGCACCCGAGGGCTGCATCGTCGACCCGGTCGTCGTCGCCGTCGAGAGCACCGAGTCCCTTCAAGGTCCACAGAGCGTGGATCGACGCGGGTGCGTTGCCGATCCCGTCAACGGCGCGCTCCGCGAGGATCTCGAGCAGGTCCGGCACGATATCTCTCTCGCCACGCTGAACGAGAAGACGTTGCGCGGTCTTGCGCCAGAAGAGGTTCGGGTCGCGCAGGGTGGCGACGAGCTTGGCCGGCGACGCGTCCGCGAGTGTCCTCGGCGATGTCGACTTTCCCTTCTTCCAGACGACCCGGTAGATTCTCCCGTGCACCTTGTCCCGCAGCGGCGTCTCGTAGGCGTTACCACGACCGGTCTTGAAGCCGCGTGGCGTCGGGTTGTGCTGCACGATGTAGTTGTACCAGTCGATCATCCAGACTGCGCCGTCCGGCCCGACCTCCGCCATGATCGGGGCGGTCCACTCGTCGTCGCTCGCGAGCAGATTCCACGAGTTGCGTGTGACGAAGTCGGCCCCGACCTTTTCGATGAGGAAGGTCGCGCAAAGATGCCCGGTAGGGCCGTTGACGAATGCGGTGCGGTTCCAGTAATGCTCGGGGAAGGAGCGTGCCGTGTAGAGCGCGTGCCCTGCCGCGGCCGTGAAGTTGCCGTGGTGATCGACCTGTCGCACGAGCTCGGTGATGGGATGGAACTTCGCCCCGATCGACGTGCGCTCGAGACGGCGTGATGACCAGCCGCGAACCTGCTCGTAGTATCGATTAGGGATCGGCATGTAGACGCTCGGGCAACCGTTCGCCGTTGACCCGAAGAGCACTCCGTCCTCGCTGAAGCTGACACCCCAGGAGTTGTTGTTGGTATTGCGAAGGAACTCGATTCCGGAGCCGTCCGGCTCGAAGCGGTAGAAGCCGGTGCTGAAGCGGTGCTTCTCTCCACCGGCCTCCCCGTTGAATCCGGAGTAGCCGACGATTCCCCAGACCCGGTTGTCGAATCCCCAGTGCAGGTTGCTCGGCCCGGCGTGCGTGTCACCGGTGCTCCAGCCCGAGAAAAGAACGCGGCGCTCGTCACAGACACCGTCGCCGTCGGTGTCGCGCAGGAAGAGCGTATGAGGCGCCTGCTGAACAATCGCGCCGTCCTTGTAAGGAAGGATGCTGGTAGGAATGCTGAGCTTGTCGGCGAAGAGCGTGAACCGGTCAGCACGCCCGTCACCGTCCGTGTCTTCGAGTATGCGGATGCGGTCGAGTCCCGAGCCCTCCCGTTTGATCTCGTTCGGATAGTCCTTCGTCTCGGCGATCCACAAACGACCGCGCTCATCCCAGTTCATGCAGATCGGCTTCTGGATATCGGGGTCGGCCGCGAAAAGTCGCACCTCGAAGCCCTCGGGAACGATCATGTGTTTCATCGACTCTGTGGCACCGACCGGAAGCTGCATGCGGTTGAGTGGTGAGCCCTGCGTGCCCCAGTTCTTGCCGCGCAGGTAGTTCGGCAGCTTCGCTTCCTTGTACTGGAAGGGCTTCAGCTTCGAGAGGCGGGCGAGCGGATTGTTGGCGATGACGCGGTCGTCGCCGCAGGCCCAGCGAATGCCGCGCTCGAGGAGCGCATGGAAGCCAGGATGGCCCCAGGTGCGATGATCGTGCCCGTAGGCCGTGTAGAAAACGCGCCCCTTGCCATGCGTGCGCACCCAGGTCCACGGTTCGTCCCGGTCCCCCTCCCGGCGGACCTGAAGCACCGTACGGTCCTTCTCGTTGTGCTTCGTGTGTACATAGGTCTCGTCGTAGGTGACGAACTCGCGGACGTTCCTCATCACCGGATGGTCCGGCTCCAGCACACGGGTGGCGAAGCGCTCCATCCCGTGACGCTGGAACTGAGCGCCGACCAGATCGACATACTTCCGGGAGTTGAGGAAGCAGTACGACGCGCAGTGAATCGGAATAAACCCCTTGCCGCCCGCGACGTAGTCGAGCAGAGCCTTCTCTGCGTCCGCTGTGATCGATCCGATGTTCGCGTAGACGATCAGTCCGTCGTAGTTCGACAGAACGGCCGGGTCGAGATCGGCAAGCTGCTCGGTGTAGGTGATATCGAGGCCACGCAGCGCGAGAAGCGGAATCAGTTGCCGGGCGCGCTCGGCCGGACGATGATGCCCCTTGTCACCGAGAAAAAGCACACGCAAGGGCGCCCGCTCCTCGGCACGGAGGGCTCCGGTTGTGCCGGTGGACAGGCAGGCGGCAAGGATCGCGGCTGTCAGGGTTCGCATGAGTCTTCTCGTCGAGCAGCAGTCGTCAGGAGCCATCCCGTCACGCCGCACGAGCGGCGTCCTGGCCCCGATCGGCCCGATCTTAGTCGAGCGCTTCCGAAGCCGACAAGAAAAAGCGATGTCCAGGCGGACACAGGCGAATAGGCTGTCAGGGTTCCCGATCCGAAGGAGGTCTGTGCGAATGCACCCCGGACAAGCTCTGCTAGCCTCGTTCCTCACTCTCACGACGATCACGATCCTGGCGAAGGACGCGGTCCCCGCGAAGGACAGGGGGCCCGCACGAGACACGGGGCCCTCCGGACTGCCGCTCGCGAGTCCGGAGTCGGTGGGACTCGACGCAAGCAAGATCGGCGGGCTGAAGGCGCGCATGGAGAGCCTCGTGGGCGCCGACAAGGCAGCGGGCATCGTCTGGCTCGTTGCACGCGATGGCAGGGTCGTCCAACACGAGGCGGTGGGTTTCGCCGACCGCGAGGGCAAGAAGGCGATGCGCCCGGATACGATCTTCCGCATCTACTCGATGTCCAAGCCGATCGCGAGCGTTGCCGTGTTGATGCTCGTCGAGGAGCAGAAGATCGGACTGGACGATCCCGTCGCGAAACACATTGACGAGCTCGCCGAGGTCAAGGTCCTCGAGAACGGCAAGGAGGTCGCTCCGCGCCGTCCGATGACGGTACGCGACCTGCTGCGACACACCGCGGGTCTGACCTACGGCTTCTTCTCGTTCTCCAGGGTCGACGCCAAGTACCTCGCCGCGAACGTGCTCGACAACGAGACGAATCTCGAGACGATGATCAACAAGCTATCGAGCATTCCACTGCTCTACCACCCCGGTGAGCGCTGGCATTACAGCGTCTCCGTGGACGTACTCGGACGCCTTGTCGAGGTCGTCTCCGGCCGGCGCTTCGACCGTTTTCTCGAGGAGCGGATCTTCCGGCCTCTCGACATGGTCGACAGCGGCTTCCATGTGCCGCCGGAGAAGATAGACCGGTTCGCTACCTGCTACGGACCGGCGGCCAAAGGCGGCCTGAAGATTGTCGATCATCCCTCGACCAGCCGATTCGCACGCCCGGCGAAGCTCCACTCGGGCGGCGGCGGTCTGGTGTCGACGGCTCGCGACTACCTTCGCTTCGCACAGATGTTGCTCAACGGCGGCCGTCTCGAGGGCAAGCGCCTCCTGCAGCCCGGCACGGTCGCCGACATGACGCGCAATCACGTCGACGAGTCGCTCATGCCGCTGAAGCTCGGCAGCCCGATGATCAACACCGGCTTCGGGCTCGGTGTCTCGGTGCAGGTCGCCGTTGGTGAGACGGACTCGCCCGGTCGACTCGGAGAGCATGGCTGGAGCGGCGCGGCGAGCACGAACTTCTGGATCTCCCCCCGCGAGCGGATCATCGGCATCTCGCTGACCCAGCACAGACCGTTCTCGGCGTCGGTCGCGAACGCCTTTCGCCCGCTCGTATACGAGGCCGTCGTCGAGTCGCGACACGCGGCGGAGCGTTGACCGCCGACTGCCGTCCCGTCGAGCCCACCGTTGCAGGGGCGTCGTCCGCGCGGAGCCCGGTCACTCCCGCCGGAGACCGGTGGGTAGGCTGGCGCCCGGATCTGCCAGGCGAGGAGGCGCGAGACCGAGCCCGGCGTCACCGGCGACCTGACCGGCGATCTCGGTGACACCGCCGCTCTTCCTGACGGGGGAGGGCTTCGTCCCGGACTTCCTGACGTCGCGGATCCGTGCCACTCCCTACCGGATCGAGTAGGATGGTAGGGGAAGACGCAGGAGGAAAGCCCGATGAGACCCATGCACATGCCGCTGCGAGTGGTGTTGGTGCTCTCGTCATTCGTGACCCCGGTTGTGGCCACGGAGGCGAGGGTCCGGATCGACACCCCGATGATTCCGCCGGAATGGGCTCTGCTGGAGCGTCAGGTCCTGACCGCGAACGGTGCCGCCTGCGAGGAGTTCTTCTCGCGCTACTTCGACGAGCGGGGCTTCCTTCTCTGCATCGAACGGTGGGGCGGCGACGACGGTCCTGACGACGCGATCGAGAACTGCAACGACTGGCCCATCCTCCACGCGCTCGGAGCATCGGAGCGTATCCTGGACCTCTACAAGAAGGCCTGGGAAGGTCATCTCCGTCAGTACACGCTCGCGAAGACGCGCGAGGTTCCGTTCGCCCGCGACGGGATGTACTACAAGGAGTTCCCGGTGATGATGGACTGGCTCCACAACGGTGAAGGGCTGACCGTCTTCAACCTTCAGGGTCTCTCCGACCCGGACGACGGACGTTTTCGCGCGCGCGTAAGACGTTTCGCGGGCTTCTACATGAACGAGGATCCGCAGGCGCCGAACTACGACCCGAAGCATCGCATCATCCGCAGCCTCTTCAACGGAAGCCGCGGCCCACTGCTGCGCAAGGCGACCGCTCTGGACTGGGCCGGCGACCGCATCGAGGTCGAGGGACGCTTCGTTCTCGGGCACGGCGAGCGCAACTACGCGGAGATGCTCGCTCACTTCAAGGACTACAACGACATCGTCGGCGACCACCCGTCGAACCTCAGCGCCACGACGCTCGCGGTGAACGCGTACATGCTGTCACACGAGGAGAAGTACCGGAACTGGCTCCTGGAGTACGTCGACGCGTGGGCGCAGCGCACGGAGTCGAACGGCGGCATCATCCCGTCGAACATCGGACTCGACGGCACCATCGGCGGTGCCACGGGCGGCAAGTGGTACGGGGGCGTCTACGGATGGAGCTTCAGCGTCATCGTGCCGCAGACCGGTCAGGTCGCCAACCGTATCACCGTACAGCTCGGTGTCATCGGGTTCGTCAACGCCCACTTCTTGACCGGTGACACCCGCTACCTGGATGTCTGGGGACGGATGATCGACCGGATCAACCGACAGGTGAAGATCATCGACGGCAAGCCGCACTACCCGCGCATGTTCGGCGACGACGGGTGGTACGCCCACGCACCGTCGAAGTACTCGCTGGGCGCGCATGAAATCTGGTACGCTTCGATGGCCACCAGGGACCGCAAGCGCCTCGGTGACGACGGCTGGATCGGATTCCTGGAGGGCCGTGATCCGCAGTACCCGACGCGATCCTTGCGAGCGGCGCTCTCCCGTGTGCGCGAGCGCGTCGCCGCGATGCGCTCGGACAGGACGACTCCGGACACACGCCTCGCCGACGACCCGATGAAGTACAACCCGGCGACGACAACCGCGCTCGTCGAGCTCACGCTCGGTGGACTCCACCCGGGTCACCGCGGACAGATTCTCCACTGTCGTCTGCGGTACTTCGACCCGGTGAAAAGGCGAGCCGGGCTTCCGGAAGACGTCGCAGCCCTCGTCACGAGTATCGACGACCGGCATACCGTCTTCACGCTGGTCAACATCAGTCAGAGCGAGGCCCGGGTCGTGCTCGTTCAGACCGGAGCCTACGGGGAGCATCGGTGTGAATCGGTGAAGCTCGGCGACACCGTGGTCGCCGTGAACGGGTCCTGTTTCGAGGTCCGCCTCGAGCCCGGCTGCGGCGCCGAGCTGGTGGTGCGCACGAAGCGTCACGCGAATCGTCCGACACTTTCCTTTCCGTGGAGCCGTTGACGCGCAGGTTC